>NZ_SOFX01000011.1:0-480523 GCF_004402745.1 Cryobacterium sp. TMN-39-2
GCAGGGGGGACCCTGTGGGAGAGTAGGACACCGCCGGACTTAACTTAGAAACACACAGAAAAGCCACCCCACCGGGGTGGCTTTTCTGCGTTTAACCCCCACCCACCCTGGTTCCGCGAACTGTGAGAAAAGCATCAGGATGCGCGAGTTTTCGGTGCCTAACTCACGGCTCGCGGAGGCGGCCAGCCGTGATGTCCTGTAGACTAGAGCAATCGAAGCTTGATGGTTCGAAACGACTTGATGGCCGGCACCTTGGTGTCGGGGCATCGCACATTGTTTCGGCGGCCATAGCAAGAGGGAAACGCCCGGTCACATTCCGAACCCGGAAGCTAAGACTCTTTGCGCCGATGGTACTGCAGGGGGGACCCTGTGGGAGAGTAGGACACCGCCGGACTTAACTTAGTCAAAATGGCCACCCATTCGGGTGGCCATTTTGCCGTTAACGTACGCTGGAGAAGTAGTCCGGTACGTATAGCCACACCTACAGGAGATAAACAGTGACCCCCACGGAACGCAACGGGAACGACGCACGCGACAACGGGAGCGGCGATCGTCGCACCGGCGGCTACCAGGGTGGTCGCGGAGGGTCGGACCGACCCAACCAGGACGGCGCCCGCCCGCCGTACCGCGGCAACTCCGACCGCCCGCAGCGCGACGGAGACCGGCCGCCGTACCGTGGCAACACCGGCGGAAATGACCGTCCCCAGCGTGATGGCGATCGCCCTCCGTACCGTGGCAACTCCGACCGTCCGCAGGGCGGGGAGCGTGCACCGTACCGGGGTAACTCTGACCGTCCGCAGCGCGACGGCGACCGCCCTCCCTACCGCGGGAACAGCGACCGCCCGGCGTACCAGGGCAACTCCGACCGCCCGCAGCGCGATGGCGACCGTCCTCCGTACCGGGGCAACAGCGACCGTCCGGCATACAAGGGCAACTCGGACCGCCCGCAGCGCGATGGCGACCGTCCTCCCTACCGCGGCAACAGCGACCGCCCGGCATATAACTCGGACCGTCCGGCGTACAAGGGCAACTCGGACCGCCCGCAGCGCGATGGCGACCGTCCTCCCTACCGCGGCAACAGCGACCGCCCCGCGTACAACTCGGACCGTCCGGCATACAAGGGCAACTCCGACCGTCCGCAGCGTGACGGCGACCGTCCGGCGTACAAGGGCAACAGCGATCGTCCCGCGTACAACTCGGACCGTCCGGCATACAAGGGCAACTCCGACCGTCCGCAGCGTGACGGCGACCGTCCGGCGTACAAGGGCAACAGCGACCGTCCCGCGTACAAGGGCAATTCCGACCGTCCGCAGCGCGACGGAGACCGTCCCGCGTACAAGGGCAACAGCGACCGTCCCGCGTACAAGGGCAATTCCGACCGTCCCCAGCGCGACACCGAGAACAAGCCGTGGCTGAAGGACAGCGCCCGCGGCGGCTCGCCGACCCGCGCCGGAGCTCCCCGCGACTCCGGCAAGAAGCTGTGGACCCGCGAAGGCGCCCCCGCCCGCGGTGACCGCGACGCCCGCGTCGTCGAAGAGGAGATGACCGAAGAGCAGCGCATGCAGCGCGAGCTGCGTTCGGTGCGCCCGCGTCACGACGACCCCGAGCTGCCCGACGACATCACGTCCGAGGACCTCGACCGCATCGCCCGCAATGAGCTCAAGACCCTCACCAAAGACAACGCGGAAGCCGTGGGCCGTCACCTGGCCATGGCCGCCCGGGTCATCGAGGAAGACCCGGAGCTGGCGCACCGCCACGTCATGAGCGCCGCGCGTCGCGCCGGCCGCATCGCCGTGGTGCGCGAGAGCCTGGCCATCACGGCCTACGCCACCGGCGACTTCGCCCTGGCGTTGCGTGAACTCCGCACCTACCGCCGTATCTCGGGCTCCAACGCCCAGCTGCCGCTGATGGTGGACAGCGAACGCGGCGTGGGCCGCCCCGACCGCGCCCTCGAGCTGGGCCGTTCGGTGGACCGCTCCACCCTGCCCGCCGGCGTGCAGGTGGCCCTGGCCATCGCCATGTCCGGCGCCCGTCTCGACCTGGGGGAGACCGAGGCCGCGCTGAGCGAGCTCGAAATCGCCCAGCTCGACCCCAAGACCGCGTTCTCCTACAGCTCGGAGCTGTTCGCCGCCTACGCCGAGGTTCTCGAAGAACTCGGCCGCACCGACGAGGCCGACGTCTGGAACGAACGTGCCTCCCGCGCGGACGCCGCTCTGAACGGCGACGTCGACGAGACCATCGAGATCGTCGAACTCGACGAAGAATTCGATGAAGACGAGGACGAGGACGCCGACCAGGACGAGGACGAGTCCGATCAGGACAACGCCGACACACCCGACGAACTCGAGACCGCCGACGACACCATCACCATCTCAGACACCGAAACTGACACCGAGGACGCTGCTTCATCCGATGACGAATCACACGACGACGCCAAGGGTGTGGACGAAGATCCTGAAACGACGCCCGTTGACTGAGCCGGCCACACCCCTGGCCGGTATCGACGTGGTCCTGGCCGACCTCGACGGTGTCGTCTACGCCGGCCCACACGCCATCCCGTACGCGATCGACGGCCTCAACAAGGCCGCTGAAAGCATCCGGGTGGGCTACATCACCAACAACGCATCACGCACGGATGCATCCGTGGCCGGCCACCTGACCGACCTCGGCCTCACCGTGGCGCCATCCGACGTCGTCACTTCGCCCCAGGCAGCCATGCGGCTGCTCGTGGAGCAGGTGCCGGCCGGATCGCGGATCCTGGTGGTGGGCGGCGACGGTCTCGTCGACGAACTGCAGAAGCACGGCTTTGAGGTGACCCGGTCCGCCGAGGATTCCCCGGCCGCCGTGGTGCAGGGCTTCGCTCCCGACGTGGGCTGGACCCAGCTGGCCGAGGCCAGCTTTGCGCTGAACGCCGGCGTGACCCAGGACGGCGACTACCCGGGCATTCCGTGGATCGCGACGAACACCGACTGGACCATTCCGCAGGCCCGCGGCATCGCCCCGGGCAACGGCACCCTGGTCTCCGCGGTGCACACCGCGGTCGGGCGTCTGCCGCTCGTGGCCGGCAAGCCGGAGATCCCGATCTTCCTCGAGGCCATCAAACGCTTCGATGCCACCGCTCCGCTGTTCATCGGCGACCGGCTCGACACCGACATTCTCGGCGCCAACCGCGCCGGGATGCCGTCGGTGCTCGTGCTCACCGGCATCGACAAGGCCAAGCAGGCTCTGGCGGCCGGCCCCACGGAGCGTCCGACGTTCATCCTCGAGGACCTGCGCCAGTTGCACGAGCCCTACCCCGTGACGGTCTTCTCCAAGGACAAGTCCCAGGTCACGGTCGACGGCGCCAGCGTGCGCATCCACGGCGCCGACGTGGAGATCATGGCCGTCGGCGACGACGGAATCAACCTGTTGCGGGCCGCCTGCGCCGTGATCTGGGCGTCCGGCCGACCGATCTACGGCCTCAACGTTCCGGAGAGTCTCTATCTCGGACGGTAGCCTAGGAGGCGTGAGTGCAGACGGAGTAGATGCGGCCGGGCCGCCCAGTGCGCCGACCCCGGGTCGCCCGGGGCCGCGCCCGACGCCGTCTGCACCAGCGCCCGCGCCTACCGACGACGCACCCGCCCCGCCCGTGCTGGACGGTGACCTCGAGGCCCGCATCACGGCCGCGGAGGCGCTGCCGCTCGAGGACCGGGCCACGGCGTATCTCCAGCTGCACGACAGTCTGCGCGACCACCTCGAAGGTGGCGACGTGCCCCGATCGAAGGCCGAATGACCACCTCCAGCACGCCAGAGCCAGACCCCGAGATGGGGACCCAGCACGAGGACGCGCCGGAGCCGAGACGGTCGGCGCCACAGCCCACCAGCGTGCCGATCAGCACGCCACCGGCGCCCGCCGCTGAACCCACGGTTTCACCCACGGGGGAGCAGCGCCTGGATTCGGCGCTGTTCGAACGGGGCTTGGTGCGATCGCGCACCGTCGCCGCCCGGCTCATCACCGAGGGCCTGGTCACCGTGGACGGCAGCCCTGTCGTCAAGGCATCCGCCAAGGTGCGCGAGAGCCAGGTCATCGCCGTGGCCCCCACCGACCACTACGTGAGCCGCGGAGCGCACAAGCTCGTTGCCGCGCTCGACGCGTTCGACCTGCCGGTCACCGGCCGCACCGCGATGGATGCCGGTGCCTCCACCGGCGGCTTCAGCCAGGTGCTGCTCGAACGCGACATCGCCCGGATCATCGCCGTCGACGTGGGCCACGGCCAGCTGTCGCCGACCATCAAGGCCGACCAGCGGGTGACGCTCGTCGAGGGCTTCAACCTGCGCTACGCCACCGCGGAGTCCATCGCGGGAGCCTCCGGCATCCCCGAGCAACCCGACCTCGTCGTCGGCGACCTCTCGTTCATCTCCCTCACCACGGTGCTGCCGGCCCTGGTCGCCACCGCCGCCGAGGGCGCCGACTTCGTGCTGCTGATCAAACCCCAATTCGAGGTCGGTCGCGGCGGCATCCGGGAGGGTGTCGTGCACAACGCCGGCCTTCGCGCCGACGCCATCGCCGGTGTGCTCTGGGCCGCCTGGGACCTGGGGCTCGGCGTGAACGGCCTGATCGCGTCGCCGATCGCCGGGGCCGCAGGCAACCACGAGTATCTCGTGTGGCTGAGACGTGCAACCGGAACTAATCCGACAGAATGGATCGATCGGATAACCATCCTGGTGGGAGCGTGACGCGCATGACCGCAACGCCACGACACATCCTCGTCGTCGCCCACACCGGCCGTCAGGACTCTCTCGAAGCCGCGGCCACCGTGTGCGAACAGCTGATCGCCGCCGGCGCCGTACCGGTGCTGGCCGCCGAGGAACGCGCCGACCTGCTGGCGTCCTGCCCGCAACTGAACGGCAGCACCGCCGTGCTCGGCGAGACCGTGCAGGCCACCGACCTGGAACTCGTGATCGTGCTCGGCGGCGACGGCACCATCCTGCGCGCCGCTGAGATCGTGCGCGGCTGCTCCGCGCCGCTGCTGGGCATCAACCTGGGCCACGTGGGATTCCTGGCCGAAAGCGAACGCGACGACCTCGGCGAGGCCGTGCGTCGCGCCCTGCTGCGCGACTACCTCGTGGAGGAGCGCATGACGCTCTCGGTGCGGGTGAAGGTGGACCACGAGGTGGTCTACGAAACTTGGGCGCTCAACGAGGCCACCGTCGAAAAGGCCAGCAGGCAGCGGATGATCGAGGTCATCATCGAGGTCGACGGCCGCCCGCTGTCCGCCTTCGGCTGCGACGGCGTGGTGCTGTCCACCCCCACCGGGTCGACCGCCTACTCGTTCTCCGCCGGGGGACCCATCGTCTGGCCGAGCCTGGATGCCCTGCTGCTCGTGCCGCTGAGCGCCCATGCCCTGTTCGCCCGCCCCCTCGTCGTCGGACCGGACTCCTCCCTCGCCGTGGAAATCCTCGCCCGCGGCGACAGCACCGCAGTGCTCTGCGCCGATGGCCGTCGCGTGCATGATCTGCCGCCCGGCGCCCGGGTGGTCGTGCGACGCTCACCGGTTCCGGTACGTCTCGCCCGGCTGCACAGCGGCCCGTTCACCGACCGGCTGGTGAACAAGTTCAACCTGCCCATCACGGGCTGGCGGGGCCCGGTCGGACGTGAGTGAGGTGACCGCATGATCGAAGAACTCGTCATCCGCGACCTCGGCGTGATCAAGGAAGCCACCCTGCCGCTCGGCCCCGGCTTCACCGCCATCACCGGCGAGACCGGCGCGGGCAAGACCATGGTCGTCACCGCGCTCGGCCTGCTGCTGGGCGAGCGCGCCGACCCGGGCACCGTGCGCGCCGGCCAACCGCAGAGCTGGGTGGAGGGCCGCTGGCTGATCGCCCCCGACGGGCCCGTCGCCCAGCGGGTGCGGGACGCCGGGGGAGACCTCGACGGCCCCGAGCTGCTGCTCAGCCGTTCGGTGTCGGCCGAAGGCCGCAGCCGCGCCGTCGTCGGCGGCCGCAGCGCCCCCGCCGGGGTGCTCGGCGACCTCGGCGGTGACCTCGTCGTCGTGCACGGCCAGTCCGACCAGGTGCGCCTGCGGTCCACCTCCGCGCAGCGCGGGGCGCTGGACCGGTTCGCCGGCCCCGAACTCACCGAAGCCCTCACGGCCTTCCAGCACGTCTACCACCGCTGGCACGCCAACCAAGCCGAACTCGACCTGCTCATCGCCGAGCAGGACCGCCGGGCCCGAGAAGCCGAAGACCTGCGCTTGCGGATCGCCGAGATCGAGCTCGCCGCCCCGCAGCGCGGCGAAGACGGCGAACTCGCCAATCGTGCCGAACGGCTCGGCAACCTCGAAGAACTCCGGCTGGCCGCCGCCTCGTCTCGCGAACTGCTCTCGGCCGAGGAATCCACCGACGACACGCCCGATGTCGTCGCCCTGCTCGAATCCGCCCGCCGCCAGCTGGACCGGGCCGCCGCACACGACCCGGTGCTGCCGCCGCTGGCCGAGGCCCTCGCCAACGCCGGCTTCATCGTCGCCGACATCGCCGCACAACTCTCCAGCTACCTCGCCGGCCTGGACGCCGACGGCGCCAGGGAACTCGAGGTGGTGCAGGAGCGCCGCGCCGAGCTGAGCGTGCTCTCGCGCAAGTTCGTCGGCGGCCTCGACGAGGCCATCGACTTCCTCGACACCGGCAGCAGCCGCCTGCTCGAGCTCGACAGCGACTCCGACCGGATCGACGCCCTGCGCGCCGACACGACCGCCGACCGCGACCTCGTGCAGCGGCTCGCCGAGGCGCTCACCGGCATCCGCACCACCGCGGCCGCCGCGCTCGGCGCCGCCGTCACCACCGAACTGGCCGCGTTGGCCATGCCGGACGCCCGCCTGGTGGTGGAGATCGACCGGCTGGACGAGGTCTCGGTGACCGGCCACGACCTGGTGCGCATCATGTTGCAGCCCCACGCGGGCGCCGAGCCGCGGGCACTGGCGCGCGGCGCATCCGGGGGCGAGCTGTCGCGGGTGATGCTGGCCATCGAGGTCGTCATCAACGCCACCGACCCTGTGCCCACCTTCGTCTTCGACGAGGTCGACGCCGGAGTGGGCGGCGCGGCCGCGATCGAGATCGGCCGGCGACTCGCCCGACTCGCTGAAACCGCCCAGGTGATCGTGGTCACCCACCTCGCCCAGGTGGCGGCGTTCGCCGGCAACCACCTCAGCGTCGTCAAGGACAGCCACGGCTCGGTCACCGCGAGCAGCGTACGCCAGCTCACCGGCGACGACAGGGCCGCCGAGATGGCCCGGCTGCTCTCCGGACTGCCCGACTCCGCCAGCGGCCTCGAGCACGCTCGCGAGCTCATTGAACTTGCCCACTCAACTCGCTCCAACGGAGAGGCCCCAGCTAGGTGATAGGATCGAAGCCCGTGGTGAACATTACAAACGCGGACAATTCAGACGGCATTGCGAAGCACATTTTTGTGACCGGTGGTGTCGTTTCTTCATTGGGTAAAGGCCTGACGGCGGCAAGCCTCGGCAACCTCCTGACTGCTCGCGGCGTACGCGTCGTCATGCAGAAGCTGGACCCCTACCTCAACGTCGACCCGGGCACGATGAACCCGTTCCAGCACGGTGAAGTCTTCGTCACCGACGACGGCTCGGAGACCGACCTCGACATCGGCCACTACGAGCGCTTCCTCGACATCAACCTCACCCAGGCGGCGAACGTCACCACCGGTCAGGTCTACTCACAGGTCATCGCCCGCGAACGCCGCGGCGAGTACCTCGGCGACACCGTCCAGGTCATCCCGCACATCACCGACGAGATCAAGCGACGGATGCGCCTGCAGGCCAGCGACGAGCCGCGCCCCGACGTCATCATCACCGAGGTCGGCGGCACCGTCGGCGACATCGAGTCGCAGCCCTTCATCGAGGCCGCCCGCCAGGTGCGCCACGAGCTGGGCCGCAAGAACGTCTTCTTCGTGCACGTGTCGCTGGTGCCGTTCATGGCCGCCTCCGGTGAGCAGAAGACCAAGCCCACCCAGCACTCCGTCGCAGCGCTCCGCTCCCTCGGTATCCAGCCGGATGCCCTGGTGCTGCGCAGCGACCGCCCCGTCTCCGAATCCAACAAGCGCAAGATCGCGCTGATGTGCGATGTCGAAGAGGACGCCGTCGTCAACTGCGTCGACGTGCCCAGCATCTACGAGATCCCCGCCGTGCTGCACGAGCAGGGCCTGGACAAGTACATCACCGACGCCCTGAGCCTGCCGGTCAAGGACGTGGACTGGACCGCCTGGCAGCGCGTGCTCGACGCCGTGCGCGAGCCCAAGCACGAGGTCACCATCGGCCTGGTCGGCAAGTACATCGACCTGCCCGACGCGTACCTCTCGGTGACCGAGGCGCTGCGCGCCGGCGGATTCGCCCAGCAGACCAAGGTCAAGCTCGAGTGGATCGCCTCCGACACCTGCGAGACGCCCGAAGGCGCCGCGGCGATGCTCGCCGAGTTCGACGGCATCTGCGTGCCCGGCGGCTTCGGCGTGCGCGGCATCGAGGGCAAGCTCGGCGCCCTCAAGTTCGCCCGCGAGAACGCCATCCCCGTGCTCGGCCTGTGCCTGGGCCTGCAGTGCATGGTCATCGAATACGCCCGCAACAAGGCCGGCCTCGAAGGCGCCTCGTCGAGCGAGTTCGAGCCCGAGACCGAGTTCCCCGTGATCGCGACAATGGAAGAGCAGGTCGAGATCATCGCCGGCGGCGACCTGGGCGGCACCATGCGCCTCGGCCTGTACCCGGCCAACCTCGCCGACGGATCCATCGTTGCCGAGCTCTACGGCGCCCCGGTCGCCTCCGAGCGTCACCGTCACCGCTACGAGGTGAACAACAACTACCGCGCCCAGATCGCCGAGGCCGGCCTGTGGTTCTCCGGCACCTCGCCCGACGGCCACCTCGTCGAGTACGTGGAGCTGCCCCGCGCCGAGCACCCGTTCTACGTGGGCACCCAGGCCCACCCCGAACTGCGCTCACGCCCCAGCCACGCGCACCCGCTGTTCGTCGGCCTGATCGGTGCGGCCCTGGACCGCCAGCAGGCCAGCCGCCTGTTCGAGGTCAAGGAAGATGCCTGAGACCCTCGCCGCCCGCGCCGAAGCCGACGCGTTGCTGCCCCGCATCGAGGATGAGCCGGCACCGACCGCGCTGACCTCCAGTGCGGTGCGGTTCGACGGTCACGTGTGGAACATCCGCCAGGACGCGTTCGACTACAACGGCGCCGAGATCGTGCGCGAGTACGTCGACCACCCCGGTGCGGTCGCGATTCTCGCCCTCGACGACCAGGACCGGGTGCTGCTGATCCAGCAGTACCGGCACCCGGTGCGGATGCGGGAGTGGGAGTTGCCCGCCGGGCTGCTCGACGTCGACGGCGAACACGCCCTCATCGGCGCCCAGCGCGAGCTGGCCGAGGAGACCGACGTCGTCGCATCCGAGTGGAATGTGCTCACCGAGTTCTACACGTCCCCGGGCGGCAGCAACGAAGTGATCCGCATCTACCTGGCCCGCGGCCTGTCGCCGGCCACCGAGGCCTTCGACCGCACCGACGAGGAAGCCGACATGGTCACCCGCTGGGTGTCCCTGGACGACGCCGTCGACGCCGCACTGGAACGCCGGGTGCAGAACCCGTCGCTCGTCGTCGGTGTGCTGGCTGCCGCCGCCTCCCGCTCTCGCGGCTGGGCGTCGTTGGCGCCGGCCGACCTGCCCTGGCCGCGGCATCCGAACAACTGGGACCACACGGTGTGACCGGCCCCGCGCTCGTCGAGCCGGCCGTGCACTCGTACTTGCGGCATGTCTCGATTGAACGTGGGCTTTCGGCCAACACCGTCGCCGCCTACCGGCGCGACCTGGTGATCTACGCCGGCTGGCTCATGGATGCCGAGATCACCGATCTGCGCGCCGTGACCGGGCCGCAGGTGAGCGCGTTCGTGCAGCACCTGGGCAGTCGCACTGAATCGCCGTTGACCGCGGCCTCCGTCGCGCGGATCTTAAGCACCGTGCGCGGCTTCCACCGGTTCCTGCTCGAGGAATCCCTGGTGGACGTGGACGTGGCGCACGAGACCAAACCGCCCAAGCTCGGCCTGCGGCTGCCCAAGGCCATCTCGATCGAGCAGGTGAACGCGCTGCTGGCCGCGACCGACGGGGAGGAACTGCAGCAGCTGCGCGACAAGGCGCTGCTCGAACTGCTCTACGCCACCGGGGCGCGGGTGTCCGAGGTGGTCAACCTCAACGTGGACGACATGCTCGAGGAAGACGTGGTGCGGCTCACCGGCAAGGGCAACAAGCAGCGCATCGTTCCCGTCGGCAGCTTCGCCCGGGCCGCCGTGGACGCGTACCTGGTGCGGGCCCGACCGGTGCTGTCGGCGCGGGGTAGGGCCACCCCGGCGCTGTTCCTCGGCGTACGCGGGCACCGGGTGAGCCGGCAGAACGCCTGGTTGATCATCCGCGCCGCCGCCGAACGCGCCGAGCTGGGTGTCGAGGTGTCGCCGCACACGCTGCGGCACTCCTTCGCCACCCACCTGCTCTCCGGCGGCGCCGACGTGCGCGTGGTGCAGGAGCTGCTCGGCCACTCGTCGGTGGCCACCACCCAGATCTACACCCTCGTCACCATCGACACCCTCCGAGACGTGTACACCACGGCGCATCCCCGCGCCCGCTGACCTGCGCCGCCCGCCGGCCATCCAGCCGTAACTGTGCCTGTTCCGGACAAATGGTCCCGGCACGCCGGGACCATTTGTCCGCACGGGCAATAGTTGCGGATGGGTGGGGCGCATCAGTGACAATGGGGGAGTGACCCGTACCTCAACACCACCGCCCGCACCGACGCCGGCCGGCCGCTTCGGCATCCGCCGCAATCTGCTGCGGCCCGAGGACTCCACCAGCTCCGACCGGGTCACCTACGTCGAGTTGTTCTTCGACCTGATCTTCGTCTTCGCGCTCACCCAGCTCTCCCGCTACCTCTACGAGAACCAGTCCTGGGAGGGTGCCCTCGAGTCGGCGATGCTGGTGCTCGCGCTCTGGTGGGTGTGGGTCTACACGACCTGGGTGACCAACTGGCTCGACCCGGCCAAGCTGCCCGTGCGCGGCGTGGTGCTGGGCCTGTCGTTGGTGGGCTTCGTGGTGAGCGTCTCGATCTACGAGTCGTTCGGTGACCGCGGCATCGTCTTCGCGCTGGCCTACTCGGTGCTGCAACTGGGCCGCACGGCCTTCATGGTGCTCGCCGTGGCGCGGCACGATGCCGAGCTGCGCCGCACCTTCGTTCGGATCCTGATCTGGCTGGCTCTATCGAGCGTGTTCTGGATCGTCGGCGCGCTGCTGCCGTTGCAGTACCGGCTGCCGCTCTGGCTGATCGCCCTGGCCATCGAGTACCTCTCCGCCGGGGTCGGCTTCCGGGTGCCGGGACTCGGCGCGTCCGGCATCGACCAATGGAACCTCTCCGGCCCGCACATCGCCGAGCGCAGTGCCCTGTTCGTGATCATCGCACTGGGCGAATCGCTGCTGGTGACCGGATTCGCGTTCGTCGCGAAGGAATCTTCGGCGGCGAGCATCCTGGGCATGCTGCTCGCGTTCGGCGCGACGGTGGCGATGTGGTGGCTGTACTTCGACCACAGCGAACGCGCCGGCGCCAAGGCCATCGCCGCCGCCGCGGAGCCCGGCCGCATCGCCCGGCTCGCGTACACCTACGTGCACGCCGTGATCATCGCCGGCATCGTGCTCACCTCGGTGGCCGACAAAGAGGTGCTCACGCATCCCCATGCGGAGATGACCCTGTCCACCGCGGTGGTCCTGGTGGGCGGGCCGGCGCTCTACGTGCTGGGGATGCTGCTGTTCCGGCTCGTCGTGGCGCGGGAGCTGCTCGTGTCGTACCTGGTGGGCATCGGGGCGCTGCTGGTTGCGTTCGGCGCGGCCTTCGAGCTCACCCCGCTGCAGCTGGGCTCGGTGACCACCGGGGTGCTCGTGCTCGTGGCCGGCTGGGAGACCGTGGTGCGGGTGCGCCGGGGCACCGACGACAAGAAGGCCGGCTGACTCAGCCGGCGAGGCAGCTGGCGGCACACCGGGGAATCTGGCCGGGCTGGGCCTCTCGGCTCGGTAGAATCAACCAAGTGAACTGCATGACGGATCGAGGACAGCCCAGTGGCGCGTAGAACGGATAGCCGGACGCAGCTTCCCGGACTCGAGGAACCACCCACCGGTGCAACCGGTCGCCCGCTGCAGGTGTTCGATGAGCCCGCCCCGCTGAAAAGTCACGGCCCGGCGCGCATCGTCTCGCTGTGCAACCAGAAGGGCGGCGTCGGCAAGACGACGACCACCATCAACCTGGGAGCGGCACTGGCCGGCTACGGCCGCCGGGTGCTCGCCATCGACTTCGACCCGCAGGGCGCCCTGTCGGCCGGTCTCGGCGTGCCCACGCACGACGTCACCACCATCTACGACCTGCTCCTGAGCGGCTCCAAGGATCCCAAGGAAGCCATCCAGCAGACCTCCGTCGTGGGTCTGGACATCATCCCGGCCAACATCGACCTTTCCGCCGCGGAGGTGCACCTCGTCAACGAGGTCGCCCGCGAGCAGATTCTCGCCCGGGTGCTGCGCAAGGTCTCCAACGACTACGACGTGATCCTCATCGACTGCCAGCCGTCGCTGGGCATCCTCACCGTCAACGCCCTCACCGCCAGCCACGGCGTGCTGATCCCGCTGGAGTGCGAGTTCTTCGCCCTGCGCGGAGTGGCGCTGCTCATCGAAACCATCGACAAGGTGCGTGACCGGCTCAACCCGGCCATCGAACTCGACGGCATCCTGGCCACCATGTACGACTCCCGCACCCTGCACTCGCGCGAGGTACTCGAACGGGTCGTCGACGCGTTCGGCGACCGGGTGCTCGACACCGTCATCGGCCGCACCGTCAAATTCCCGGATGCCAGTGTCGCGGGGGTGCCGATCACCGAGTTCGCTCCGGAACACGCCGCCGCCAAGGCCTACAAGCAGGCGGCGCGGGAACTGATCCAGCGTGGCGCGGTCGCCTAAGCGCACCTCGGCCGCTCCGGCCCGCGTCGCGGCGACCACCGCCACGACCAACACCCGCACGGCCGGCACCGGCACGCTCGAGTCCATCGGCGACGCCGGCACACCCGCGCCCGGCTTCTCCGTGGCGCTGCAGAACTTCGAGGGACCGTTCGACCTGCTGCTCTCGTTGATCGGCAAGCACGAACTCGACATCACCGAGATCTCGCTGAGCCGGGTCACCGACGAATTCATCTCCTACCTGCGCGGGCTCGACGCCGCCGAGGAGCTCGACCAGGCCACCGAGTTCCTCGTCGTGGCCGCCACCCTGCTCGACCTCAAACTGGTCGGTCTGCTGCCGCAGGGCGAACTGGTGGATGCCGAGGACGTGGCGCTGCTCGAGGCACGCGACCTGCTCTTCGCCCGGCTGTTGCAGTACCGGGCGTTCAAGACCGCGTCGGAGTGGTTCCTCGAACGCCTCGAATACGAGGCCACCCGCCATGTGCGCTCGGTTCGGCTCGAGGAGAAATACCGCACGACCACGCCGGAGCTCGTGTGGACGTTGTCGCTGGGCGACTTCGGCGCGCTAGCGGCGTTGGCGCTCACGCCGCGGGAGCTGCCGACCGTGGGGCTGGAGCATTTGCACGCGCCGCTGGTCAGCATCCGGGAGCAGGCGGCGATCGTAGTGGCGATGCTGCGGGCCAACCGAAGCCTGACGTTTCGGGAGCTGATCGTGGACTGCGCCGAGAAGGGCCTCGTGATCGCCCGTTTTCTGGCCGTGCTGGAGCTGTACCGGCACGGGGCTCTGACCTTCGACCAGCTCGAACCGCTGGGCGAGCTCAGTTTGCACTGGGATGCCGAGGGCTGGTCGGATGACAATCTTGCGAACCTTGGAGGCGATTATGAGTCTTGATGCCAGTGTGACGACCCTTGATGAGGTCTCGACAGGCTCGACCGACGGGAATCGCTCGAACGGCGGCGGGGGAGCGGTGGCCATTGAGCGGCGGCTCGAGGCGATTTTGATGGTGGCGGATGAGCCGCAGAGCCTGGTGCACCTGGCCACCGCGGTCGCGCATCCGCTCGTGGACGTGCGGGAGGCCATCCTGCGGCTGGTCGCCGACTTCGACGGGGTCGACGGCACCGTGCGGCGCGGCTTCGAACTACGCGAGGTGGCCGGCGGCTGGCGCATCTACGTTCGCGCAGAGCACGACCCGGTGGTGGCCGATTTTGTGCTCACCCAAAATCCCAGCCGGCTCTCCCAGGCCGCCCTGGAGACCCTCGCGGTGATCGCGTACAAGCAACCGATCAGCCGCGGCGCGGTAGCCTCGATTCGGGCCGTTAACGTCGACTCGGTCGTGCGCACCCTCCTGGGCCGCGGATTGATCACCGAGGCCTTCACCGATAGCGAGACCGGCGCGATCAATTACGCCACCACCGACCTGCTGCTCACCCAGCTGGGAATCAACTCGCTCGACGAGTTGCCACTAATTTCGCCGTTGCTCGCCGACGGTGCGAACGGATTCGAGGATCTACCATGACCGACCACAACGACGGCTACACCGACACCAGCAGCACCAACCCGGACTTCGCCACCAACCCCGAGGCTGCCGCCGACGGCATCCGCCTGCAGAAGGTGCTCTCCGCCGCGGGCGTCGCCTCCCGCCGGGTCAGCGAAGAAATGATCAGCTCCGGTCGGGTGCGGGTCAACGGCAAGGTCGTCACCGAACTCGGCCGCCGCGTGCACCCCGAGACCGACAAGATCGCCGTGGACAACGTCGCCGTGCAGCTGGACACCAGCCGCCGCTACGTGATGCTGAACAAGCCCGTCGGCGTGGTCTCCTCCATGCAGGACGAGAGCGGCCGGCCGGACCTGCGCCAGTTCACGCAAGGGTACGAGGAACGCCTCTTCAACGTGGGCCGCCTCGACGCCGCCACCAGCGGCCTGCTCATCCTCACCAACGACGGCGACCTCGCCCACGTGCTCGCGCACCCCTCCTTCGGCGTCGCCAAGACCTACATCGCAAAGGTCGAGGGCCGCGTCTCGGCGCAGACCATCGGCAAGCTGCAGAGTGGTATCGAGCTGGAGGACGGCCCCATTGCCGCCGACAAGGCCCGCATCCTCACCAGCCCTCCCGGCGACGGCTTCACCCTGGTGGAGCTCACCCTGCACTCCGGCCGCAACCGCATCGTGCGGCGGATGATGGACGCCGTCGGCCACCCCGTCGTGGACCTGGTGCGCCGCCAGTTCGGCCCGCTGCAGCTGGGCACCCTCCGCTCCGGCGCCGTGCGCGACCTCACTAAGGTGGAACTCGGTCAGCTGCTCACGGTGTCCCGCGCCGAAGTGCAGAAGTAACCCGCAGCATCCGTTTCACCCTGTCACCCGCGCAAGTTTGGAGCCGAACGTGGTCGAGTCTCGCCTGATCGGGCCGGTGCGTGTCGTCGGCGCCGGGTTGTTGGGAACCAGCATCGGCCTGGGCCTGAGCGCCCGGGGCATCGACGTGATCCTCGCCGACGCGTCGCCGACCAACCTGTCACTGGCCATCGACTACGGCGCCGGCCGCGCCGCCACGCCCGCCGACGCGCCCCAGCTGATCGTGGTGTGTGTGCCGCCCGACGTGACCGCCGACATCGTCGCCCGTGAACTCGACGCCTTCCCTGACGCGATCGTGACGGATGTGGCCAGCGTCAAGCTGGCCCCGCTGACTGAGCTGCGCGCCCGCGGCGCCGACACGTCCCGCTACATCGGCTCGCACCCGCTCGCCGGCCGGGAGCGCGGCGGACCGCTCGCCGGCCGCGCCGACCTGTTCATCGGCCGGCCCTGGGTGGTCGCCGCGCACGACGACATCAGCTACCAGCGCGCCACCGCGATCGACGACCTGATCCTCGACCTCGGCGCCACCCTGGTGGAGATGACCCCGGAAGAGCACGACAAGGGTGTCGCCCTGGTCTCGCACGTGCCCCAGGTGGTGGCCACCCTGATGGCCCGCCGCCTCACCGACGCGCCCGCCTCCGCGCTGAACCTCGCCGGGCAGGGCCTGCGGGACGTCACCCGCGTCGCCGCGAGCGACCCCGAACTGTGGGTGCAGATCCTCGGTGCCAACCCCGCGCCGGTACGCGAGATCCTGCTCGCGCTGCGCGACGACCTGGACCGGTTCATCGGCGCCCTCGCCGACCCATCCGCCCCCGGCGCTCGCCGCCAGGTGGCCGAGGAGATCGCCGGCGGCAACGCCGGCGTGGCCCGGCTGCCCGGCAAGCACGGCCAGGACCGCCGTTACGCCAGCCTCACCGTGATGGTCGACGACACCCCCGGCCAGCTCGCCCGCCTGTTCAACGAAATCGGCGAGGCCGGCGTCAACCTCGAGGACCTGCGCCTCGAACACTCCCCGGGAGCCCAGATCGGGCTCGCCGAGATCAGCATCCTCCCCGAGGCGGTCAGCCGCCTCACCACTGAGCTGGCCGCACGCGGCTGGCGGATTGTCGGTTAGACATTTGAGTAAGCACTCCTACCCCCTGTTCGTCGCGATCGACGGGCCTGCCGGCAGCGGCAAGTCCAGCGTCAGCCGAGCCGTGGCCCGCCGCCTCGGCTACGGCTACCTCGACACCGGCGCCGCCTACCGGGCGCTGGCCTGGTTGGTCATCGACCAGGAGGTTGACCCGCAGAACTCCGCCGCGGTCAGCGCACTGCTGCCCAGCTTCGACTACACGATCGGCACCGAACCGGATGCCTACTTCGTGCGGGTGGGGGAGACCGACGTCACCGACGCCATCCGTGAACCGCAGATCTCGGCCGCAGTCAGCGCAATCGCCCGGGTCCCCGCGGTGCGCAGCCACCTGACCGAGCTGTTCCGCCGCATCGCCCGGGCGGTTCCGCAGCCCGGCGTGGTGGTCGAGGGCCGCGACATCACCACCGTCGTCGCACCCGAGGCCGAGGTCCGCATTCTACTCACAGCAACCGAAGAGGCTAGAATGGCTAGGCGCTCTGCGGAAATATCAACCCAATCGGCCCACACCGTGGCGG
This sequence comes from Cryobacterium sp. TMN-39-2, assembly GCF_004402745.1. Taxonomy (NCBI): domain Bacteria; kingdom Bacillati; phylum Actinomycetota; class Actinomycetes; order Micrococcales; family Microbacteriaceae; genus Cryobacterium; species Cryobacterium sp. TMN-39-2. Next base: position 17,017 of record NZ_SOFX01000011.1, read on the forward strand.
AACAGCTGCGATCGAGGGATCGCGCCGACTCCCAGGTAGTGGAATTCATGAGCGCCGCAGACGGTGTGACCACCGTCGACTCCACCCATCTCGACTTCGACCAGACCATTGACGCGGTTGTAGAGGTCATCAATACCGCGAGGAACTCGCATGACTAATCAATTCGACGACACGACGATCCCCGAACTCGACCCGGAAATCGCATCGCGCCTGACCGACCTCGACGAGGACGACGCCCTGATCACTCAGCGCGCCACCGCGCTGCGCACCGGCCTGAACGAATACGACCTTGACGACGAGGACTTCGACGTCCTCGACTCGGTCTCCGATGACCCCGACGCGATCCAGTACCTGCCGGCCCTGCCGGTCATCGCGATCGTCGGCCGCCCCAACGTGGGCAAGTCCGCGCTCGTGAACCGCATCCTCGGCCGCCGCGAGGCCGTCGTGGAGGACACCCCCGGCGTGACCCGCGACCGGGTCACCTACAAGGGTGAATGGCACGAACGCCGCTTCAGCCTCGTCGACACCGGCGGCTGGGAGCCCGACGCCAAGGGCATCGACGCGTCCGTGGCCATGCAGGCCGAACTGGCCATCGAGCTGTGCGACGTTGTCATGTTCGTCGTGGACTCCAACGTGGGCCCGACCTCCACCGACGAGGCCGTCGTCAAGCTGCTGCGTCGCAGCGGCAAGCCGGTCTTCCTCATCGCCAACAAGGTCGACGACATCCGCCAGGAGCCCGAAGCGGCCAGCCTGTGGGCGCTCGGCCTCGGCCAGCCCTGGCCGGTCTCCGCGCTGCACGGCCGCGGCGTCGCCGACCTGCTCGACGCGATCCTCGAGAAGCTCCCCGAGATCTCCAACGTCGCCAAGCAGGAAGTGGGCGGCCCGCGCCGCGTCGCCATCCTGGGACGCCCGAACGTGGGCAAGTCCAGCCTGCTGAACAAGGTCGTCGGCGAAGAGCGTGTTGTTGTCAACGCGCTGGCCGGCACCACCCGCGACCCGGTCGACGAGCAGGTTGAGCTCGGCGGCAAGGTCTGGCGCTTCGTCGACACCGCCGGCATCCGTCGTCGCGTGCACCTCTCTCAGGGCGCCGATTTCTACGCGTCGCTGCGCACCAGCGCGGCCCTGGAAAAGGCCGAAGTGGCCGTGGTGCTCATCGACGTCACCGAGGTCATCAGCGAGCAGGACGTGCGCGTCATCGACCTGGTTCTCGAGTCCGGCCGTGCGCTGGTGCTCGCGTTCAACAAGTGGGACCAGATCGACGACGACCGTCGCCGCTACCTGGAACGTGAGATCGAGCAGGACCTGGCCCACGTGGCTTGGGCCCCGCGCGTGAACATCTCGGCCAAGACCGGCCGTCACATGGAGAAGCTGGTTCCGGCCCTCGAGCTCGCGCTCGAGTCGTGGGACACCCGCGTTGCCACCGGCAAGTTCAACGCCTTCCTCGCCGAGCTGGCCGCGGAGCACCCGCACCCGGTGCGCAGTGGCAAGCAGCCGCGCATCCTGTTCGGCACCCAGGCCTCCAGCCGCCCGCCGACCTTCGTGATCTTCACCACCGGGTTCCTTGACCCGGGTTACCGCCGGTTCATCCAGCGTCGTCTGCGTGAGGTCTACGGCTTCGCCGGCAGCCCGATCAACATCAGCATGCGGGTGCGCGAGAAGCGCAAGCGCTAACCCGACCGCCGGCTCACCGGCAGGTTCGATCAGGCCGCGTGCCGCCATCTTCGGATGCCGGCACGCGGCTTTTTCGTGCCGCGGAATCGACGCACGGTTGGCGCAAGTTTTGCTCAAGGGCTGCCCAAGGACAGCGCAACTAGAGCGAGCTGATCCCAGAGCTGGCGCGGAAATGGTTACCTGAACCCGCAAGCTGAGGTTGAAGGTGCCCCCAAACGAGGGGGTTTCCTGCACTCGTGAAATTGTCTTAGGTTCTAAGTGCTGGCAGAACCCACCCGGTTCCACCGGCATCACCAAGTCAACGAGCCTCATCCGGCCCGTCATCCACACCTGCGTGCTCCACTTCGACGTGACTCAGAACTTCGGGCTCACGCCCAGGTTCGACCGCATCATCCGCAGCATCCGCCGGCCCCGAAACCTGCGGAAGACTCGCCAGCTTGCGGCCTCTCGAGCTTCCTGTTCCCCCTCAGCCGTCCGCTTCCTAGAGCGGCGCTGGGTACACCACGTAGCCCTTCCGACATTTCCGTGTCCCTGCATTTCGTTGACACCTGGTCTAAACGAGAACCCGAACTCTCGACCGCTGATCCAGCGAGATCCCTGGCCCTATTCCAAGGATGAATTCACTGTGCCCTCGAAGTCCCTCGCTTCGCCTGCCCGCAAACGCCAACTCGGCGCCGAACGCAGCACCCAGCCCCTTCCCATCGTTCACGACATCCCCAGCGACGCCAAAATCATCTGGGGTCGACTCGCCATCATCAGCACTGTGCTGGCTTGGCTCGCGTACGTCATCTACACGATCCTGCGCCAGTTCCTCAACCACGGCGCCGAGAGCTTTCGGTTCACCACCGAGGCCGTCTCCTACGTGATCGTGGTGACCTTCCTCACCTTCTCCGCGCTGCTGTACCTGGTAGCTCGGCAGGGTGCACTGCAACGGTTCCGCGACCACGTGCGGGTACCCCGTGCCGAACTCGACGGCCACTTCGCCAACCACCAGGGCTCACTTACCGTGCTGGTGCCCTCTTACAGCGAGGAATACGGTGTGGTGCGGGCAACTCTGTGGTCGGCCGCGTTGCAGGAGTATCCCGATCTGCGCATCGTGCTGCTGCTTGACGACCCGCCGCACCCGACCGACCCGGCCGTCGCCGCCCAGCTGCGGTCCTCACGCAGCATCGCCCGGGACATCGAACTGGCCCTGGCGGTACCGAAGAACCGGTTCGCTGAAGAGCTCTTGATCTGCGAGATCGAATTGACTGACGACGAACAGCCCACGCAGCGTGCCGTGCAACGCCTTGCCGACAGCTACCAGTGGGCTGCCCGCTGGTTGCAGGCGATGGCTTCCGCCGAGACCATCGATGACCACGTCGATACTTTCTTCGTGGAGCAGGTGCTCGGTGGCCTTGCCGCAGAACTCTCCCTCACCGGCGCGGCGCTGACCGCGGCCGCGCGGGAGGGCACCGCCCCGAGCGCCGCCCGGATGCTGGAGCTGCACCGCCGGTTGCTCTGGACCTTCTCCGCCGAGCTGGACACCTTCGAGCGCAAACTGTTCTCGTCGTTGTCACACGAGGCCAACAAGGCGATGAACCTCAACGCGTACATCGGTCTGATGGGTCGCCGATTCCAGCGCGAGGAGGGGCCGGACGGCACCATCCTGCGCCCGGTCGCCGACGATGCGCCGGCGAACTATGTGGTGCGCGACTCCGAGTACCTGCTCACTCTCGACGCCGACTCGCTGTTGCTGCGGGACTACTGCCTGCGCCTGGTCTACTTCCTCGAGCAGCCCGCCAACGCCAAGGTCGCTGTCACCCAGACGCCGTATTCGTCGTTCCGCGGCGCCCCCACCCGCATTGAGCGGCTCGCCGGTGCCTCCACCGATATCCAGCACATCCTGCACCAGGGTCTCTCGCATTACGGCGCCACTTTCTGGGTGGGCGCCAATGCCGTGATCCGCAAGGTAGCCCTGGAGGACATCGTCGAGGTGGAAACCGTGGGTGGCTTCGAAATTCGCCGCTACGTGCAGGACCGTACCGTGATCGAGGACACCGAGTCGAGCATCGACCTGGGCACCCATGGCTGGTCGCTGACGAACTACCCCGAGCGACTCAGCTACAGCGCCACCCCGCCCGACTTCGGTTCTCTCATCGTGCAGCGTCGCCGCTGGGCCAACGGCGGACTGCTGATCCTGCCCAAGCTCTGGCGCCAGCTGCGCGAGCGCCGCCGCCAGGGGCATCCGATCAGCGTGATCGAACTGGCGCTACGGGTGAACTACATGGCCAGCATCGCCTGGTCCAGCTTCGGGCTGATCTTCCTGCTGGCCTACCCGTACGACAGTAGGCTGCTCAGCCCCGTCGTGGTCCTCGCCGCTGTGCCGTATTTCCTCGCGATGGGCAGCGACCTCCGCTCGTGCGGTTACAAGTTCAGCGACATCCTGCGCATCTACGGCTTCAACCTGATCCTGCTGCCGGTGAACCTCGCAGGCGTGCTCAAGTCGATGCAGCAGGCCGTGACAAGCAAGAAGATTCCGTTTGCCCGCACCCCCAAGGTGCGCAACCGTACGGCCGCCCCGCTGCTGTTCGTGGCGGTGCCGTACGTGATCGTCGCGTTCTCCGCGCTCACACTGTGGCGGGATGTGTCGCAAGGGAACTGGGGCAACGCCTTGTTCGCCGGGTTTAACGCTCTGCTGGCCATCTTCGCGATTGTTGCCTACATCGGTCTCTGGAACTCGATCGTGGATGTCTGGCTGGGCTTGACCCAGTGGATGTTCGTCGAACGCGCCCCCCGACGTAGTGTCGCCGCCGAGGCGCCGCAACCGCTGGAGCCCGTTTTGGACTGGCGGGCGGTGATCTATCACGGCCACGCTGTCGGCGAACTGCCCAGCGACGTCGAAGTGATCACCGGACCGTTCGTGAACCAGCCCGCGTCCAAGCGCGCCAAGCAGGGAGCACTCAAATGAGCGCCGTAGACCCTGGCACACCGGTGCCCGCCGCCCGCGCGACCATCTCCGCGGTCGATGCGCCGCACCGCCGTCTCTCGGTGGTACGGGTGCTGCTCGGCGTCGTGCTCGTCGTGGCGTTGTCCAGCGGCGGTTACCTCGGCTGGCAGTGGTGGGGTTCGGCGCAGGCCGCCGAGGCCTACGACCCCTGGTTCGCCGGCTACGTCGACGTGACCGCCACCCCCACCTACGACTTCGAGGCGTCGGCCGACCAGGCCGGCAGCGACGTGGTGCTCTCATTCATCGTTGCTGACGCCGAGGAGCCTTGCACGCCCAGCTGGGGCACCTATTTCACCCTCGACGAGGCTGCGGACGAGCTGGACCTCGATCGCCGCCTGGCCCGGGTGACCCAGCTCGACGGTCAGGTCATCGTCTCCTTCGGCGGCCTGCTCAACACCGAACTGGGCACCGGCTGCACCGACACCAAGAAGCTCACCGCCGCCTACGCCGCGGTGCTCGATCGGTACGACGTGACCACCATTGACCTCGATCTCGAGGGTGACAACCTCACCGACAGTGCGGCGGCCAAACGCCGGGCAACCGCGCTCGCCGACCTGCAGGCCGACCGCCGCTCCGACGGCGCGGACCTTGCGGTGTGGCTGACCCTGCCTGTGGGCACCTTCGGCCTCACCGAAGACGGCACCGACGCGGTCACCGCCATGCTCGACGCCAAGGTAGACCTGGCCGGGGTGAACCTGATGACCATGGACTACGGCAGTAGCAAGGACGCCGGCGAGACCATGGCCGAGGCATCCATTCGCGCCGTCACGGCCGCGCACCGTCAGATCAGCACCCTGTACAGCCGGGCCGGTACCGAGCTGACGGATGCCACGGTGTGGTCGAAGATCGGCATGACGCCCATGGCCGGTCAGAACGACGTGCCCGACGAGGTCTTCGACCTCGACGACGCTCGCGCCGTGAACACGTTCGCGCGGGAACAGAAGATCGGCCGGATGTCGTTGTGGTCGCTCAACCGGGACACCACCTGCGGATCGAACTACGCCGACCTCACCCGGGTGTCGGACTCTTGCAGCGGCATCGACCAGGGCGATGAGAAGTTCGTGGACGTGCTGGGCAAGGGCTTCACCGGCCGCCCCGTTCACGCGGCGGCGTCGGTGACCACCGACGAGGCCAAGGAGATCGCGTCGATCGTCGACGACCCCGACACCAGCCCGTACTCGATCTGGGCGGAGGAATCCTCCTACCTCGAGGGCACCAAGGTGGTCTGGCACAAGAACGTCTACCAGACCAAGTGGTGGACGCGCGGTGACCTGCCCGACAACCCGGTGCTCAACGAGTGGGAGACACCCTGGGTGCTGATCGGCCCGGTGATGCCGGGGGAGACCCCGATCCCCAAGCCCACCCTGCCCGCCGGCACGTACCCCACCTGGGACGGCACCGCCATCTACGAGAAGGGCGCCCTGATCCTCTTCGATGGGGTTCCCTACGAGAGTAAATGGTGGAATCAGGGCGAGAGCCCGGATGCCGCGGCCGCGGACCCGGACGGTTCACCGTGGTCCGTGCTGCCCGACGCCGAGGTGCAGAAGCTCCTCGAAGCTCTTTCCTAACAAGTTTTTTGGGCGGGGGAGGCCCAAACATAGATATGCCCGGGGCGGTGGTTAGGGCACCGCCCCGGGCATTCCCACGTCAGCGCTTGCGCGCGGAGGAGCTAGCGATCGGTCTTGGGCTCGTCGGTGGGCTCGTCGCCCGAGGTGGTGTCGGCGGTGGGAGCCACAACGGTCGGCGCGGCAGCAGCCGGCGTCGTCACGGCAGTCTTCTCGTCGGTGTCGGAGGCGGAGTCGAAGTCGGTCTCATCGAAGTCGAAGTCCGGCTCCTCATCGATAGCGGCAGGCGCCACGACGGCGTTCTTGGCGATTGACCGGGACACGACCATGGCCGCGAGGGTGATGATGAAGCCCAGGATGCCGGTGCCGATCAGGGTGGCACCGAGACCGCTGCCGGACTGGGCGGAGAAGTACGCCACGTAGTCGGAGGACTGCGAGGTGTAGAACTCGGCCTGGGTGGCGTTGGAGGAGGTCAGGATCAGGTACCCCGCGGCGGTCACGACCACGTCGACCAGCCACAGCAGTGCCAAGACGAGATTGAACTTGGACAGGGGACGTGAGCTGTTCTGGGACATAACTTCCTTCGTTGTATGAGCGGCCGGTGACGACCTCGCGTCACGCTACGCACCATTCCTATGGACAACCTATGTGCGAGCAGGGAATCGTCGCCGCGCCCGCTGATCGAGCCCACCCGCTGACCGATCCCACGCGCTGACCGATCCCACGCGCTGACCGATCCCACGCGCTGACCGATCCTGTCGAGATCCGGTGCCCTGTCTCCGGTAGACACTACGTCGCTCTGCAACATTGTCAACCGCATTTCCCAGCACCCCGCGCCCAGATACACCCCAAAAGTGAACGCGAGCACTCCGCCGACGCGGTAAGCTATTCCAGTTGCCTCCGGTGGATGCCCATACGGGAATCTGTCGGGCACGGCGGGCTGTAGCGCAGCTTGGTAGCGCACCTGACTGGGGGTCAGGGGGTCGCAGGTTCAAATCCTGTCAGCCCGACCAAATGTCCCGGAAACTCAAGGGTTTCCGGGACTTTTTTGGTTAAGAGATTTGATTGTGTCATCACTACGTCATCACTTTCAGCCCATTTCCGCCGTTGAACCCGCCCTGTCGTGCGAGGCGCTGAGGTCGGTGTCGGTTCCTCCCGATCGTCCGGGATCGCCCGGCACACCTTCTGGGTATGAGCATTCACAACGAGAACCCCACCTCTCCATCCACCAACGACTGGGGCCTGGAGCCCCTGATGGACGTCCACGAGCTGGCGTCCTACCTGGGCATCCCGATCTCCACCGTCTACGACTGGCGGGTGCACGGCAAAGGCCCCGCCGCCTACCGGTTCGGCAAACACCTCAAGTTCGCCATCTCCGATGTGCGGGCCTGGATCGCCCAACAGCGCGAACCCACCAGCGAGCCCAGGCGCCCCGATCGGCGGTGAACTGAGATGCCTCGACAACGGTTGACCATCGGCACCTTCGGTGACATCACCACCCGAAAGCTACCGTCCGGCCGATTCGCGACGCGAACCCGCTACCGAGACTGGGACGGCCACGCGCGCCTCGTGCAGGCCAGCGGCGCCACCGCCAAGGCCGCCGAACGGGCGCTGAAGGCCAAGATCGCAGACCGGGACCTGTTCCAACCCGCCGACACGTCGCTCACGCCGGACAGCCTATTCAGTGACCTGGTGATCTACTGGTTAGAGGACATCGACCTGGAGGACCGGATCTCCCGGACCACTCGGAACCTGTACGAGCGCAACATGCGCACCCTCGTCTCACCCGCCTTCGACCACCTCGCCCTGCGGGAGATCGGTGTGGCCCGGTGCGACAAGTTCATCAAGCAGCTCGCGAAGATTTCCTACAACCGCGCCAAGCAGGCCCGGGTGGTGCTGCGTCTCGCCCTCGAGCTGGCGGTGCGGCACGAAGTCCTGCCGCGGAACCCCATGGACCACGTCTCCCGCCTCCACCGCGAGCCGCACATCCCCGCTGCGCTCATGGCTCCCGAGGTGAATGTGATCCGTGCGGCGATCGCCCAGTGGGAGAGCGCCGTAGACCACATATCCGGCCCCAAACCGGACGGCCAGCTTGGCGCGATCATCGAGGTGATGCTCGGCACCTCGGCCCGGATCGGCGAGGTACTGGCCATCCGCCGCCGAGACGTCGACATCACCAGCCCCGTGCCCTCGATCCGCCTGGCCGGCACCATCGTCAGCCGAAAGGGGGAGCAGACCCTCCGGCAGGACCACCCCAAAACCGCCAAGTCCACCCGCGTCGTCGCCATCCCCACCTTCACCTCCGACGCGGTCCGCCGGCGGCTCGCCAAGGTCGGGAGCATGGGCCTGGATGACCTGCTGTTCCAGTCCCGGGACGGCACCCCGCTGACCACCGGGAACGTGCGCCGGCAGCTGCGGCAGGTGCTCGAGGGTGCGGGCATCAACGGGGTGACCCCGCACATGTTCCGCCGCACCGTCGCGACCGCGGTGAACACGAACGCCAGCGTCGAACTGGCCGCAGAACTGCTCGGCCACACCGACACCAGGGTCACGATCATGCACTACATCCAACGCAGCGAACTGGTGAACCCGGCCACCGCCGCACTGCTCGACCGGGCATTCCCAAGAGATGAAGACTGAACACGGTGCTGCCGATTCGGCAGCACCGTGCCATCTGGGGATTCGCCGCCTCGAACTGAAGCTGCGGCCCGAACGCCCCTGCTGTCCTGACCGGACAGTCGCAATGAATGTCAACTCGTCACGGTGCCGCCACCGCGGCGGCACCGTGCCATCTGGGCTTTTGTCCTTCGGCAGGGAATCCTCGCCTCGGACGGTCGCACTCATCGACTGGCGTTGGCGAGAGATGACCACCGTTCGCGGTTGTGCCACCGTGGCACCACCGTCCCATCTGGAGTTTTACGGAAAGCCCGGGAATCAGGTCGTCGATGCAAACGTGTGGACCCTCCAGGATCTACCTTCCATTTTGCGCCGAGGATCGAGCGTTTGCAATCGTTCCATCCTCGAAAGCGGAAGGACGTCCGCAACTTTTTTGGCAGTCATCCTGTGGGGCTGTCCTTCTCGTTGTACGCGGTCTTGCCTTCGTCCAAGTCGCTCATCTCGTTGTGTTGTTCTGTCGTGACTTCCGCCTCCACCGCGAGTGTCAGCGCACGCTCTGCCTCGGCGCCGAGCTGATGCTCGGCGAGAAGCGCCCGCGCGGCGGACAAGTCGGGGGCTGCGTTCGCTCCGATTCGCGATTGGAGTTCAGCGCGGTAGAGGAGCGCCTCGAACACTTCGATCGGGGGCGCGTCGGGGTGCCGGCCGAGGCCGGCGTCGAGGACCGCGATCGCCTGGACTTCGTCGCCGCGCGAGTCGCCCTGCCGGGCGGCGACGTCGATCACCCGGAGGAGGCCGGAGCGCCGTTCTGCCGGGTCGTCCTCCGATGATCCGTGCCGGTAGAAGCGGAGCCAGTTGCCGCCTACATCCACGACCGAGAACCCGGTCGCGGTGCCGGCCTTGCGCCGCGGGGGGAGCAGGCGCGGGATGCCCTTGATCGGGACCTTACCGAATCGTTCCCGCAGCCCGGCCTTGAACGCCTCATGGCGGTCACCGGGTTCTGCGACGGTGATGATGGCGCTCCCGTACGAGGTCGCCGGGTCGAAGCCGTCCATGGCGAACAGGTGGATCGCGATGTCGTCCAGCTCGACCACCGCGCTGGCATAGGGGCGGTGCTGCTCGAAAGTGACGGTGAAACCGAGCGCGGTATAGAAATCGAGCGCGTCGTCCAGATCGGAGCAGGGCAACACCGGGTAGGTCCGTTCGCCGGTCATTCGATCATCCTGCGCCAAAAATCGAGCGCACGCAATCGGCCCGTCTGCGGCGGAGGGCGGATTATCATCTCGCCATGGACAGCAATGAGATCGGCAAGAGCGAGGTCCGAAAGCCGACCATGGGCACGGCCGGGGGCGATGCTGCTTGGACGCTGCCGGAAGCCATGACAGGCAGGGCGAGCCCCGCGAAAGCTGCGGTCGGCGATGAGCCGGTATTCGCCTACATCGCCAGCCTCCCGCAGCCGCAACGCGGCATCGCCGAAGCGATCGATGCGCTTGCGGCCAAGACACTGCCCGATCTCCAGCGCTCCGTGAAGTGGGGCATGGCGTATTACGGCGTCGGCGACGGCTGGTGCTTCAGCTGCGGAGGCTTCGCCGGTCACGTCGAGCTCATGTTCATCAATGGCGCGGCGCTCGAGCCGGTACCGCCGGTGACGCCGGTGGGGATGGGTAAGTCGACGCGGGGTGTGGAACTCGAGTCCATAGACGACCTCGATGATCGCCAATTAGAGGCGTGGATGAAACAAGTCGCGTTAGTGCCGGGTGCCGGAGGGAAGCGTTAGTTCCGAGTTTCTAGCACCCGAGAAAGGGTGGACGGGGACGGTATGAAACACACGAATTGAATTGTCGTCAAGCTGGCATTGGGAACAAAGCGCCTAAGGGCCATGTCGGGCTCTCAAGAGGCCGCAAGGTCATTGGCTGTATCAAAGCGTGCTCTGGCCTCCCGAGTTGAAAAACTAGAGGTATCGAAGTCCGGATATCCAACTGGCCGTCGCCAGCCGTTCGCGCTTCTCTTCTTCAGGGAGATTCTCATTCCGTCGGTGAGTGGTTTGGCCTCCATTCGATACTTTTGGGCGGGAGTCGCGTGGTGGGTCGCTTCCCAGACACCGGCACCGTTGGAATTCCAGTTGGCAATTCGAATCCGTCCCAGCGCTTCGTCCAATTGTTTGGCTTCCTGGAAACGCTTCTTGGGATCAATATGAGTTGCCTTTGCTATGACCTTTCGAAGACTGGTAGGCGTCCAAATCGGCAGCTCAAGATCTTCGGCATGAAGGGGCACTTTGCCAGCTTCAAGGTCGGAAACGATATCGGCGCGATTGTAGTTTTCGTACCTGAACCTTCCACCCAGGAGCTCTCGAAGGACCAGGCCCATTGAGTAAAGGTCGCTGGCCGCTGTTAATACGCCAGTTGTTAAGAGTTCTGGCGGGCTATAGATCGTTGGGTTGTTGACGGCGACGACCTCGCCGAATTTGTCAAATCGACCGGCGACGCCGAGGTCAGCGATCAAAGCGTGTACACGGTCATCTGCGAGCAGGATATTCCCGCTTTTGATGTCGCGATGAGCGATTCTGTGTCCAACATGTAGTTCTCGCAGGCCACGTAAGGCCGCCTGTGTGATCAGAACTGCATCATGGGTGGAAAAGACTTCGCCGCGCAAAAGCACATCGGTTATGCTTCCTCGCTTGTAATACGGAGTGATGATCTCGATAACTCGCATTGTGGGATCGTTCACGTAGTTGTCGACCTCAACGGCGCTGATCACATCAACTACGTTGCGGTGGCTGATTTGTTGAAGGGTGGCCGCTTCCGGAAGGCTGCTCTCATCGACCATCGACAAATCAATGCGTTTTCCCACCCTGTCGCATTCAAGGAGTTCATCGCGGTACAACCGCACTTCGTTTATGCCTTCAGGAATGCTTCCGAGCGACTCGAAAGGTAATCGAAGGACAACTGCTCTGGACAACCCGATGTCTGTCAGTTCGCAAGAAGCTGGCTATGGAGCGTAGCTGTCGCGTATGCGTCTGCCAGGCCGGTAGTCCAATACGCCGGTGACGATTCGAATCCGACATCTGTCGAGTCCAGTTGGGACAGGTCTTTCAGGGAAAAGTGCTTCCTAACTGACGTCGGTTTCAACAAGTCGTAGGATGATCTTTCTTCGACGCACGCGTACATTACGGCGCTGATCGCGAGAATCCGTGTCGTGGCATGTGCATAGGTCCATTGCGAATATTTCGACGTCTCGAGGAGACCAACGGCGTCCACGTTCCAATCACGTAGGTCCTGGCGAACGCGATCTTTAAGGTCAACTAGCTGGTCCGCGCCCTCATAGTTGTCGGAGAACTTCAGTCGGTCGGACGCCCCTACAATCCGCTGCGGGAAGCCGGAGCCGTCTTGGAGCGAGACACACGCCAAATGAATGAAGCCCGACTGAATATGTACCCCCACGACATTCATGAGTACAGCATGGCAGCTGCGAGTGGCGAACGAGACCATGCCCGTCCGGAGGCCGCGGACAATTGCAGCATGGTCCGTTGAACGCTCGCGGCCACGGTTGACTGATGCCTCGATTTGCCTGTCCGCGGAAAGTGTCGATGGTGTGCCATGTCGTTGATGCTTATCGATGTCAGTGATTGCGTCTTCGTTCCGAACGAAGTGTGGGGCCCCTGAACTGGTGACGAGCAAATGGCCGATGATCGAGTTGGGCTTCGATATCGTTCAGGTTGAACGGGGATTCCACCCGTCATCGGCGTTGTCGTAAGACTCGTCATTACTGTCGCTGAGATCGCCGGGTGCGAAGCAACGGCATAGATAGGTGTGGGACTGAGCTGTGGCATATCTGGAGAATCGTCCTCGCGACGAAAGTGATGTCGCGTTGTACTTGTGCAACCGCGTCGTTGGAGGACAGGAGTGACAATTCCCACGCCCGCGGAGCTAGTCGCGCGCCTTGGAGGTCCTCGTGAGGAGCCAACCATCCGGACGATTGTGCTGCAACTGCAGGCCAACTTCCCGCACGTTGTCCGGTCTATTGAACGCATCGATATCAGCCTTCTGCCATCCGTCAAAGCGTGGATCGAGTTGGAAGGAGCGGCCGCGGTTGCTCAATGGGTCGGCAGAGATACCACTCCTGCGGTGTTGGCGAGTCTGTGGACCATGGGGCGCCAGCTCATTGCGGCGAATTTGCTGTCAGCTCTCATCAAGGAGCAACGGTTATGTACGCAGGGCGACGGCATGGGGGCATACTTGCGATCGTCCAGCGGTTCGTACGCCAACAACCTCTTGGCCGCCAGACGCGCGGTCGCGGCCGCACTTGTCCAGAACGTCTATGTAGTGCCGTTTCACAAACCAGTTGTACTCACACGAGCGGCCAATCTGGCGCGTGGATATTTGCAGGAACTCATCTGTATCGCTCCAGGGACCGATGGTCTCTCTTGGTCGAACGAAAATCGCCACGCCGCGGAGCGCGACTTCGGAAAGGTTGTCGTAGTAGCGGCAAGGTTCTCTACCGTCGAGGTCGGCCACCTGGAAACAGCTCTTGGCTATCTCCGGGCATCGGCGGAGCGATCGTCAGATATCACTGCTGCCTCGTATCATCTTGAGGCGAGCCTCGAGATGTATAGGTCAAGCAATGACAAGAACGTTCTTACAGATATTGCGGGTTGGATCGCGACACAGCACGTACCCGACAACGATTGGGGCACCTGGCATCTAAACGTCGCAGAGGTCTGGTTGAACCTCATCGAGCATGCTCAAACAGAACGAGGGCGGCTGAGTTTTCTGGCTAAAGCTCGAGCGTCATTGGCGAAGCTGAATGAGATCGACCTGGACCTCGCGTTCGAAGTTCGATTCCGGATGCTGGCCGCAATCGCTGAGTTCCTCGCAAATCGGTCCACGCTCTTGAGCGACCTGACACTTCGAGGCATGAAGCTCCCATTCGCCTTGCGTGTTACAAATACCGACATGCCGCCCATTCTCTTTCAAGCGGCAGATGCACTTGTAGGAGCACTCGCTCCAGCCGCAAATCGTGGGCAGTACGCGTACCGTGATTCGCTTGCAGATTTGCTGTCCCGTCTGGCGCGGCACGATAAGACGGGGACGGAACGAGCAAACCGGCTGCGGGAAGCGATTCGCCTGCGCAATCCGGTCGCACAAAAGGACGCCCTGGCGGGAATGCGATCCCGACTTGCGCAGGCCCAGGATTACCTGTTCCTCGCGCGACTTGAATCAGCATCAGACCTGCGCCGGCGGGGCGTAGATATTTTGATTGAGCAGCACATGGCGGATGACGGGGCGCCATCGCCCCTAGTGTTGCTTGCGACCGAAATCGAAGAACACGGTGCACTCTCGAGCGTTCGGGCGGTGGCGTCAATGAACGTCGAGTTGTTGAGCGCGGTCAGATCGGGCGATTCCGTGGCGATCCTTCGGATGGCGGCCAAATGCGCCCTCGCCAGTCCGGAGTTGCGTCGGAGAGGGCTAGGCGGCCGTGGTGGCGTAGTCACGGTAGATGACTACTCCGGCGTATCGGGGCAGACATTCATTCTTAAGGACATGTCGCTCGAGAGCCAACAACGTGACCTCTCGCGAGCGCAGGCCTTGAGTGTCGACATTCGTGGAGCCCAGCTTGAAGCTTGGTTCGGTGTTGTTGAGCACCTCATGAGTGAGCACATTGACGGACATGAAAGCGGAGTGGAGCACGTCATCAGTGTCCGACGTTATCTGAGCGGCAAAACCCTTAGGGCCGCACTGGAAGAGCGGACGCAGTCACCCTCGCGATTACTGAAATCGTGCGTCGAATTCTTGGCGTTTATCCACGCAAATGAGGCGAAACGTGTGCAGCCCCGCCACGTCCGCCGTGAGATCAAGACGAAAGAATTAGGGCGGTGGCTCAAGACTGTCACGCCAAGAAGCGAGGAGTCGTTCGAGAAATGGTGGGCGCTAGTTGAATCCATGCCTGCGCTCCCGCGACGCGACGCGCATTCGCTCAACTGGCTTGTTGATAGTGAGTCTCGCATCCTTGCAGTGGACCTCGAGACGGTTGGGTCCAGGCCTGCAATGTACGAGGTTGCACAACTCATTGACGATTGGCCGATCTATGCAGCCGACGACTGGGCGGTTCGTAATGAGTTGCATTCATGCTACGTCCGAGCTCTCAAGAAATTTGGTGTCGATATCGACTTCGAATTCAGCCTGAAGGCGTATCAAGCCAGCACTGCAGCGCGCGCTGTCAGTCTCTTGACCGACCCGACTGGGACAAACTCCCTTCGGCTACACGGCTTCAGACTCTTGAAGGAGCTTGCGTCAGAGTCCGATTTCCCTGACGTCGCAGCGTGGGCGCAGGACATCGCAGCGGCATGGTCGATCAAGGCCGGGCTATCTGACCCGACTCGGTTCAGCTCGATTTCGCCAGCTGACAAGACGCGGATTAGCAAAGCTATGGCGTTCCATCTCAGGCACGATGCCGATGCGTTCGTTAGTCGTGGGGGGTGGATGTTTGCCGAGGACCTCGCAGAGAAGCTCCAGGCCAGCGGTCACCGGGTAACACCGGAGCAGTTGCTGGTCGTCGCCGGTGCAATGGGCGAGACCCGATTCGAGTTGGACGGTCTGGAGATTCGCGCTCTGTATGGCCACTCTGTAGATATGCGCATCGAATACGCCGAAGCGAGGGCTCCCAAGGTTCTTTACCACGCAACCACCAATGACAACCTGGCGTCGATCTTCGAGGCGCGTGCGGGACTTCGGCCGATGTCGAGGGTTTATGTTCATCTCAGCGACACGCCCGAAGCCGCAATCCAGGTGGGTGCCCGACGTGGGGCTCCGGTGCAACTGCTGGGCGTTGACCCAATAGGTGCGAGCGGGCTGGTATTCGCAGGTGCAAGCACGTGGCTCGCCAAAGCGGTCAAGTCCACTTCGTTGTCGGTTATGACAGTTGTTGAGCGCGTCGCGCTTGAACTAGAGGATTAGCAAATGATTCTTGGGTACAAGAGAAGATCGCTGGAGGCGCCACAACCGGAGTACTCCTTGATGTAGTCGACTCTCAGCCTGAATGAGACGTCAGTCCAGAACTTATGGTGGACCAGACCATTGCCGCGTTCGGAGGAAGAAATTGCCGACGTTCTGCGGGCGCAACCAAATTTCGAAGATGACGGTGAGCATCGAGCGCGAATACCCCGGCACAAGGCGCGCGTGACTCGGATCGCACTTTGGCGTTCTGGAATTGAAGTCAGACGGTCCAGCGCACTCGGTGGCGGAGCGCCTGAGCCTGTCTCCACCTCTCACCGGCCTTCTCGTCACCCCGTATTTGAATTACCACGCCTCTTGCAGATCGAGGCGGCACACCTCCTAAGTAACAATGAAGGAGGCCGCGGTGACGGTGTCGATGCGGGTGATGAGCGCCGGCGATGGCTACAAGTACCTACTTCGCACCGTTGCCGCCGGTGACGGGCAGCGGTCGCTGTCCACGCCGTTGACTCGCTACTACAGTGCGAAGGGCACGCCGTTGACTCGCTACTACAGTGCGAAGGGCACGCCGCCCGGTCGATGGATGGGAAGCGGTCTGCTGGGGCTCGGCTCGGGTCGCATCCTTGAAGGCGCCGAGGTGACGGAGGCCCAGCTGCAAAGACTAATCGGGCTGGGGCGAGACCCGGTCGATGAGGCAACGCTCGGTCGCGCCTATCCCGACTACCAGAGGCCAGCTGAGCCTGCACCGCCCAGCGCTCAGGAGACTGCTACCCGGCGGCGTGCGGTGGCGGGGTATGACTTCACGTTCTCGATTCCGAAGTCGGCGAGCATCCTCTGGGGCGTGGCAGACGCAGCGACACAGGAGCGGATTGTGCAGGCGCATCATGCTGCGGTTTCCGAGGTGGTCGCATTTATGGAGCGCGAGGTCGCGGCGACGCGGACAGGAATCACGGCGTACGACGGAGCCGTGGCGCAAGTTGATGTCACGGGCTTGATCGCCACAGCGTTCGACCATTTCGACAGCCGGGCCGGCGACCCGCACCTGCACACGCACGTGGTGATAAGCAACAAGGTGCAAACCGTGCTCGACGGCAAGTGGCGCTCGCTCGACGGCCGACCGATGCACGCCGCCGTCGTCGCGCTCTCCGAACTACACGAGTCCTTGTTCGCGGACGCCTTGACGCAATCACTGGGCGTGCGGTGGGAGATGCGGGAGCGGGGGAGGGATCGCCACCCCTACTTGTCGATCAGTTCGGTTCCGGAGGCACTCGTGGCGGAATTCTCGGCGCGGTCGCGGCACATCGATATCGCGACTGACGCGCTCATCGACGCCTACCTGGACCGGCACGGCCACCGGCCAGGACCGGTGACCATCATGAAGCTCCGCGCACAGGCGACACTCTCCACGAGGCCCGCGAAGGAGATGCGCTCGCTCGCTGAACTCACCGCGGCGTGGCGCGAACGCGCGGAGCGAGTGCTCGGCGAGGACGCGACGATATGGGCGTCGGCGGCATTTGCAACCTCCCTGGCGCCCGTGTTGCGGGCCGAGGACATGGCGCGGGAAGCGATCAATGAGATCGGGACGAGAGTGATGACCGCGGTGAGCGAGAAACGTGCGACCTGGCGGCATTGGAATCTCGCCGCCGAGGCAGCACGCCAGCTGGCGCAGCACCGGTTCGCCTCGGCGTCGGACCGCGAAGCCGTCATTGGCCTCGTCGTGGATGCCGCCGAGCGGGCCTCGTTGCGGATCACCCCACCCGAGCTCGCGCCGACCCCTCCTTCGTTCCTGCGAACCGACGGCACGTCCGTCTTCCGCCCGAAGCACGCCACCGTCTTCACCTCTACGGAACTGCTCGATGCCGAGGCTCGGCTGCTGGAGCGTGCCGCGGACGTAACCGGCCCCCGAATCGCCCCGGCCACGCTTCGTGCCACCTCACCCAAGCAACTGCCTGGTGGCGTCGTGCTTGCCGACGACCAGCTTGCCGCGCTCAGTTCTATCGCCGGCTCGGAGCGAGTCGTCGATGTCCTGGTGGGTCCGGCCGGTGCCGGGAAGACCACTGCGATGAACGCGCTTCGGCAGGCGTGGGAGGCAGCGCACCATGCGGGCTCCGTGGTGGGGCTCGCCCCTTCGGCCGCCGCCGCTCAAGTCTTGGCAGAAGATCTCGGCATCCCAACCGAGAACCTGGCGAAGTGGTGGCAGAACCACCTCGACCACGAAGAGACCTTCCACACCGGTCAACTCGTCATCGTCGACGAGGCCTCGTTGGCGGGCACCCTGTCCTTGGACCGGATCACCGCGGTTGCCGCGAGGGTCGGTGCCAAGGTTCTGCTGGTTGGCGACTACGCGCAGCTCCACTCGGTGGATGCCGGAGGTGCCTTTTCGATGCTGGTCCACAACCGGGCGGATGCCCCCGAGCTCGTCGATGTGCACCGCTTCACACATGAGTGGGAGAAGACAGCCTCCCTCGGACTCCGCCAGGGCGACCCCGACGCGATCGACCAGTACATCGCACACGCCAGAGTGAGTGGCGGTGACACCGATTCGATGACGGATGCCGCCTACATCGCCTGGCGCGCGGACACCCGAGTCGGCAGGGCGACGCTACTGATCAGCGACTCGAACGAGGCGGTCGCCGCGCTGAACGCGCGCGCCCGCACAGAACTCATCCTCGAGGGTCGCGTCGACGCAGTCCGAGAAGTCGTACTCCACGACGGGAACCGAGCGGCTGTTGGCGACACTGTGATCACCCGCCGAAACGACCGTCAGCTGCGCACCTCCCGAACCTGGGTGCGGAACGGAGACAGGTGGACCGTGACCGGGGTACGCCAAAACGGCTCAGTCGACGTCCGCCGGCACGGCCGTCATTGGGGGAGCACAGTGCGGCTTCCCGCGGACTACACCAACCACCACCTCGAACTCGGGTACGCCGTCACTTCGCACCGCGCGCAGGGCATCACAACCGACACCGCGCACGTCGTCGTGACCGCTGGCATGACACGCGAGAACCTCTACGTGGCAATGACGCGTGGCCGCGAAGCGAACACCGCCTTCGTCGCCGTCGACCGACCCGATGTGGCCCATGGCGGGCCGCGATGGGGCGACGATAAGGATGCGACGGCTCGCAGTGTCCTTTGCGGGGTATTGCAGCACGTCGGCGCCGAACTGTCCGCGCACGAGACGATCGAGGCACAACAGGATGTCTGGGGTTCTGTGGCTCAACTCGCGGCTGAGTACGAGACCATCGCGGCAGCCGCGCAGCACGACAGATGGGCGGCATTGGTGCGCGGTAGTGGGCTCTCGCCCGGGCAGGCCGATGAGGTCATCAAGTCACCTGCGTTCGAGGCCCTGAGTGCGGGCCTTCGGCGAGCCGAAGCCCACCACCTCGACGTCGGGAGGCTGCTTGCTCGAGCAGCCGGAGCACGCGGGTTCGAGGACGCCGAGGACGTGGCGGCCGTTCTGCGCTCCCGGGTAACGACGGCGGTCGCGCGTGACGCCCGCGCGGGTAGAGCGCGCAGGACGCCGCGGCTTATCGTGGGGCTCATCCCGGAGGCGATCGGACCGATGGTTGCGGAGATGCGCCAGGCCCTCGATGAGCGCCGCGACCTGATCGAAGCGCGAGCGCGTTCCGTGCTCGACGACGCGCTGCTCGCAGGAGAAGTGTGGACTCGAGATCTTGGTGCCGTCCCACCTCGATGGGCGTTGACCGCTTGGAAACGGCACGCTCGGACGGTTGCGGCATACCGGGACCGCTTCGCAATCGTCGGTGGGAGTGCGCTCGGCCCGGTCGCGCAAACCATTGCCCAACAATTCGATGCCGCTCGCGCTCGTGTCGCACTCGGGGTTGCCCAACGGCTTGCACAGGAACCGAACGCATTTGTAGCACAGCGTACGAGCATCACCGCGGGCCCGCCACTTGCTCGCCTTCGGATCTAGACGAGCGGGACCTGCGTGCCCGCATTGCTTAGCCTCGGAGCAAGGGGAGGAATCGCCCTCTGATTCCGGGCGAAGATGACACCTGGCATCCGTCGCGATCTGAGACTTCTGATTCTCGAGAATTTCCATCTGGGCGCCTATCGGCCGGGAGCCACCAATGGTTTTTCCGGGTGCTGTCACGAGCGGCTTCTTGTTTCCGGGATTCGATTCGAACATTGCGTCTTTGACTTCAAGCTTGGTATTGCTGTTTGTGGCGCGGTACTTCATACAGGCCACCGTGGGACTGTCGGAGAGCATCGACTGGAGTAGCTGACGGGAACGAAGCACATCAGGGGCACTCTGAATCTCGCGTCTCGCCAATTTCCTGCTCGCTGTCGCCCAGGATGCATTGATTGCGCGATCCGACGCAGCTGAGCTGGGTTCGACAGAAGGCAGGCGCGACGCGAACCGTCACGAGGGGCCCGACGCTATGCACCAACCGAGCGAGCCCATCCAGAACGCTAGGCTTTACCTGTTTTTCAGCGCCAGTCAGTATCTTTTCTGAGAGAGAGCCTAAATGGAACCGTCCACAATTATTGGTGCCATCATGCGTGCGGCTGTTCCTCTCGCCACTAAACAGATGCGGAAGAGCGAGAGAGCTATCGCGCTCATGCGGGCCGTAGGGATAGACACAACACGGATGCCTACAACCTTCGACGAGCTGTACGCCACGTCCCTGGTGCTGCACTGCATAGATAAGCCAGCTGACCTCGCCGCCTTCTTTCGGGACGAGTATCTGCGGGAATCCTTCCGGAGTGCTTTCGAGTCGAATGATAGCTCAGTGCTTGAGAAGGAAGCTGATGTACTAGTCGCGAGGATGAACGACACTGGCGGTGTCGCGCGCATGGACTATGACCCGCGGCGCGACATCGGAGATTTCGCAGCTGTCTTTTGGGACCTATTGCAGCGCAGTCGGAGTCCCCATGAAGTGAGCGTGGACCGCCAATTTGATGCGGTGCTTGCCCAAAGCGAGAAGCTCAAAGATGAAGTTGCTTCACTTGGCGTGACCATACAAACGATGACACGCGCTATCGAGACCTTGGCAATACGCACGGAGCGTTTGGCGAGCGTTGGAGACAAGAGGCGCTTGAAAGTGGCGGTTGTTGCTGATGCTGGCATCGTGAAGGCTGCAGAGATCGAGGCCGAGTTCTACAAACTGGGCTTCGACGCGCAGGTTTCGCTATACAGCCTCAGCGACGAAGCTGGGTCGGCCACCCTCGCTGACATGGGGCCGGATGTGCTGGCCGTGGTCGTACGGAGTGACACTTCTGCTTCAATGCTTGGGTGCGTGGAAGACGCCAGGGCTGCGTCAACCCCCACTTTCGTGTTCCTCGACACGGGGCACAACCGACCGGCCTCACTTGAAGCCTTCCTCAAACGACATGTTTTTAGCGCAGACACGGCAGTTAAATGGAGAGAAGCAGCGTCGTTGTATGGGCTTGAGCCCGACATAGCGGGCGACGCGGCGGATTGGCTCACGAGGCAGTACCGGACCCTCACAGCGCAGTTCAAGTCGTCGCAAACTCCTGACAGACAGTCGGCGCTAACCGTAGAGGCCGCTACACGAATCCAGTCGTTTGCGAGGACCCCGCTTGAACAAGGAACCGCTCTGGACTTGCTATACAGCGACGTAGACGCATGGTTCAAGGCGCTGGGTTTCCATCGCGAAGGCCACATGAGCAATTCGGACAGGCACATCGAATTCATTGTGCAGGTCCCAAGTCGGCGTCGGTACGACCGAGTAGTAGTTCGGGTTGTGTCGGGGGAGGCAACAACGAGTGATGTGTTGGCGATACGTGACGCTGTCGACCTGACGCGGAGCGACGAAGGTTGGATAGTGTCGGCTAGCCGAGTGTCACCGGCGGCTCGTGAGGCATCGGCCGCCGCTGAGAAGTTGGAGTGCTTCACTCTCGACGAATTGATCGATCAAGATGCGAATTTTGACGCCTACTTGGATTGGCTTGACGAGGAAGTGACTCTCAGACATATCGACTCGATGTACGTTCCGCTCGACTCCAGAAAGCGTGAACCTGGTGCGGAGGGGCTCTATAGCCGGTACGGCGAAAGCAATGGCGGCACCGAGGGCTACCTCAATCGTTGGCTCGCTGATCCATCCAAAGAGCACATTTCGGTTCTTGGCGAATTCGGTACCGGCAAGACTTGGCTCACTCTTCACTATGCGTGGGGACTCGCGCAGAGGTATCGCGAAGCTAAGGAAGCAGGCACCACAAGACCTCGACTTCCACTCATAGTGCCGCTTCGAGATTACGCGAAGGCGGTTTCTGTTGAATCGCTATTTAGCGAGTTCCTGTTTCGCAAGCACAACATTGGTGTAAAAAGTTACCGCGTGTTCGATGAACTGAATCGCATGGGTAAGTTCTTACTGATCTTCGATGGATTCGATGAAATGGCGGCCCGAGTGGATCGCCAATTGATGATAGACAATTTCTGGCAATTGGCCTCCGTCGTGGTTCCCGGATCAAAAGCCATCCTCACCTGTCGATCCGAGCACTTTCCGAGTGATGGCGAAGGGCGGGATTTGCTCGGTGCCAAATTCGAGTCCTCTATGGTTATCTCGCATGAGACACCGCCGCAGTTCGAAGTCCTGGAACTGCTCACTCTGTCGGACGATAAAATTCGCAGATTGCTTGAATTTCGCTCCGACCCCGCGACGGCAGCGTTAATCCTGAAAAATGACGACCTACGTGAATTGGCTCGACGCCCCATTATGTCGGAGCTAATCCTCGACGCACTCCCCGAAATCCGGGAAGGGCGTGATCTGAGTTTGACTCGCATCTATATGTACGCAGTTCGCCGCAAGATGGTTCGCGATATCAGAGACGAACGCACATTCACCTCGCTGGCTGACAAGTTGTACTTCTTGTGTGAGCTCAGCTGGCAAATGTTCGCATCGAGCAGGCTAAGTGTGAATTACAAGGAGTTCCCCGACACGATATTGAGATGCTTCGGTGACCGAATCGGCGACCGTGGCGACCTCGACCACTGGCGGTATGACATGTTGGGCCAGACCATCCTTATTCGAGATGCCGATGGCGACTATCGACCTGCACATCGTTCATTCTTGGAGTTCTTCGCTGCCTATCGGGCGGTGGCGCATCTCGGCATCATTCATCCGGATTATCTCGAGATGATTAACGTGGTTTCGCCCATGGCCAGCGAGAGAAGCACCTGGACAGAATTCTTCCTAGCTTCGCACAAAGGCGAGGTGAAAATTCGAGGATTCGAGCGAAGCGACGTTGATGTTCTTGCTAAAGAGATCGGCGCGGCAGTATGGACGCCAGCGATGCTTCAAATGATGCTCGAGATGGTCGACCGCACCATCGACTTGCCGGAACTGGTCATCGAGTTGCTGCGTGAACTCTCGGGAATCCCGTCAGATAATCTGCTCCACCTCCCCGACAACCTTATGCGGCTTGTAGTAACGGGCAACTCGAGTGCGTTCGCAGGACGCGATCTGGACGGTGTTACGCTCGCGGGTGCGTCTCTCGACCTCGGGAGCCGTGATGGTCTAAATCTGGCAGGTACTTCGTTGCGCGGCGCGAGTCTGGCTCGGTGCGATCTCGAGAACGTCAATCTGCGCGCAGCCGACCTCTCGTTTGCTGACCTTTCTGGGGTTCGGTACCTCCCGGGGGAACCATTCTGGTCAACGATGCTCATGTGGCCGCGGCCGGATCGCCTGGTCGCCGTAGATAGAACTGGTAGACCGAGATTCTTCGAGTTTGACAGCCATAGCGCAGTACATGAAATCCCCATTGAGAACCCAATTCCCGGCATGGAAATAGGGGACTTGCATGCCTGTAACAGTTCAGTCGCGGTCTTCCTCGGGTACTGGGAGGGAGTAGAACCCGAACGGCTGGTGCTTAGTGTTCGGGACCTTAACGATGGTTCGCTGCGATGCCAGATCGGTGCCACTTCTTTCGTCGCCTACGCCACGACAGGGGATGGCGCCTACGTCATAATTGCTCAGCCTGAAGTGGTTGACGGTGAGCCGCAGCAACGTACGATTCTTGACATCTTCGACAGCGCGAGCGGCGCAAAGATCTTTACACATCAATTAGATCCGCAAAGTGCGGTAATGGACCTCCATCCGTACGCTGAGGGACCGGCTTTCTCGGTGCTCACTTACGGATGGAAGTTGGAACACTGGCGCGTGGAGCAGGAAGAACTTGTCCTGATTGCCACTGCGGACCTGAGCTCAGCTGCCTCTATTAGCAATATTGGAACGGACTTGGATGACCCGCCGGTCGGGGAATACAGGCGCGGCTCACTTGGGCACGGACATGTTCTCCTTCATGACAACCATGACCATGAACGAACACTGATCGATACTGCCGGATCCCATCGCTCCGTGAGTATGCCTCCTCACACGGGTACTTACAGCGTCAGTGCTGGGAAAATCGCAGTTTGGTTAGACGGTCTTAGTGTTCAGCCGGCGTTCGGCTCGGATGACTTTGGATCTCGCGAAATCCGGACGGTCCCGGACACAGCCCTTGTTACCGCTATTGCGCTGTCTCCGGACGGCTCGCGAGTTGTAATAGCCAGCCGCGATTGCCAGATTCGAGTATTTAACCTCGACGGCGACCTGCTGGGCGGTATCTTGCTGACCGAATTGTATGAAGGCGTCCAGCTTGAGGGGGCTACCGGCGTGAGTGATCAAATGAAAGATGAGTTGTTGGCTCGCGGTGCGAAATTCTGAGTACCAGTGCAGTGCGGCGCCCAGGTCATCACTGAATGAGCGGACTGCTTCCGCGGATACAATTTCTGTCACTTCAGCCAAGAACACCGCAAGAGTGCTGGCCGCGTCTCCGTGCTCCTATGGACACACATCGATGCATCTGCGAAGAAGGTCCTCATCCAAGTCGTCAGCCGTACGAGGCGTCATCAATGTCTCGACGGCTGCATGAGCCAAGAAGCGGCAGTGTGCAGTTGCCGCAGCGGGTTTACCGTGCGCCGAATCCGAGGTCCATCGTGACAAACGAGGACCTGATCGACGCGAGTCGGGCCACTATTCAGGAGGAGCGATTGTTCGATCATGTCCAGATCCTCGACCGGGATCTACCGATGCCTTTGGGCGAACCTGTTGATGCCACCAAGAGTACGGTTTTTGTGGAAGGGACGTTTTCAGAGTTCACGGGCGCGCTCCGATTGGGCCGAGAACGCCGACAGTGACGGCGGCGGGCGACAAGATGTGAGCACGGATAGGCCGGGTCAAGCTGATGTTCGTGGGGGCTTGTATCGAACGGCGACTGCCCCGGACCGAAACTCATGACGGTCGACGAGTTCGAGCTGGATGCGCTCACGCAGACCGGCAAGCAAAGTCGGCCCGTGTCCGGCGAGGACCGGCTGCACCATGAACTCGTACTCGTCGATCAGTCCCAGATCTGCCAACGCCCGGGGGAGGGTCACGCCACCGACCCACAGCCCCGCGCCTGGCTCCTGCTTGAGCCGCTGAACAGCTTGCGCCAAGTCGCCTTGCACCAGCTCGGCGTTCCAATCGACCTCGCTCAGTGTGTTCGACACGACATACTTTTGCGCCCGGTCGATGGTCTCGGCGAATGGGATCTGCCATGCATCCATCCAGTCAGGCCACGTGCCCGTGGCCGGCTTCCGCCACGCCGACGCCATCATCTCGTAGGTCACCCGGCCGAACAGCAGGGCATCGGCTTGCTCTATCTGAGCCGTCCAGTAGCGCATCGACTCCTCGTCCGGTGGGAGTCCTGCCTCGTGATGGCAGCAGCCGTCGAGTGTGACGTTGATCGAGTATCGGAGTGGTCTCATCTCGTTGCTCTCCTTTGATGCGCGCCCCGTTCGTCGGAACGTTGCCAACCGAATGCCGGTACCGTTTCTCATCGACGCACTAAATCGCGCCCAGTGTATAGCGCCGCGCGTGATGCGAACCAGGCCGCCGACCGAGCGCACGACCGACCGCCATACCGTCCGTGCTCGATCACTCGCGGCGGCATCCGGGGGAGAGGTTGAGGGGCCTTGGGGTCGCTCAAAGGCGGCTCACAAGGTCATCATTTACTCATCTAATTCATCTCTATTCGACCCAAAACGATGACCTACAATTGGAGGCAGCGAACCGCCCGGTTCCCTGTAAACACAAGGGAATCCGAGGGTTTTCGGAGACATTCGGTACCGACCAAATTAAGGCCAGAACCTTCAGCTGGTCGCTGGCTCAAATTTCCTCAGCGTCACCAAGAGGTAGGCGCGGGGAGTGGCGTGCCCGGCTGGGGTAAAGCTCAACTGGGTGCCAAACACCGGTCTTCATCCCGTCTTCTTGTTTGACACCGGTCGTCTTCGGGTCTTGGAGATCAAACTGACAGATCTGGCTCATCGCAGTTCTCCAGACCGCATCCATACAGGCTGGGCGAGAGCGCCCACTTACGCGCAGTGGCCGAGGGGATACGCTGCGAGCTTTGCGTTGCGGTCGAAGCCGTTGGCGATCAGAGTGTCGGCTAGCGCTTCCGAATCCTCCAGTCCCAAGTGGTCCTCGTAACCGTGTTCAATGTGAACCGCGGCTTCCTGGATCAGGATGATCAATCGCTCTCGGGCGGCGCTTTCCCGGGCCGGCGGCTGGTGCGAAGAAGTTGTAGCGGGCATTTTTCGTCTCCGAGGTGTGCGGGTCACGGGTGCCGGTTATCCGGCGGAGCGGGGCGGAACGGCGGGCCTCTGACAGCGGCTGCATCGACGTCGACTGTGAGACTATGACGGTATTTTCCTTTCCAGCAGGGGCGAAAGTCCCGCCCGGTCCCGAGTAGATCGCGGTGAGCCGCGGCCGGAGGAGGTCATCACGAAATCAAACTTGAGGAGCCTTTTCAGGACGTAGAATCCGTGACGGGTTAAGTGACAATTTCCGTCTTTGTGGCAGAGGTGTTCTGGTTGTCACGTATTCGGCCGTATAAATGACAGGGGTTTCACCATGTTCGTCGGGTACATGCGCGTCTCGAAATTTGACGGATCTTAAAGCACCGACCTGCAGCGCGACGCTCTCGTCGCAGCCGGCGTCGACAAGGACAATCTCTACGAGGACCAGGCGTCAGGAAAAAGAAGACGACCGCCCCGAGCTGGCGGCGTGCCTGAAAGGGCTCCGCAACGGCGACACCCTCTAGTGTGGAAGCTCGGTCGGCTCGGCCGCGATCTCCGTCACTTGGTCAATACGGTTCACGACCTTACGGAGCGGGGGATCGGGTTGAAGGTCCTCACTGGTGAGGGCGCCGCCATCGACACCACGACCGCATCAGGGAAGCTCGTCTTCGGCATCTTCGCCGCCCTGGCAGAATTCGAACGGGCAATCATCTCCGAGCGCACTATTGTCGGCCTCGCCGCGGCCCGGGCCCGCGGAAGAAATGGCGGCCGGCCATACGAGATTACAGCGGCCAAAGTTCGCCTGGCTATGGCCGCCATGGGACAGAAAGAAACCCATATCGGTGACCTCTGCAAGGAACTCGGTGTCACCCGGCAAACTCTCTACCGTCACGTCACGTCTCGCCGTCCGGAGAACTACGCCCAGACGGTGTGAAACTGATAGGAAGAACGAAGCCGCGAGCTTCTGCGGCGAGCTAGGCCGGCAGGCGATCTGGCTGGGGTTCGAGGCGCACTTCTGATATTTCAGGCTGCTCAACCCATAGCTCTCGATGGCCGGCATCGTCTCGAATTGTGAGCAGGGGCGCCAGAACATCCGCCTCAGCCAGAACGGTCAGGTTCAGACCGGTGAGAACCGCAATATCCACGATGGGCACCTGGTATGTCCGGTATGGATCCAGGGGCGGGGGAGTGCCGTCGATGAGAGCTCGACCGCCGGCATCGTCAAGGTCGATATCGGCCAGCTGGGGGCTTTGGTCTAGAACGAACCCGGCGGATCGAAGGACGGTGGAACCGTTCATCGTGGTGGTCCACGCGGCGATCTTCCTGAAGGATTGCGGGAGCCCGGTGCCGCGGTAGACCGGATCCTCAATGGCGAGCACGGGGGCGGTGAAGACGCTGATGCGGTTCTCGTTGGTGCGTGCGTAGGTGAGGACATGGCCCTCAAGTCCTAGCCACAGCTCTTTCGACTGGTTGAATGCCCCGGCTCGCTGGACATCTAGCTAGCGCTGCGGCAGTGCAGCGGGTACTTGACCAGGGGGGGGGGGGGGGGGGGGGGGGGGGNAGGGCGCCATCGCCGACCACGCCTTCTCTCGTCGGGCAATTGCCGACCCCGGCTATCGCGCGCCGTCCTTCCCCGTGACACGAGACCTCCGCGCGGAAAAACTCGCGGAGCCGTTCGTGACATACTTCGCGACCAACTGGCCTCAGCTGGTGGAAGGCTGACGTTTTCCGACTCCTTCGCTGCACAGTGGGAAGGTCTGCGGCAATCTTGCGATGATCGCACGAATGCTCCTGTGAACCCGACGCTAGCGCCACGAAGCGATCAAAGAACTCCGCCAAAGAGCGCTGAATTCCACACGTGAGGGCCGCAGATGCCCAGATCAGCCCTCAATTCCTCGGATCGACACCTGTCACTATGAACGCGACCGAGTCTCCACAACTGGCCAAAGCTTCATCGGGCAAGTTGGTGCCGTCCGACGCACCGCCGCTCCCGCCAACGAGTTCGTCGCCCACGACGAATTCTTTTCCCTTGACCGTCAACGTTGTGCCGTCCCAGCTCGTGCCATCCGCCGGGGAAACGTGCGGCTTTCCTCCTACGAGAACACAACCGTTTTCAAAAGAAAGAGTCCCCGTGAACTGGGCCATGGGAGTGATGTAGCTGCCGTCTGCATTCACCTTTTGCTCGTACGTCAGTAGTCCACCCGTGAACGTTATGAACGATTCTGGGTCCGTTTCTGCGGCAGCGCCATTAGTTGTCATGCCGTCATTGGCGGTCGTTGCGCAACCAGACAGTGCCAGCGCCACCAATCCAACACTGACGACGCATAAAGCAGATTTCCTAATTTTCGCTCCTCATGCTGTGGGTCTATGACTGCCCTTTGTTCTGGTGCTCGAAATCTAGCCCTACGAACTGACGCGTTCATCAGTGAATGTCCGGCGCGGTTCGACGAGTTCCGCTCCGGTGGTGTCCAATGTCGCGGGGTCGAAGAATGTCCGCTGTTCCATCCCCAACCGGACAGGCACCGATACCCATGCTCGAGGTGGGCAATTTCAGCCAATTCCTATACGTGCAGGTTAAGTTGCAGGTGTGACCAACCCAACGGACGCTTCTCGCCGAAGCAAAAACGCCACCAACCCTGACGCGGCCGCGGCAAAGGAAGGGCGGGAAGATCCGCGCACCACCGATCCATATGCCCCGAGCGAAAAGAACGAGAAGATCCTGGCGGACGCAGAACGCCGAGATGATCAAGCCGAGCTACGCGATGTCGAGTCCGACAAACGATCCGAAGCCGCGGACCTGCAGGCCTTCCTAGATACCGACTCGTCCTATGCCGGTCCTGGCGAACGCCGCGCGGCCGCAGTGGATCGCAATCATGCCAAGAGCGACCGCGAATCTTCCGCCGCCGATCGAGCCCAGCTGTCAGAGCACGAAACCAACCCAGACTAGGGTCCACCCCCCAAAGCTTTCGATTTCGTGCCGCGGCTGTCGGCCGCTTCCCCGCGGTGACAGGCCTCGTGCGGTGCCAAGGTGTGTAGGGGTGGAACAGCGCCCAGTCGGACTCGTTCACCGACGGAATCTCTCCATCCAAATCGAGGTGCCCGACCAGCACCGCCGCTAAATATCTAGTCCCCCCTTGACATTGCGCACTAGGGGGGGACTGGACTATCTTCGAGACGAAGCCGCAGAAAGACCGGGACGTGACGAAGTTCCTCCACTCGCAGGGGTGGTTCCTTCTTCGGCCGGCAAGGGTGGCCACCAGATTTGGGCCTCCGAGGATGAGACTCAGGCCATCACCACCCAGGGGCACAAAGAACTGTCGGCGGGAG
Source organism: Cryobacterium sp. TMN-39-2 (assembly GCF_004402745.1). Taxonomy (NCBI): domain Bacteria; kingdom Bacillati; phylum Actinomycetota; class Actinomycetes; order Micrococcales; family Microbacteriaceae; genus Cryobacterium; species Cryobacterium sp. TMN-39-2. The sequence goes on from NZ_SOFX01000011.1 coordinate 46,714, forward strand.
TTGTGCGGCAGATTGTCGCCGCGTTCCCGAACACCCCGCAGAGCTGAAAGTAGGAAAGTTGATGGCCGCGAAGCCGTCTCCGCCGTTCCCCGTCGTGTTGGACCTCACGGATGACCGCGCATACAGCGCTCTCACAGTAGCTCTGAGTGCTTTTGCGGAGACTGCCCGCGCCGAGGCCGCCGACGAAGAACAAAGCGAGCAGTCAAATCAGCACCGCGTTGACGATCTTAATGCGACAGCTGACGCAGCCGAAAGCCTCTTAGAGGACGTAGAACGACAGTTGACCCAGGCAGGAAAAGCACTCTCATGACCACAACGACAACGACGAAGCGAACCCTCACGGCGCGTGCCTACCGTGACGGCAAGTGGTGGACCATCGAAATTCCCGAACTCACCTCACCATCACCCCGAGGGGGAGACACCCGCATAACGGCGATCGGGCGGGCGCGCAGCGTCAAAGACATTGACGCCGCCGCCCGCGACATTGCAGCGGTGTGGCTCGACGTGGACGAGGACCAAATCGAGGTTCAGGTGACGGTAGAAATTCCGCCGCACGCAGCCGAGTTGTGGACGCTCGCGAAGAAGAACGAAGAGGATGCCCGGGCCGCCGTCGCGGAAGCGGCCAGGCTCAACCGCGAAGCAGTTAGGGCCCTCACTGCAGACGGACTCAGCCAGGCAGACACCGCCCGGATTCTCGGTCTCTCACCGCAGCGTATTAGCCAGCTCACCCACTAGAACCCCAACGACCAGGAGAACCAATGGCAGTGAACGAAGAAGGCCGACAGACCGAGATTGCCAACGAGCTGGCCGAGGTCGCCCGGACGCTCGCGCACTCGACGCGCACAGTTCCGCACCCCTCAGATTCCTACGAGCTGCTGGGAGCGCTGGCCGACGCCCAGGCGGCGTTAGGCCAGGTTTATGCGCAGTTGGACGCGTGGCACAGTGCCGCGGTGGACGGCAGGCACTACGACGGTGAGGACGGGCGCGGCATCCCAGGACAACCCGCCGCAGGCGCTACTGGGACAGCATCGGTTTCGCTCCGGGCCGCCACGGTAAAAGCCATGGCAACAGCGAATCTGCTCCTCAAGGCCCATAACGCTAACGGTGTTGTGCGCTGGTTCGATGACGTGAAAGAGATGGCCTAGGCCCAGCTCGCGAAGGGGGAGGAGTGAAAGCCACGGAGCCGGAATGGTTCTGGCCACACGTCGTCAAAGGACCCACCGCCGATACCTGCTGGATATGGACGGTCGCAATTACCGATGACGGTTACGGCCGTTTCTGGACCTAATATGGCGACGGCCAAAAGGTCACGCGTCCGCAGCGTTTCGCCTGCCAGCTCGCCCGGAACGGCGCTCCCCTCGTCGGTTCTGCTGCTGCACTCGTGCGACGTGCCTATCTGTGTGCCCGCCGATATAGACGCCGCGGAGTCGCACCCATCCGAGGGCACCCACAAAACAAACATGCTAGACCGGACGCAGAAAACAGCCACGCTAACCGGTAGTCAGCATGGCGGTTCAATGGTCTTGCGTGAGAGGAGCGCGCAGCGCTCCCGCGATCTTCGAGACGTGATCCTCACCCACGGGTGGAACCCCGATCGAATGAGCGCCGTTCCCGCCGGGTAGAAGTAACATACCCGCGACCGTTCTGACTGACTACCTGCTGCTCTCCGAGCGCACAGTGACGGCCGCCTACGCGAGGCAGCTGCCGGCCTAGGCTTCCCGGTTCGTCCCGCGAAGAAGGCTAGGAGTGCCCAATTCCGCCAGTCGCCCGTTGCAAGTTGCCCGTGACAACTCGCCCCGTCACCACCCCCCGAGGTACGCTTCCAGGTCGATTTCGGCCACCAGTTCGGTGATGCCGGGCAGGTCCCCGAGTTCCAGAGTGGGCAAGAGAGCATCTCCGCCCCAACGGAGCTGGCGGGCGGTCTCGCGGCGAGAGCGCGCCCTGAGCAGGAGCGTCCCGTTCGGGTCCCTCACGAGCACTTCCTGGTAGCTCCCGCTCTCCACCGCGGTAAGCACGGTCGCCAGCGCGCCGGGCTGGATGCGGACCGGACGTTCCAGAATGAACTCCATTCGAACGCGATCAAACCTTTCTGGATCCGGCGAGATCGGGGGCACCGCACCCACGCTCGCGCACGTAGCACTGGACCGCGGCAAAGCCGCCAGGGCGGAATCCACGCTCACGAACGCTTGTGCCTCGGTGGCGTCCGCCCCTGGCCCCGTCACGAGGATGTCCACACGACTGGCCGGGACCCCTCGCCCCCGGGATCCGGGAACGGGAATCAGGTCGGTCAGGCGCAGGGTTTCCGCGTTCTTCGCCGCCAGCGAACCGGGTTCCCGCCCGGCACGGTCGGCCCCATCGTGCCAGGCGACGGCTTCGGGCACATGAGCCATCACGGCGCCCTGCAACCACACCCGGTAGCCCCATTCCCAGTCCTCGCCGCCGTATCGGTCGAAGGTGTCGTCGAACCCGCCGGTCTCGGCGAAGAAGCGTCGGGAGCACGCCAGGACCGCCCCGATCAGATAGCGGTAGCTGCGGTAGTCCAGGTCGAGAAGATTGCGGGACTGGCGGTACGCATCCACCAGCCAGGACGGATCTTCGAGCTCGTGTCTCGGGCCGGCGATCTCGATCGGCGACGTCGTCGGAACCGTGGCGAGGTCGGCGTGTTTGCGACGCCCGACCGTGACGCTGTCGAAGGCGAGCGCGGGCAGCCGGGTGATCTCACGCAGGTACTCCGGCTCGGGCGTGGTGTCGGCGTCCAGGAAGACGAGGATCTCGTTTTGCGCTGCGGCGGCCCCGAGATTTCGTGCCGCGGCGAGACGAAACCCCTGGTCGGCCTGCACGAGAAGCCGCACACCGCGTGGAACCACCGGCGGATCCGGCGAACCGTCGTCAACCACGATGATCTCGACCCTGTCGGCCGGAAAGTCCTGACGGCCGAGCGCGTGCAGCAGGCGAGCCAGCTGATCGGGCTGTCGGTAGTGCGCGATGATGACCGACACGGTCGGTGGCACGACGGGACAAACTCCGTCGAGCAGATCCCAGCGGTTACCCGGCACCGCCCGGTCGGTCCGGACGCGCTCCGTCACTGCAGCCCCGCCCACCAGTCGCGGTAGGCGAGCGCGCCATCGGTCAGTGTCGGTTGCAAAGGCGTGCCTGGCGCCAGTCGGGTGGAGCCCGGTCGGCGCCAGCCGACCTCGAGATGCTCGGCGAGATGCGCCGGCTGGTACAGGCGCAGGGTGTTCGGCCGCAGCCGGGCCATCTCGCGGGCATACGGCGAGTCGACGACAAACGGCAACCTGCCCTGTTCGATCCAGTCGAGCATCGATCGCGAGGCAGAAAGATGTTGGTGGGCGGCAAGGGGGATACCGTGCGCGGATACCGCAGCACGGTAGGCGATGTCGTCGAGGTACCCGGTCACTCTCAGGATCACTCCCGAGGCCGCCGCGTGTCGCTGGAGGTGCTCGACATCGGCCTCGTGACCGGGCGAGGGGGATCCGATCGCCACCACCGTGGCTTCTTCCATGGGTTCGCCCGTGGCCCGCAGCGTGTCCCGCACGGCGGCCACAGCGTCGATCGCTTCCAGATGCCCTTTTCCCGGGTAGACGAACCCGGCGATGAGCACCCGGAGTGAGCCCCGGGCGGCGGGCGCATCCGCGGCCTGATCGCGCGTCTGGGGAGCATGCGTCTGGGGAGAGCAGGGAACGCGAGTGCCGATCGGAATCACTGTCACCGGGCGTGTTGGCGGGGGGAGGTGGGCGGCGACCAGGTTCGCCTCGTGCTCGCTGCTCACGACCGCTCCCCGCACGGCGTCCAGGACCCTGCCGTAGGCGCGGGCTCTGCGCGCGAACCGGGTACCGTCCGAGGGCTGAGGGAGGTCATGCAGCGTGACACTGAGCCGGGTCAGCGCGGCCATCCTCTCCACCAGATCGGCAGCGTCCTCCGGGGTGCTGCCGAAGATCCGGTCGGTGAAGTGCACGTGCACCCGGTCGGTCCCCGCCGTCCGTGCCACCGCCGCCTCCGTATCTGGCACCACGGGCATTGACACTGCGAATCCAGCGAGTTTGAGCGCCTCGGCCAGGTCTGTGGCGTACGCCGAAACACCGTGCCGAGGCGGGCCCACGAGAACGAGCTCGGGGATTCCGGAAGACGACATCATGCATGATGACTGTGCGCACACATAATTGTCAATGCTTCTCCGCGGCCTTGCCGGGCAGGTATATTATTCAGGCGTTCTTGCTCTGGCGCATGCACCCATTGGAGGAGTATTGCCCGGCATCAGAGTGGTTTCGATACCGGCGCAGCATCCGTATGTCACGAGCGTCACGACGGCGGCCGGAATCACCGTCCTGCCCGATCCGCGCCCCCTGGGCGCCCCCGCCGGAGTGTGGTGGCCCCCGGTCGCACTCGATCCGCAGTGGATCCGGGCGCACGCGTCGACCGCCGATCTGCTGCACATCCATTTCGGCACCGAGTCGTTCACTGCCGAGCACCTCGTCGAGTGCCTCTCGGCTGCCCGGGAGGCGGGTTGGCCCGTGGTTTTCACGGTGCATGACCTCGAGCACCCGCAGTTGAGCGACCAAGCCGACTATCGCGCCCAGCTCGACGTCCTCATTCCCGGCGCGGATGCGCTTCTCACGCTCACCGAGGGCGCCGCGGCGGAGATTCGGAGCCGCTGGGGCCGCACCGCTCTGGTCGTGCCGCATCCAGCGGTCGTGCCAGACGCCGAGGCGCCGACAGAATCCACCGTCACTCCCGCGATCCGTGTTGGGATGCACCTCAAAGACCTGCGCTCGAACATCGCTGCGGTCGCCATGGTGAGCGCGCTCTGCAACGCGATCGACCGACTCACCGCCGACGGCCTCGACGTGTCGGCCGAGCTGCGACTGCACCGAACGGTGCGTGATGACGGGGTGCGCGAGACCATTCGGGAATTAGCCCGCCACGACGAGCACGTGACGTTGGTGGAACATGAGCGGTTGGACGATAAGGAGCTGTACCGCCTGCTCGGGGGTCTGGACGTCTGCGTGCTGCCCTACCAGCACGGTACTCACTCCGGCTGGCTCGAAATGTGCTGGGATCTCGGCACCGCTGTGGTCGCACCCCGGGTCGGTTTCTATGCCGAGCAGCATCCAGATGGCACCGTCGTCTCCTTCGAGCCCGACGAGCTCGGCACAACTCTGGCGGAGGCGCTCCGCGCAGCGATCGACTCGCCGTTGTCCACCCGGCCGGGCTCGGCCGGCAGGGTCCGGGAGGTGAGTCGACGCCGGGGGCTGCGTGGGTCGGAACTCGAAGCCCTGACCCTGGCTCATCGGGCCCTATACCGCGAGCTCGTTGACGCGCACCGCACCGTTCCAGAGCTTCGCTCGTGAGGGCCGCCACTCGCCTTCGAATTGTCATCATCGCTCCCCTCCGATTCCCGATTCGTCTTCCACACGCCGGCGGGCTGGAATCCGCGGTCTGGAATGAGGCCGATCAGCTGCGAGCGCGAGGCCATGTGGTCACGATGATCGCGGTGACAGGGTCGGACTGGACCGACCCGACGAGCGGATTCGCCATTCCGGAACTGACCTGGCCCGCCGGCGCCCGCCCGACCGACGATACCTACCCGCCGGACTACGAACGAGTCTCCGTTCCCGCGCTGGACCAGGCGCTCGATCTGATCAAGGCCCATCCCGACCGGTTCGACATCATCTCCAACCATTGTCTGCATCCGCTGCCCCTGCTCCGCGCCGGCGCACTCGGCGTTCCCATGGTGTCGACCCTGCACACCCCCGTGGACCAGAGCATGGTCGATGCCCACCTGGCCGCCACCGGGCAGCGCAGCCGTTTCCTGTCGGTCAGCGAGCACACCCGCAGCGAGTGGGCGGCGGCGGGAATCGAGTCATCCGTGCTCGGCAATGCCGTCGACCCCTCGGCCTGGCCGCTCGGGCCGGGCGGCAGCGCGCTGGTCTGGTTCGGCCGTCTCGTGCCGGAAAAGGCGCCGCACCTGGCCATCGATGTGGCCGAACGGCTGGGTCGTGCGCTGGTGATCGCCGGCCGGGTCGGCGACGAGGAGTATGCGTGTCAACACGTCTTCCCGCGCCTGAGCGACTCGATCCGGTATGTCGGGCACCTGGCGCCGGAGGAACTGGCCGAACTGGTGGGCCGGAGTGCCTGCTCGATCGGTACTCCGGCATGGGAGGAACCGTTCGGTCTCGTCGCCCCCGAGGCGCTCATGTGCGGCACCCCGGTGGCGAGCTTCGCAGTGGGTGGGGTGTCTGAGATCGCCGACGGAAGCACGGGCATGGTCACCGCCGAGCGCGGTGACCTGGACGGGCTCGCGGCGGCGGCGAACGTCTTGATCGAGCAGTCCGAACACGACCCTGAGTTCCGTACCGTCACCCGCGCCGGCGCCGTGGCCCGGTTCTCGCTGGAGGCCCGCACGCGGGACCTCGAGGCGATCTTTCTGCGCTTCATCAATGAATCCTCCTCGGTGTGGGAGCGGTCGGCATGACGCGCATCGGCTGGTACGTGCACCATCACGGGCGCGGTCACCTTGCCCGCCTGCTCGCAGTCGCCGCCCACATCACCAACGACATCGTCTGCTTCAGCTCGCTCCCCGAGCCTGCCGGACTGCCCACGAACTGCACCTGGGTGGTACTGGACCGCGACGACACCGAAGAACCTGAAACGGGGGGCCCGCTGCGGGCCAGGGACGTCGATGCGGGCGGGCTGCTGCATTGGGCACCTGCGCTCCACAATGGTCACCGGCGACGACTGAGCGCCATCGCCGCGGCACTCGAGAGACTGCCCGTCACCGCCTTCGTGGTGGATGTGTCGGCCGAGGTCACCCTCTTTGTCAGGCTTCTCGGCATTCCCACAATTCTGATCACCCAGCCGGGCACCCGGGACGACGTTCCGCACGCTCTGGCGTTCCGGGCCGCGCACAGAATCATCGCGCCCTGGCCGGGTGAACTGCTCCGGCCCGCGCACCTGGCCGACCTGCCCGGTGTCGTGTATGTGGGCGGAATCAGCAGATTCGATGGCCGGCAGGCCGAGGGCCAGCCCGAGGGTGGCGTGAACCTCCCCGACGCGAGACCCAAGGTTCTCGTCCTGGGCGGCGCCGGCGGCACGGCTGTCATCGCGGCAGCAGTCGAGGCCGCGGCCGTGGCAACACCGGAGTATGACTGGAGCTCGATCGGCATGCTCGGATCCGGCGGTCCAGGGTGGTCTGACGACCCGTGGGACCAGCTTCGCGGTGCGGAGATCGTCGTGGCGTGGGCCGGCCAGAACTCGATCGCAGATCTGGCCGCCGCGAACGTTCGCGCCGTGGTGATCCCCCAGCCGCGTCCCTTCGACGAACAGGTGCAGACCGCTCAGGCTCTCGCCCGTTCCGGCCTGGCAGTCGTCGAACCGTCCTGGCCTGCCGCTGAAGACTGGACGGGCGTGCTGGCGCGCGCTCGATCGCTGCACCCTGACTGGTCGAAGTGGCGCTCGGCGGGGGCGGGTCAACGCGCCGCCGCCGAGATCAACGCCACGGCCAAAGGTGCCCGGCGATGACCCGGGCCACCATCGTCACCCTCTCGTCGACTCCCCGGCTCGGCCACCTGCAGAACCAAGTGAACGCCGTGAGAAAACTCGACGAGGTGGACATCGTGCTGGTCTGGGTCGGGGAGGATGCCCCACCCGCCCTGAACGTCGACCACACGCTGCACGTTCCTCCCGGGCCCCACGGCCTTCGTCTCGCCGCGGCACGCAACGCCGGCGCTGACCAAGCCGTGCGAGCCGGCGCCGAGCTGCTGATCTTTCTGGACGCCGACTGTGTTCCCGGCCCCGAGCTGATCGACCGGTACACCCAGGCTGCAGCCGAACACGACGACGCCGTGCTCTGCGGTCCGGTCACCTACCTCGCGCCGGGCGTGGACGTGTCCGATGCCGCGCAACTGGTATCGGCCACCAATCCACACCCCGCCCGCCCGGCGCCAGCGCCCGGGCAGGTTGTCGCGGCATCCCCAGCCCAGTACACCCTGTTCTGGTCCCTGTCCTTCGCGCTGACCTCACGCGCCTGGGCCGGGCTTCCCCATTTCGACGAAGGCTATGAGGGCTACGGCGGGGAGGACACCGACTTCGCGTTCGCGCTCCGCGACGCCGGCACCCCGCTGGCCTGGGTCGGCGGAGCTCACGCCTACCACCAGCACCATCACACCACCTCGCCGCCCTGGCAGCATCTCGACGACATCCTGCGGAACGGCCGCCGGTTCGCCGACCAGTGGGGCCAGTGGCCGATGACAGGCTGGTTGGAGGCCTTCGAACGCGAGGGGGCGGTGCGCCGGGACGGCGACGGCTGGGTGCGCTCCACGCCCGGCTTGATCGGCCCGGCCGGGTAGACCTACCGCGACCCGAGCAGGTCGTCGGCGGCTCGCGCCAGATCGGTCGCGACCGGTCCAGGGGCGAACTGCGACACACTGGCCGCGGCGGTGCGCCCGAGTCTCGCAGCCAACTCTGGATGCTCCACCAGCCGGCTGATCGCCGCAGCCAAGACTTGCGGGTCTGCCGGCGGCACCATGAGGGCATCGGTGTCGTCGACGCAGAAATCATCGAAGCCGCTCCCGGTAGTGCAGACCAGTGCCGCGCCGATGGCCTTCGCCTCGAGCGCGACGTTGCCAAAACCCTCCCAGCGGGAGGGGCACATCGTGACAGTGGCGGCGCGGATGGCGCTGTACAGGGAGTCCCCCGGTACGTGGCCGAGCCACGTGACCTGAGCGCGGGCGGACTCCGGGAGGTACGAGAGGAGTTCGGAGCGGTCGGGTTCGAACCGGCGGTCGCCCGAGGCGCCGGCGAGCACCAGTCGGGCGCGCGGATGCCGAATGCTCACGAGGGCGAACGCCTGCAGAGCGTCGACGACGCCCTTGCGCCGCTCTAGCCGGCCCAGGAACAAAATCACCGGGTCATCCCCCGTCGGCCACCTGTCCGGAAGCGGAGCCGTGCGGGACAGGGCCGACACCGTCGCCACATCCACGCAGTTCCGCACGATCCGCGCGGGCGGCAGAACCCCGAACGTCGTCACCGTGTAGTCCAGCATCGCGCGGGAGATCGGGATCAGCCCGGCGGAGCGGGTGATCTGCCGCCGTTCAAGGTGGTTCTGCACGGCGACAACGAGCCGGCTTGAGAGCGGGAACTGGCGCATGGTCAACCCGGCGACCTCGTTGGCCAGCGCCATGCTGGTGGCGAGATTGGTCAGAAGAGGCGCGGTTCGCGGCAGGCCCGAACCAAGCGCGGCCCACTCCGGCAGAAAGACCCGGTCGTAGCGGCCGGATTGGAAGGCTCGCCGAACCCGCAGCGCGCGCGTGACCAGTTCCACGACCCGGGGAAGCGTGCCGGTGCGATGATGGCCGATCAGGGTGACGCCTCCGAGCTCCGCCGGCGGGGGCTGACCCTTCCGGCCCGGGAGGTCTGGCGGCTCTGGCGGGTCTGGGGAGAAGACCAGGAGGTCGACCATGATGCCCAGCTGCACCAGCGCCGGTAACAACGCCGCGTAGTGTCGGCCGATACCGCCGGTGTACGCGGTCAGACCGGCGTACTCGGTCACAGCCACCAGCCACCGTTGCGGGAGAGGCCCCATCACCGGTACCGCTCCGGGACGCGCCAGTGCGCGCCGAACTCGGCATCGAACCGGATCGGTTCGAACGGGCTGTGGCCGCCCGCCGGATAGCTAGTGAGTTCCCCGAACACGATCCTGTCGCCGAGGTCGTACAGATCCACCCGCACGAAGTCAGTCTCTGAACCGAGACGCTCGGCGAGCGCGATCATCGTCTCTAGCTTCGCCGGGCGAGGTGGTTGCGGAACGGCCCAGGGCGGTCCACCGCTGAGCGGCAGATGGTTCCAGTCCGCATCGAAAAAGTCCTGGGTCCGCCGGCCGAACCGGCCCGAGTCGATCTCGATGTAACGGCAGGATCCGTGAAAGACAAAGAACTTCACATCATCTGGGATGTCTCCGCCCGGTCCGGTGAGCAGCTCTTCAACAATGATCTGCCGCGGCACCCGGCCGTAGGCCCACTCGCGGTTGGGCCCCTGACCATAGAGTTGCGCGATCCACCCCTCGGCAAGCCAGACCAGGTGTCGACGATCGAGCGCCCCCGGCCGTACGTGACGGTACTCCCAGCTTCCAGGGTCGGTCGGTAGCGTGGTGTCTGCCGGTGCTCCCTCCGACACGACCACGGCAGCACCGCTCCCATGGGTGGGCTTGACGACATACGCGTCCGGCAGATCCAGTGTCAGCAGATCCCGCGGCACGGCGGTGACGGCATAGGCGACTGGGAGGAACTGCGCACCGATGCTGGCGGCAACGTACTCCCGCACCGCGGCCTTGTCGGCGAAGCAAGCCAGAAGCGGCCTGCGGTCGCGAAGCATCTTATATTGCACCTTCTCGGTGAAGGTGCGCGGCCGCCGCGCCACCCACAGCCGCCACCCGCGTACCAGGCGACTCCGTTCCCGCCACGGGGGCCGTCGGCCGAGGGCTTTCTTTGAGGCCGGCGAGTGCGGTGGCAGCGGTGCATTCACACTCGGCGACACGTGTCATCCCTCCCCTGCGACATGTATGTGCGAGCCACAATACCGTCAGCCGGGAGGCGATCAGGTGAGGCGCACCCCGGGCTCAGCGCCGGCGCAGTATCGGGAACTAGCCCAGGAACCGCGATTCAGCCTCCCGCCCCAGCACCCGTGGCACTCCGGCGTGCAGGAATGGCAGTAGACCCGAGGATCGCTAAACAGCCGGTGCGGATGCACGCCGTTCGAAGCGCGCCGCGCACTGGACCGGCTGATGTCTGCCCCCTCTGGTTAGGTGGGCCCAAGTAAAAAGCGGGGACGATCATGACGGACATGACAGCGGGACTCGGCGGGAGCGCCATCAGGGGATTCGTCGCCGCCTTCTCGGATGCGGGACGCCGACACATAGTCGCCTGCGCAGGCAGCGCAGACACGCAATGTGCCGTGCAGGCGACCTCGAGAAACGACACGCTCACCGTGCCGGCCACGCCTGCCTATAAACGATCGTTTCCGACGTGGTGCTCCTCGATTCCTTCCCGAGTGGACAGGAGCGACTAGGATCGCGAGCCTGCGGCCGACGTTCGGGGATCGCTAGGACCTCCGCGTGTGCCCTTGTGTGGCTCTTCGATGATCTGGACGTTGCTCACGACCGCGCTATCTGTCATCAGGAGGTCAAGCGACGACACGAATAATCGCGCGATCTCTTCCTGGCTCATATTCGGGTCGGGAAGGTCCACTCGGAACCGCTGTGCTTGCAGACCACCTTCATTCGAGAATAGCGGCGTCGAAGACGGCTCTGACCTCAGGCATGCCTCAAGAGTAGAGTGCTCGTGCTGGCAAGCCAGCGACGATCATGAGGGCGTGGCCCACCTGCTGCGCAGTGACAGATAGCGTTGCGAGAACGCGACCATCTATCGCCGCGATTCACAGGTATAGCCGAGCAATCTCATACGGCGAAATTCAGCCTCGAAAAGCCCCATCCAGAACCATGAGACACGAACATTGATGAAACGAGTTCCCGAGACGCTCGACCTACCGGGAATTGCGGGGGAGCGAACGCTGAGATTAGACGAGCCTGGTGTCTTGGAAAGCTGCATGTCCCCTAGACACGGCACGAAGTTTGCACGCAAGTCAATTTCGCGGCGCTCGTGGTTGCCGGTGCCGTATCGCGCCGAGGGAGCGGTGAATGGCTGCGTCCGCTGGCCTGGCGGGTGGAAGGCGGACGCGCGACGAGCAGAGTTGGGCGAACTGGGAGGTGCGGGAATGGGGTGCGCGTTGTAGCGTGTGGGAATGTTCGCTAATGAGGGGGAAAGCTTCGTTGAAGTGTTCGTAGCAATCGCGGACACATTGCAAACGGGCCATGACGTGATCGACACGATGGACGTTTTGGTTCGAGGGTGCACGACGTTCACGGCTGCTATTGCCGCGGGTATCCTCCTGGCCGACAGCAGTCACGTCCTTCACGTCGCAGCGTCCAGCAGTGAGCGGGCCAGCGATGTGGAAGAGGAACAGCTCGGCGCCCACGAGGGTCCGTGCCTGGACGCATACCGGACGGGAACCACGATTGAAGTTCCCAACATCGCCGACGCTCGAGGGACCTGGCCGGCCTTTGGCGCGATCGCTGAGGCCCGCGGATATCGGGCTGTCCGCTCTGTTCCGATACGGTTTGGTTCGCAGAGCTTGGGCGCGTTGAATCTGTTCTTGGCAGAGCCCGGCGGGTTGAGCCGTCGCGATGCGGAATTGGCAGAGGCGATGGCCCTGTACGCCGCTAACAGTGTCGAGAAGCATCGGAAGCTCCAAAGCCACACAACCGTTCGGGACCAAATGCAAGCGATGCTTGAGGGCCGAATTCTTATCGAGCAAGCCAAGGGCGTCCTCGGCCAACGTTACGGTGTGCCCATGGATCAGGCGTTTGGCTTACTGCGGGCCGAGGCCCGCAAACTGCACACGAGTCTGCGCGACACCGCAGCACAGATCGTCGACCAGCCGTACGGCGACGGCCAAGAGAAGATGATCAGTTAGCCCTTTTTTATAGGATGAGGCCGGGCCCGCTTGACGTGATTCGGGGCCCTCGCGCCGTCTACGCATCTTCATTGGGCGGATCGCTAAACCGCACCGACATTCGGGATGCGTAGAACGCTTCCCAGTCCACGTCGATGGTGAAAAGCTCGTCTGCAGACGCTCGTAGGGGGTTGCTGGTGATGGTGAAGTCTCCCTCGTCGACGAGGACGGCCAGGGCTTCGCGGATGGACTGTGGATCTGCTTGTAAACTCTGGGCCAGCTCATCTATCGTTGTCGACATCGAGTTGATCGAGTAAGGCTGTTCTGGTTTGAATAGCGCAATAATCCGCTGTGACATTTCTTGATGCAGTTGGCCCCAGCGAAGCTGGGCCTCTGTCTCGCGGCGCGATTCGCTGAGGGGCAGGACTTCCTCCGGCAGAGGAGCGACCGGATTGATGGAGTACTTACCATTGGCTAGCACAATGACCCGTGCAGCTGCCATGAAGTCCAGTAAATCTGCCAAAGTCTCAGTAGCTGCCAGGCCTAGGTGCGAGCTGAAGTCCGCGAACTCGGCAATCTGTCGTGTCCGCGTCGCTAGCGCCTCAGCGTTGACCACCTCAGCGCTACGGCGAGAGCTTTCTCGCTGGAGGGGAATGCCCTCGGAGTTTTCATCGAGCTGGCGCAGTTCTTCGTCTGTGTATTCCAACGGAGGTTCCCAAACCTCTGAGGTGAGACCGTCAGCCGTGTGGACGTCGTCTTTGAGCTCTTCGTCTATTGCTGCAGACGACGCGGCGCCCTGGGTCGCCAGGTAGGACAAAATCGCGATGGCGGAACTCGGCAGAAACCGTTGCCACCCGCTCTGGACGTAAACGAGGTTAAAGAGCGCCCAAGTTTCTCTCATGCCGAAAGAGTAACTGCCCGGTTTCGGTCTGGGAATCGTCTCGACCTTTTCGCCCTCTACTCACGTCAAGTCCACTAAAGGTGCACCCCTGACATGTCCGACAGCTCGACCCAGAGCTCACGGTACCCAGCGTCTTTCTGCACAGCTGAGATCGGCGCCAGCACGTCGGCGTCGCACAGGGCCGCTTGAAGAACAGCCGCACCGTCGACCGTCGTCGTCCACGCTCAGGCCCATCTTTCGGGGATGGGCGTGCCCCGAGCCGACAAATGTCACTTGTGCGGATGAGCGCTCGTGGTTTGCTTCCTCCGCATGACGACGACTATTGCTCCCACCATAACGAGCAGGCCACCCACTGCGCCAAGTAAGCCAAGCGGCACGCTGGTCGACAAGTACGTACTACCTGCGATCACGAGCACGACTCGGATCACTGCCAGAATGCCCTGGACGACCACGGTTTCGCGCATGTGCTCGCTCCTGAATTTTGCTGCCGAGGTGCAAATAACTGACCTCTTCGCACAGGCCCATGCCGACGGGCAACGATCCCGCAAGATGCCGGGGGAGGCCTAGGGCACTCTGCCTGCTCCTCGGGTTCGCTGACATTGGCGACGGCATCCGAGGTTCGTTTACTGGTTCTTCTTTCTCAATCCGGGGGTTCTGCCTTTTCCCCGAACGGTGGAAGGTTGATGTCTTCCTCGTTTACCTCAATGTCCCCGACATCATCGGGACCGCCTGTTCCCGGTGCCACCTTCACTCTGGTTGCAATTTCTGGGTCAAGTTCTGATGGCGCGGCCTCGTCTTGTTTGGCTTGCGTTTCAGTTTCGCTCGCTGGGCTGTAGCTGGTGTCCTTACGGGTTTGATCGTTATCGCCCAACTCGGTGCCGGTCATGTTGTTATCCCTCCACATCGTGGTTCAGTGGCTCAAGCATGCACCGCCAGCCGTGTTCCTGGCTACCTTCGGTCCAGATACCACATGATTGCAAAAGACCGGTGCCGCACTGCGTGGGGAGGTCGAGCGAATCGGTGATTTCCCAACACGAGCGCGGATATCGGCGTTATCGGGATGCAATCGTCAGTCGGCGCTAGGGGACTTAGTCGACGGCGACTACCCGGTACTCGAGGTGGCGGCCGATACGGCTGGCGAAATGTCCGACCGGTCCAAGCCCGAGAACTCTCAGTACGTCGTCCGCAGGCAGGTTGGCAGTATGTACGGGGTGTGTCGCTGGCTCCGTTCTTCGCCCCGTCCGGCGGGATCGTCACCTAGCGGCGCGATTACGAGTGCGACCTCCAGCCCCAGACACAATCCTTCAGCTGCAAACCGGGCGATCGCGTCCTGGCCGCGACAGGAGCACGCGCTGTTCGCTGCGCCCCTTTCTACGTATGTTCTAAGGAGCAGCGGCTCCCGCGTAGATGAGGATAATGATGGGGAAATTCACGTACGGGGCAGAACCCGTGTCGGTGTACATTCATGACCGCACACTCTGGCATCTAAAGACGATGATTCTTGACAAGCTCCGCCGGAACGAGAGCCTCACGTCCAGTTGGCTAAATACGAGCAGTCAGCAAAGCCAGCGTGAATGTGTCTGGTTGAACCAAGCCATTCCATTGCATTTTCAGTTTTCGGGCAGCGCTGAACCCGCATAGAACAAAGAGTGGCTTCGCGGGTGGCGTGGTTCGCGGGTATGTGCGTCGACTCTGAGTGTCAGATTGTTTCGGCACCACTGCGTGCGAGGGCTGAGCGGATTTTGGTCAACGATTTGGGGTGCACCGAATCGACGGGAGACCCCGTCTTCCGTGCTGGTCGCATACCATTTCTTCCGCACGCCGCTGAATGTGCCAGAGATCGACCTGTCCAGTTTCACCTTCGATCCTGGCCAGACCAATATCGGTGCACTGCTGGCCCTGCCCGGGTTCGGCTTATTCACCAGCACGCTGGTGGCAAGATAAAGAACACTGGACAGGACGTCACCGGCGGGTTCAAGGAAACCGTTGGTGATCACAAAACGATGAGTATCTGAAGGCAGACGGTCAGGAAGACCAGGCCAAAGCTTCGGTCAAGAGGACGGGCGCTGACGTCAAGGATGCTTTCAAGTAGACCGCGCTAGGTCCCACAAAGGCGGCGCACTCACTGCGGCTCCTCCTTCGTTGCGTTCACCGGATCATGCGACTAACCAACGCAAGTGCGACATGAAGCGTCCGGCAGCTGAACTTCGACACTCGTGGGGCCCGTTTCATGGCACACCCTCGCAATGATCGGAAGGTTACCTCGACGTGCATCCGGCCGGCGAGATGCAATCAGTTTTCACAGCGCGTGAGAGGACCTGGTGGGATCGCTAAGTCTGCGAACGACCGGCACGAGTAGGACGTGCTGCCCGTTGGCAATCTTCATCGCGATACCGAGGCGTCATCGATGAGGGGGCTTCCTCAAAAATGCCCATCCGGGTAGCATGCACCCATGAGCGATGGGTATTCTCCACCTAGTCGAGTGAACCGGATTTTACGGTCGCTATTTGCGCCGGACAATCACATTGACGCGTTCACGGGTCTTGAGGGTGATTTCGAAAGCGAACGTCGTCGCGCAACCGAAACCCTTGGTGCCGAACGTGCTCCGTACGTTCGCGGGGAAGCCGTCCGACCGGTGCTGCCTTCTAGCAGCTATGGAATCACGCACCCGTAGTCATTCGGCCTGGTGACGGAACCAGCGATTGGATGGATGAGGGGGTACGGGCCGATTGTCGAGATGGGTCGCGAAGTTCGAGCAGGCGGCTAGTCCTCGGAGATGTACTCGACTCGGTCCTCGACTTTGTCATCGGGCAAACTGCGTGCGACGTCGGCTTGGGTCTGTATGCCGATGAGGTCATGCCCGTCGATGACCGGGAGGCGGCGGAGCTGGTGCTTTTTCATGGTGGCCAAGGCCTCGTGAACGTCATCGTCCGCCCCGATGGTGACGGGTTTGCCCTGGGCTAACTCCCCGGCTTTCGTTGAGTCCGCGTTGCCTCCCTCGGCCAGGCATTTTGCGACGATATCCCGGTCGGTCAGGATCCCCTTGAGACTCTGGTCTTCTCCACAAAGGCGGGGACCCCACGTTCAGGCAGCTTCAGTGAGAGTCTCGTTCTCACCAACGCATTCCACGGCCCCGGTCATAATCTCCCGTGCAGTGGTCATGGTGGTTTTCTCCTCTTGTGTGTTCCCAATGCCGGACACGGCTCGCCCGCATGCGGCAAAGACAAGCCCCTTCACGACCGCGGCCTCCGTCGGGCTCCGCCTCCGCAGTAGCGCCAGGCCGCTCGTTCGCGACCAAGGGTGTGCCAGACCGCGGAGCAACCCGCGGGCCGTCGATTCCGGAACTCCATCGCGAGACCTAGCTGCATTCGGGAAAACTCACACCTGAGCCAGGCGCGTTTTTGCTTCACGGGAAGACTAGTTAGCTCCAGCGAGTGTGCGCCGTTTTCCAGAAGCAGCTTGCCTATCGTGAATGAGCCGGTAGATCTCGGTGCGTTGTCCGATGGTCGATGGTTCTGTTTTGAAAGGCCCCGCATCAGCGATGCTTAACCTGCTCGCCGTCGTGGGTGGTTGACGGCTTGTTCCGAGGGACCAACACGTCCTGCACCACGTCGTTCGCCTCGAGTTCGAGCCCGATGTGCTTTGTGCGTACGCGCGGCGAGTGCGGCGACAGCAGAATACAACCCCCTTGGCAAACGTGCGCAACACGGCGAGTGTCCCGGGTATGAAAGCCGAACCTCTCAACGCGTCGCGAAGCGCTCTGCCCAGCTGGCAAGCGCGCGCTGAGCGCTCAGCCCAGAATGCGTGGTCAGGCATCATCTTCGGTGTGGGGCTTATCGCTTTTATTGATGAGACTGTGTTTCACCAATTGCTGCACTGGCACCACTTTTATGACCTCGGTACAGCTGATCTCGGGCTGGTTTCGGATGGATTCTTCCATGCGGTGAGTTGGTTTGCGACTATCGCGGCGCTTTTCCTGCTTGCCGACTTACGGCGACGGGGCGGTCTGCACTGGGCTCGGTGGGCTGGTGGGGTGTTTCTGGGCGCGGGCCTCTTCCAGCTCTACGACGGCACTGTGCAACATAAGTGGTGGGGCATCCACCAAATCAGATACGTCGAAGATCTACTTTCCTACGATCTGACGTGGAACCTCATCGCGGGCCTGATGATCGTCGCCGGAATTGTGTTGTTAGTGCGCACGCGCGGGTCGAGGACTCTCGAGCGCGAGGCGTCGTGAGGGCGCTGTCGACGGTCACGCCGTTCGTGGATGCCCATGCTCATGGCGGTGGAACGTCACTCGACATCATTTTGATGCTCATCGCCGCTGTCGCGATGGTGGTCTACATGTTTGGCGTTGTCAGCTCACAGTTGAGGGGGCGTCCCTGGCCCCTGTTCCGGTTCCTATTCTGGACTGCTGGTATCGCCCTGGCGGCCGCTGCCGTCATCGGGCCGCTCGCGGACGCGGCACATGAAAGCTTCGCAGCACACATGTGGGCTCATCTTCTCAGCGGGATGCTTGCGCCTCTGCTTCTGGTGCTGGCGGCACCGGTATCTCTCGCCCTCCGCACCCTCGACGTCACCCCGGCCCGACGGCTCTCCAGACTTCTCCGGAGTGCGCCGGCACGCCTCGTGGGGCACCCGATAACCGCCGCGGTACTTAGCGCCGGCGGATTGTGGCTGATCTACCTCACCCCGGTGTTCGAATCGATGCAGACCAACAGGATCTCGCATCTCGTCGTGCACGCTCACCTTCTTTTCAGTGGATATCTGTTTACTGCGTCGATCATCAGCATCGATCCACGACCGCACCCTCCAAGCCGAGCGGTTTCAGTAATTGTGTTTGTCGCGGTGATGGCATCCCACGGAATTCTTGCCAAGTACCTCTTTGCCCACCCGCCAGTAGACGTGCCGGCGGCTGACGCACAGGAAGGCGCTCAGCTGATGTACTACCTCGGCGCGTGGATAGAGGGGACGATTATCGTCATCTTCTGCGCCCAGTGGTACCGCGCCGCCGGTAAACGGCTCACCAGACAGTTGTCTCGCGCTTCGTAGAAACGGCTGACAAGGGCTCGTGATCACCCACAGCCACGCCAAATCATCGGTTATCTCGACGCGGACACGGGTCACCGTGCCCTGCGTGTGGCGTCGTCGGCATCCCGGCCATCGCGTCCGTGCATTGGCTGCAAGGGTGCACGGCGGACGAGAGACCCGACCGAGAGCTGGAAGGCAAAGGAACAGCCGGATTTGCGTGTGGCGGGAAGCTGGATGTGGGTATTGTCGGTAACCAGACCCGCTGGCATGCAGGCGTGACTCCCGAAAGGCCCCGCAATGTCTCACCTTTCTCCTGGCACGCCACAGAAAACCGACGCGATTCCTGACGGCCGCCGTGAATCCCAAAATGAGCGGCTGGACCGTAATTGGAACGAGCTGCTTCAGGAGCTTCGGGTCATCCAGACGGGCACGCAGATCCTAACCGGCTTTCTATTGGCCGCGGTGTTCCAATCCAGGTTCGACGAACTCGACGCGTTTCAGGCGCACACCTATCTCGTGCTGGTGGTTACCTCAATCCTTACCACCCTGGTGGGGTTGGCGCCGGTGAGCCTGCACCGGGTGTTATTCCGCCACCAGGCCAAAGAATCCATCGTGCGCTACACCGACTACTTCGTGCAGGCCACCCTCGCCGGGGTCGCAGTTACAGTCTCAGGAATCGGCCTGCTCATCTTCGATTTGGTGCTCGGGCGCTTATGGGGAAGCGTTTTTGCCGGCTTCATATTCCTTGTTGTACTCGTGTTGTGGATCGTGATACCGCGCCTCGTTCGCCACAACACGTAGGGCGGTCCGTCGCATCCACGGGTCGGTCTTCGATTCATGAAACGCATTTCTGAGGGGCAACTGAAATTCGCGGACGTCAGCTATTGCAAAGAGCGGAGAGGAGTTGGGGCTTCGCTTACATCCAGAACGGATACTTCACGCCCAGCGACATCGTGACCCACCGCATTCCGCTCGAGGACATCGCGGAGGCCTACCGCCTCTTCTCTGCAAAGCTTGACGGCTGCATCAAACCGGTCATCGTGCCGAGCGGAAACTGAACCTCAGGAGGAACCCTCCAGAGCGCGAAGCGCGCGCCCAACAAACGGCCACGTCGCGGGGGACGTGGCGCCGACAAGCGTTGTCCTGCGGCGGTCCTCGACGAGGTAGCAGTTGACGTAAGCGGGTTTCAGACGGTGAACGCCTGGAGCCACCATTCGCGTGAGGCGGCCGCCGAACCGCCCGAAGGTGTTAATCAACTTTCCCTTCCGGGGTAAAGGCGAGAGCTAGGCCCGCGCCTATTTCGCCCGTACATCATTCACTCGTGCGTGCACGCGCCACCGGTCTAACCGCTACCTGACCGGATCTGACCCTCGGGGGTAGGTTCACATCACGATCCAGAACATCGCGCAAAGTGTTGGTCAGTGTGGCTCGTCAGACTCGAGGCCGAAGAATTCGTCGTAACCCGGCAAGGCCGAGTTCTCAAGAGGTACGTTTGGGGAATTGGCGGCGCGGTTTGGCCGGGCCAGCGTGATGTATTCAAGAGCGGCTAGGTTGTCGGGCTCGGGGAGCTCGGTGCGAGTAGTCTCCGCCATCATGGTTGTACCCGGGCCAAGAACGAACGTTGCTGTCACCTCGTCTCCGTCCGCGTCGATGGCTGTGATCTGGACCGTATCTGCTCGGGATTCGCTGGCCAAGAATGCGGCATACTCCAAGAGCGCCTCAGCAATAGCGTCGCCGACGAGCAACGATTTGCCTCCAAACGTGATCTCTTGCATGCCGCGATGATAATCCCCGTCGCCATTTACGCGCCCCCCTTGACACTCAGTCCAGTCCCCTTTGAGGCGGTATCGTCGGCACCCTAGATGCGACGCTGCCTAGCGGAGGCGAATTTGAGGCGTCATCCACGACCCAACGACGCTCGGGGTAGGTTCACATCATGCGAGGAGTGCGTCAGGTTCAAAGTGACTAATCGGATTAGGGCTAAATGCTCGTCATCGGATTCTCCGGGAGGTGAGCGGTGAGTTGCAATGCCCGTCCACTCTATTTAGCAACTTCTTCGGCGCGATCTCAAACGTTCGCACCCCGCGCTTTGGCGGGATTTGGGACCCAGAGGCTGAATTACTGAACAACGAAGGCGGGCATCATGAGTCAGATCGACGAGCGGAGACAGGAAATCGCTGAGCTTGCCGCTACCATCGGGCATCTGGCGACGGCCAGTGGCGTGAGCGTTGCCGTCGCGGAGTCGCTGACCTGTGGTCGGATTGCCCAAGCCCTGGGCGAGGTACCTGATGCGTCAACCTGGTTCCGCGGCGGAGTGATCGCGTACCACATTGAAGCCAAACACCGCCTCCTGGGAGTGCCGTGGGGACCGGTGGTCTCCGCAGCCTGCGCCGAACAAATGGCCCGGGGAGCACTCGAAGCGGTCGGCGTTCGAATCAGCGTGGCTGTGACAGGGGTAGGTGGACCCGGCCCCGCAGAGGGCCATCCGGCGGGAACAGTGTTCATCGGCGTGAGCTCGGCATCGGTGACCCGCTCATCGCAACATGTCTTCACCGGCGCGCCTGCCGAGGTCCTCGAACTGACCACACTTCACGCGCTGAAGGACCTCAAAACTCTACTGCTCGACGCATAGAAAAACGGCGCGGCCACGCCCCACCAAGGTCGTTGACGTCCTGCACCAGTAGCGCATCGACTCCTCATCCGGGGGAGTCCTGCCTCGCGGTGGCAGCAGCCGTCGAGCGTGACGTTGATCGAGTATCGGAGTGGTCGCATCTCGTTGCTCCTTTGATGGGCGACCTGCGTTGGTTGGACCGTTCTTAATCGATTGCCGGGTCCGCTTCTGATCGACGCACTAAATCCCGCCCAGTGTATAGCGCCGTCCGTGATGCGAACCAGGCAGGCGATCGAGCGCCATCACCGCCCGCGCTCGATCAGTCGCGGCGGCATCCGGGGGAGAGAATGGGAAGCTTCATGGGTCCTCCCCAGGCGGCTCACAAGGCCATCATTTACCCATCAAATTCATCTCTATTTCACCCAAAACGATGGCCGACAATTGGAGACAGCGAACCGCCCGGTTCCCTGTATACACAAGGGAATCCGAGGGTTATCGGAGACATCCGGCAACAACCAAATTAAGGCCAGAACCTTCAGGAGATCGCATGGTCGAATACCGTAGCACCGACTAGCCGGTTCTCGCGGCGGAGCAGTTGCTCAGCCGAGATGCACTCCAACTGGGCGTCCGGCTTTTCCGTCCGGTCCATTCACAGTCTTTCGACGTCAGTGCGTCGTGCGCCGCGGCGGAATTTGATCACTACGTGGACAGCCTCGCGCCCTGGCGGAGCGAGCGCACTCCCGGGGTCGCCACGGCTTGCTACGTGCTTTGGTCAGCGACCGTTGCACCGAGCGGGTTTCTCACCCGGGAGTCGATCTTCATGTCGAAGCACTGGATGGACAAGATCTGGAGCTGGGACCACTGCTTCAACGCCCTGGCGCTGGCCCCCGGACTGCCTGAGGAGGCCATCGATCAGTTCCGGGTGTGTTCGACTTCCAGGATGCCGCTGGCGCACTTCCCGACTCCATCACCCACTCGGAGGTGCTCTACAACTTCGTGAAGCCGCCCATCCACGGGTGGGCTTTTCGTAAGCTCCGCGCCACTCTCGAACGTCCTCTCGCGCAGCACACCCTGATTGACATCTACGACTCGCTCGTGCGATGGACCCGGTTCTGGCTGGACAGCCGGCGCGTTCCCGGGCACGTGTTGCCCCACTACCAGCATCGCAACGACAGCGGTTGGGACAACTCGACGACATTCGACCACGACCGCGTGATCGAGGCTCCTGACCTTGCGGCACTCCTTCTGGTGCAACTCGACGTGCTCGCCGAGCTGGCCGTGGAACTCGGACGTGTTAACGAAGAGGACGAATGGCGCCGCGAGGCCGAGGCCTTGCAGGGCGCTCTGCCCGAGCTGTGGGACGGCGACGTCTTCGTGGCGAAGGCGCCCACGAGCGGCCGTCTCAGCAAGACGACCTCGCTGCTGAATACCCTCCCTGTCGTCGTCGCCGCTCACCGTCCTGACAGCATCATCGAGGCACTTTCCCTGCGCATCTCTCAGCACGACGGAATTCGGTCCGGCGACACAGCTGACCGACAGTGCGGAGTATGAGGCGGACGGCTATTGGAGAGGGCCCATCTGGGCGCCCTCGACCGCGATCATCGAAGACGGTCTGCGTCGAGCTGGGCAGGTAGGGCTCGCCGATCTGATCAGCGAACGGTTCCGCGGGCTGTGCGAGCGCTCAGGCTTCGCCGAGAATTTCGATGCCCTGACCGGCGAAGGCCTGCGCGACCGTGCCTATACGTGGACGGCGAGCTGCTACCTCACCTTGGCCAGGGAGGCCGAGGAGCGCACCCGGTCTCGTTTGCAGTAAATACTCGGTCGCTCCTCCGGCTGTTTGCAGGCCCCCTATCGAAACGACCCGCGATACCTCTTTCGTTATTAGGGCTTCGATGTTGGAATAGGTATCCACCCGTCGGAATCGCTACCGAGACCCAACCGCAGGCACGACATAGAGGGAGCATCATGAGCTACGAAACACCCCGACCCGAGGACGAGGTCGCCCCCGCAAAGGACACCGGTTCGGAGTCAACGGCTCCAACCAAGCCGGAGGATGTCAACCTGGAAGATGGCACGGACGAGAACGAGGAGCCGGTAGAAAACCCTGCCGGCTAAGGTGTGCAAAATCCTGTCGGCCCGACGAATGGGCCCCTTCGCGAAATTCTTCACGAACCGGCCACGAAGTCACAAAAAATCGCTCCTGAGGGTTTTCAGGAGCGATTTCTTGTGTGCTGGTGTCTAACTGTGTCGGGTCGCGAGGGTTCGCCCGTGCTCGCGGGCCTGGTGTTCGGCGCCGGCCTTGATGTGGTCGGCCATGTCGGCGAAGGCGTCGAGGGCGGGGTTGACGCCGACAAGGGTGAATTCGCGGGTGACGACTCGCAGATCGATTTGCCACACGTCTTCGAGGATGCGGCGCATCCAGTCGGTGGCGTGGTCCCAGCCTGCCTTGGGGGTGCCGGGGGAGTAGCTGCCGCCTTGAACCGTGACGAGGACGCCCGGCTTACCTGCGGTGACGGGTGTCGCGCCGGGCCCATTCGGGGGTCGGTGATGACGCGGTCGACGTAGGTTTTGAAGTGCTGCGATGGTCCGAAGTTGTAGAGCGGCACGGCGAACAGGTATGCGTCTGCTTGGTCGAGCTTGTCGGTGACGGTGCCAGCCAGCGTGGGGGCCTGGCGCTGGTGGTCGGTGCGGTCGCTCTCGGAGGTGGCGGCTGCGGTGAGCGCGGTGGCCCAGGCGTCGCTGGGCAGCGGGTTCACGCCGATATGACGGCGGGTCACGGGGCGTCGGGTGCGGTGACTTGCCAGTGCTTTTCGACGAGGTCGGCGAGGGCGCTGGTGGTAGAGCCGTGTTCGCGAATGCTGGCGTCAAGACGGAATGAAGACATGGAACTCCTAGAGATTGTGGTGGGAAGCGCTGGTGGGGTCGATAAAGAAGTTGTCGCGGAACAGTCCGGTCGGGTCCCACGTGTGTTTCAGGGCCCGCAGGCGGTTCAGGTGCGCGGGTGGGAAGGCTCCGGCGAGGACGTCGGGGCCGGTGTCGGTTTCGAAACTGAGATAAATGCCCTCGAAATGGGGGAGGAGCAGGTTCCAGCGGGTTTCGAAATCGGCGGAGCCGCCGCCGAGGGTGGCGATAAGGAAATTCGCGTTCCGCCAGGCGTAGGCGGTGGCATCCGCCGGGGTGTCGGCGACCGCACCACCTGCCGATCGCACGGTGAGGAAGAACGAGCTGTTCGATCGAGCAGGTGGGCAAGGCCCTCGGTGACGGCGGGGGTGAGGTGGCCGGTAAAGCCTGAGTGGCCGTGGCGCTCGCCTTGGCCGTGCTGTTCTGGTTGCTGGGCGAGGAGGGCGTGGTAGGGCATGGGTTGCACGGACTGGTTCGCCAGAGGCGCCAGCGCTGCGAGAGGTTGGAGCCACTGGATGACCGTGTCGGGGTCATCGGCGTCTACCACGATGAGTGCTTGTACGGTGGGGGCCCGTACCCACCGGGGCTGAGGATCAGAGTCCCGGTCACGTTCGGGTGGGAGTGTTCGATCGTGGTTCCCCATGACTGTCGATCGCCATCACCGGCGATGGTTGGTCACGCTCGGCGGCACATGGGGGGGGGAAGAGGTCGAGAGGGGTCATGGGACCGCTCAAAACGGCCTCCCAAGGCCATCATTTACCCATCTAATTCATCTCTAATTGACCCAAAACGATGGGCTACAATCGGAGGCAGCGAATCGCCTGGTTCCCTGTAAACACAAGGGAATCCGAGGGTTTTCGGAGACATTCGGTACCGACCAAATTAAGGCCAGAACCTTCAGGGGGTCGCCGAGTCAAATCGCTTCGGCCCTGACTATTAACTTGGCGCAGGGGAGTCGCTCTCTACCTGACCGGCCCGGAGAATCGATACATCACCGGGATGAGACTCGATGTCGCGGGCGGGGCCTGCGAATGGGTCGTTCGGGAGGCGTTCGGTCAACACGATGCACCGAGCGCGCTCATAGAGTCATAGTGTTTGGCGCACGGACCAGCTTGTCGAGATCGAAGCCCTGGCGGCCGTGATCGACTGAAGTCATCCCAACGGGCACCTCCTCTCCCCAGCCGGAAGTGGGAGCAAGCTAAGGGCATAGGGAACGTCCTCACCGGGAGCATGGCCACGTTAGGGTCGAGCTGTAGTAGTGATACTCGGCGCTTGGGGGAAAGATGCACTTACGGAACGCGATGATCGACGCCGACGGCAACGTCTACGGCCAGGGTCGGATCACCTTTCCACCCAGCCCCGCCAGGTTATTCCGCACCCCGTCATTCAGGACCCCGGAGGCAGATCTGGTCCAGGTGACGATAACCTCCAGCCGATCGCTTTCGTTCACATCGTCTCGCGCGATTCGCGACCCAGTCACCGGCTATCTCACCACCGACATAACGGGGCCTCGAATTTTCATCCCGCAGGGCCTCGGGTCTCTTCTGATCACGGCGTTAGCACAGAGCTATCCGGCCAATCCGATCACCTTCGCGCTCGATGCCGCCGGGCAACTATCCACCGTGTCAGAGGCCAATCGAGTCCGCCAAGGCCTTTCGGACTGGCGAGGATCGGTGACCTACGCAGAGGGCGCCTTGACGCTTCACGTATCCGCCGCGCTGCGTTCCCTGCCCCCGATCTACAGCTTCGACGAACTCGAAGACCCGTGGCCAGTGGATGACACGGTGCCCGGTCGTGTCGACGTTGAATTCGAAATGGACGCCATCACATCCGTTGCCCGGTTCGGCGGCTACTGGAAAGCACTCTCACAAGAACGCGAGCGAGAACCGTCCTCTGTCGTGCGGACGTCCGTCGATGCTATGAGACTGGAGTCGGCACCCTTCGGATTCCACCAAAGAATCTACGGCCTGACCAAGGACGACCTGTATGTCGGCATTTATGAAGTTGCCGATCTTTGGAACTCGCTGTCCCTCAGCGCCCCCAGTGCTGAGCCCCGGTTCGCTAGCGGTTTGATAGTTGGATACAACCACCCCTTCCCCCGAATCACTTTCGAAGGAGTTAATCTCGACGTCGTTGTGGGAAGCATGTGGGCGACGCGAAACTTCGGCCTGACTTTAACTAGTGGGAGGATCGGCTACATCGAGTGGTCCGGCGGCGGCTCAGACGGGCCCGGGAGCACAAGCAAGCTTCTCGAAGCCAGCTTGAATTTCGAGCTCACGATGGACGGACTCGTGTTGAGCTACTCAGCGTTACCGGAATCGTCTGCGCGCGGAGCACTAATTGGCGAAATCACGATTCCCTGGGAGGTGCTGACTATCCGCTCACCCTTGTTCGTAAGACACCGAGAAAAGCTGTTGGCAGGCAAGCCACAATTCGGTTCGTAATGGGCGAATGGCTTCCACTGCGCAGCGCCGAACATTCGGGCACGCAAGTACTCATTTACGCAAGCCGTAGCGACGGCTGAGCGACAGACATGTTCGTTGGCAAGATCGAGTAGCTTCTGGACGCTTATACGGGCGTGCGTTCGACGCGGCATTCTCCAATTCGCCCAACGCCACTAACACCCTCGGGGCAGGGGCGCCGAGCTCAGCGACTAGGTCCGGCTCAGCGCTTCCTCATCGGCGGCAACATTCTTCTGCACGGCGAACTGGGTCCGGTGCAATTCCTCGTACCGCCCACCCATAGCCAGCAGTTCCTCGTGGGTACCGCGCTCCACGATCGAGCCGTCCTCAACCACGAGGATCAGGTCCGCGCTGCGGATGGTGGAGAGGCGGTGCGCGATCACCATCGCCGTCCGTCCCTCAAGCGCCTCGCTGAGCGCCGCCTGCACGGCGGCCTCAGACGTCGAGTCCAGCGCCGCTGTCGCCTCGTCGAGGATGACGACGCGCGGCTGGGCGAGCAGGAGCCTCGCGATGGTCATCCGCTGGCGCTCACCTCCGGACAGCCGGTAGCCCCGCTCTCCGACCATGGTGTCCAGCTGGTCCGGCAGGGACCGGATGAGCGGCTCCAGCCGCGCACGGCGGACGGCGTCCCACACCTCGTCGTCGGACGCCTCCGGCCTCGCGAGGCGCAGATTGGAGAGGATGGTCTCGTGGAACAGGTGGCCGTCCTGCGTCACCATGCCCAGGCTGTGCCGCATGGAGGCGAAGGTGACATCGCGGACATCCGTCCCGGCGAGGCGTACGGCGCCGCTGTCGACGTCATACAGGCGCGAGAGGAGCTGCGCAATCGTGGACTTGCCGGCACCGGACGTACCAACGAGGGCAACGGTCTGCCCCGGCTCGATCCTGAAGGACACGCCGTGCAGCACCTCCTCGCCGCCGCGGGTGTCCAGCGTGGCAACCTCCTCGAGAGAGGCGAGGGACACTTTGTCCGCGGACGGGTAGGCGAAGCGGACGTTGTCGAACTCGACGGACACCGGGCCTTCGGCGACGGCCACGGCGTCGGGCTTCTCCTTGATGAGCGGGTCGAGGTCCAGCACCTCGAAGACACGCTCGAAGCTGACCACCGCGCTCATGATCTCCACCCGTGCGTTTGCGAGGCTGGTGAGCGGCGCGTAGAGGCGGGTGAGGAGGAGCGCCAGGGTGACCACGTCACCGGTATTCAGCTGGCCGGCCAGTGCGAGGGAGCCGCCGAGCCCGTACACGAGCGCGAGTGCGAGAGCGGAGACGAGCATCAGTGCGGTGAAGAAGACGAACTGCAGCATCGCGGTCCGGACCCCGATGTCGCGGACGCGGGCGGCGCGGACGCGGAACTCCTCGGCCTCTTCGTCGGGCCGGCCGAACAGCTTGACGAGGGTGGCGCCGGGCGCCGAGAAGCGCTCGGTCATCTGCGTGCTCATGGCGGAATTGTGATCGGCGGCCTCGCGGCGCAGCGCGGCGAGGCGGCTGCCCATGCGGCGCGCGGGTACCAGGAAGATGGGGAGCATGATCACGGCGAGAACCGTCACGAGCCAGGACGTGCTGAGCATGACGATAAGGGTGAGGATCAGCGCCACGAGGTTCGTGACCACGCCGGACAGTGTGCCGCTGAAGGCCTGCTGAGCGCCGATCACATCGTTGTTGAGGCGGCTCACGAGGGCGCCCGTCCGCGTGCGGGTGAAGAACGCGATCGGCATCTTCTGCACGTGGTTGAAGACGGCGGTGCGGAGGTCGAGGATCACGCCTTCGCCGATCCGCGCCGAGTACCAGCGCGTCACGAGTGACACGGCGGCGTCGGCCACGGCCACGAGGGCGATGACGACGGCGAGCCAAACGATCGTGCTGACCGCACCCTGGGCGACGATGACGTCGACCACCTGGCCGGCGAGTACCGGCGTCGCGACCGCGAGGAAAGCTCCCACGGTGGAGAGGGTGATGAAGATCAGCAGCTTGGACCGGTAGGGGACCGCGAACGTCAGGATCCGCCGAACGGACTCACGGGAGAAGCCGTGCTTGCCGTCCCTGGCGGTAGAAATCTTGTACAGCGAGCTCCAGGCCGCGCCTTCCATGCTCATTGAGGTTCCTTCCGTGGGCAACAGTCCAGCTTAGATGGCGGCTTGCCCGAGCTCGGGTTCTCCCCAGCGGCGAAGGTTTTGCTGAGGGCGACGATCGCTGGCTTCGTTTCAGAGGTAATGGGCCAACTGCTCGGTTCATGCTCAAGCGATGTCTCGACAACAACATGCAGCCGCCTCTCGTTGATTTCTCAGTGCAGTCTTAGGCACCCACTGTCCGGGGGCGAGTCCTAGCCGTCGGAGGAGTGGTTAGCCGGCAGGTCGCCGTCCGGGGTGACTGCAGCATGTAGTCACCAAAACGCCGCCAAGAATTGGTCGCAGTTCTCGCGCACCACGCTGGCGTTGGCATGCTGCAGCATGAGGAGGTCATTGGGGCCGAAGTCGGCGGGCAAGCGCTCTCCGAAGTCTTGGCCACGTAGCTGGTCGCAAAGCGGCGTATACGACGCCGAGCTCTCCGATTGAAAATATTTGTTGCGAGACCTTGGTCATTTTGGTACTGTCGAACCGGTTCGAGTCGAACCGGTTCGAAACAACGTCAATGGAGACCTCATGGCAACAATCGGAGACGTGGCACGTGTTGCGGGTGTGTCACGGAGCACCGCGTCCTACGCGCTATCCGGCAAACGATCTATTTCCGCGGAGGTGCGTGAAAAGGTCGAGCAGGCCGTGCGCAGTCTGGACTACACGCCGAATGCTGGAGCGCGAGCGTTGGCGACCTCGCACACCAAGGTGATCGGTCTGCTGGCTCGTTTCCTCGAAGACGAGTTCGCACCTGCGATGCTGCAGTACATTCTTGGAGTCACCAATCGTGCGCGTGAGTGCGGGTACGACACACTTCTACTCACGGACGAGGATGGCGTCTCAGCGCTCAGGCGCATCTCAGATTCACGGATGGTCGACGGCTTCATTCTGCTGAACGTCGCCGAGAACGACGACCGCCTCGGTATTCTTCGCGATGCCGCTCAGCCGGGTGCCCTGGTCGGACTGCCGGGTGACGCCAGCGGCATCGACGTGTTTGACCTCGACTTCGCGGCCGCGGGGCGCTTGATGGTGGAGACGCTGCACGAACTGGGACACCGGAGCCTCATTCTGGTCTCACAGCCCGAGCATGTGCTCGAGCGAGGGGGCGCCTACGTGTCTCGGCTGGCAAATTCTGCGCAGGATCGGGCGGCGGAACTCGGTGTGGAACTCCACCATCATTTCGCCCCTTCCAGCCAGCCGCAGATCGGATCCGAGCTCGCCCGACTTCTCGATGCTCACCCCAGCGCGACCGGCCTGCTGCTAAATAACGAGGCCGCGGCCGCGGCGCTGCCGAGCGTGCTGCATTCCCGGGGATTGTCGGCCCCGGCAGACATCTCTGTTATCGGCCGCTATTCCGACGACTTCGCCCGCACCTTCTCGCTTCCCTATACGGCGATCGACAGTGCCGCCGACGAACTCGGTCGGCGGGCTGTCGAGCGCCTCGTCTCTCGCATCGAAAGCAACGCCGATGCGCTAGCACCGATCGTCGATCTGATCACACCCCGCATCGACGACCGCGGCAGTACCGCCGTGCCGCCGACCCGTCACTGACCAACACCAAGAGATCCGGTATCCCGGACACGTTCAAGGAGGAACACATGTTGAGCACCGCGTTTCGAAAGCCCATAGCCATCGCCGTCACCGCCATCGCGCTCGGAGCCCTCGCGGGCTGCTCGGGTGCGGGGGATGCCACGCTGAGTGACGCGGCTGGGGGCACCTACACCTGGTGGGATCCGTATCCCCAGCATGAGGAGGGCTCAGACTGGGCTAATCGTGTGCAGACCTGCGGCACGGATGCCGGAGTCACCATCCAGCGCACCGCCTACGACACGACGTCGTTGACGAATCAGGCGCTGCTCGCCGCGCAGGAAGGCGCTTCTCCCGATGTGATTCTGCTCGACAACCCCGCAGTATCCACGCTCGCCGACACGGGGATGCTGACCACCACCGACGAGCTCGGCCTGGACACATCGGCCGTCGATGGCAACCTGCTGGCCGCGGGGGAGCTCGACAGCGAGGACTACGGAGTGCCGGTTGGCGCCAACACGCTCGCCTTGTATTACAACGCCGATATTCTGACGGCTGCCGGAATCGATCCCGCCGGCATCACGAGCTGGGCGTCGCTGACTGATGCACTCGCCAAGGTCACGGAAGCTGGCAACAAGGGCATCACGTTCGCGGGCATCAACACCGAAGAGGGGTCCTTCCAGTTCCTGCCGTGGTTCTGGGGCTCCGGCGCAGAACTCAGTAAGCTCGATTCCCCGGAGGCTGTCAGCGCTTTGACGCTGTGGACGGACTGGGTCGACAAGGGCTACGCACCGCAGTCGGTGATCGGCAACTCGCAGAATACCAGCTGGGAGGAGTTCATCACCGGCAACTTCGCCTTTGCCGAGAACGGCACCTGGCAGGTCAACAGCGCCGCCGAGCAGCCCTTCACCACCGGTGTGATCGAACTGCCCGCCGTCGATTCTGGGGTGGCCCCTGCCCCGACTGGAGGCGAGTTCATCACTACTCCGGTGCAGAAGGACACGGCACGCTACGAGACCACGAAGAAGATCGTTGACTGCATGACGACTCCGGAGGGTTTTGTTGAGACGGCCAACACGTTCGCCTACTACATCCCGCCGACCAGCGATGGTCAGGACCAGCTGCTCGAAGAGCACCCGGAGCTTGACACCTGGGTTTCAGCCGTCAAGGCTGCCAAGGGCCGCACCAGCGACAACCTGGGAACCGACTACCCGCTGATCTCCGAGCAGCTGTGGACCGCGGTTCAGAGCGCCCTCTCGGGTGCCTCCTCGCCCCAGGATGCGCTGGCCGCCGCCCAAAAGGCCGCCGTTTCGGCGACCGACGGCGACTAGCACCCCAAGGTGCCGGGGCGGGCGCAGCGCCCGCCCCGGCTTCTGATCCTTGGGCGCCTGGCGCCCGGCACCCCTAACGAAGGAATCATGATGACAATCTCCGCGGCGCCGGCTGCAGTGCTGGCACCCGAGCCCACGCCGGGCGCCCCTCGCCCCAGGCGTCCACAGGGCAGCGGGGTAAGCGGCTCTCGATGGGTCGCGGTCGCATTCGCGGCACCCCTGCTGGTCTACCTGCTCATTTTCTACGCGTATCCGTTGATCCGCAGCATCGACCTCAGCATCCACGACTACGACGTGCGCGCCTTTGTTCAGGGAAACGCCGACTTCGTCGGGCTGAAGAACTACATCGACGTTTTCTCATCGCCCCTGTTCGGGCAGGCAGCCTGGAACACTGTCGTCTTCGTGTTCGGCTCGCTGATCTTCCAGTACGCGCTCGGACTGGCGCTGGCGGTTTTCTTTCGCGGCAGCTTCCGCCTGAACGGCATTCTTCGGGCGCTGTTTCTCGTGCCGTGGCTCCTGCCCCTGATCGTCTCGGGATCCGCTTGGGCCTGGATGCTCAACAGCGACAACGGGATTGTCAATGCGTTTCTTCAGACGTTCGGTATCGGACAGATCAACTGGCTGACGTCGCCTGACACGTCATTGCTCGCCGTGGTGATCGCGAACATCTGGCTAGGCGTTCCCTTCAACCTCGTCATTCTCTACTCCGGCCTGCAGAACATCTCTGCCGATCTGTATGAGGCAGCAGCGTTGGACGGCGCCGGACCGTGGCGTCAGTTCTGGAGCATCACCTTCCCCCTCCTTCGCCCGGTGTCGGCGATCACGCTGCTCTTGGGTCTCGTCTACACCCTGAAGGTGGTTGACATCATCTGGATCATGACCGGCGGTGGCCCGGCGAACTCCACCACCACACTGGCGATCTGGTCGTACCGTGAAGCCTTCGGAACGGGCCAGCCCGATCTCTCACCCGCTGCCGCCGTCGGCAATATCCTCATCGTTATCGCGCTGGTCTTCGGGTTCGTCTACCTGAGAATGCAGCGACGTCAGGAGAACTCATGACCGCCCGCCGGCCCTGGTGGAAGACGGCTCTCGGCGTCCTCTTCACCGCTCTGATGCTGTTCCCGGTCTATTGGATGGTCAACGTATCGTTCACCAAGACGGCGGACCTGCGGCTGAGCCCACCCCATCTCTTTCCCCTCGATCCGACCCTCGACGGCTACATCGAGGTGCTGCGGCAGCAACTGCCGAACCTCGGTACCAGCTTGCTCATTGGGTTGGGTTCTGTCGTCTTGACCGTGGTCATCGCGGCTCCGGCCGCATATGCGATCTCGCTGTTGAACCTGCGTGGCGGCCGCACCCTCAACTTCGTGCTGCTGGTGGCGCAAATGATCCCTGGTGTGGTTATGGCAATGGGCTTCTACGCCATCTACGTGCGGCTGGGCCTACTCAACAGCGTGTGGGGACTGATCCTCGCCGACTCGACCGTCGCGGTTCCGTTCGGCGTGCTGCTGTTCACCGCCTTTATGAGCGGTCTGCCTCGCGAGCTGCTCCAGGCGGCGCGAATGGACGGTGCCAATGCGTGGCGCACCTTCACCGCCGTGGTGATGCCGTTGAGCCGCAACTCCGCGATCACGGTTGCGCTGTTCGCGTTCCTCTGGGCATGGTCGGACTTCGTCTTCGCCTCGACCCTGGCCCGCAACTCGGCGTTGAAGCCGGTCACCCTCGGTATCTACTCGTACATCGGCAACAACACAACCCAATGGAACGCCATCATGGCCACCGCCGTCGTGGCCTCCATCCCGGCCGCGATCCTGCTCATCGTCGCCCAACGCTACGTAGCCGCCGGCGTCACCGCCGGCGCAGTGAAGGATTGACCCCGTGACCCTGACCGCTTCACCAACAACCGAAATCCTCCGCCCGATGGCTGGCCCGGTTGAACCCGCCACGACCACCCGCCACGGCGTCGGTGTCGCCGACGTGAGCCTCTGCCCCTCGGGATTCTGGGGGAGCCGTCAAACCGTCAATGCCACAGCCACCCTGCGACACTGCCTGGAATGGATGGAACGCCTGGGCTGGATAGAGAACTTCGATCGCGTCGCCAGCGGTGAGACCACGGTGACCCGGCCAGGATGGCAGTTCTCGGATTCAGAGATCTACAAGCTGCTGGAGGCAATGGCGTGGGAGCTCGGCCGAAGCCCTGACCCGTCGCTGGCTGCAGCATTCGAGGCGCTGGTGGAGCGGATCGGCGCGGCCCAAGACGACGACGGCTACCTGAACACGGCGCACGGACATCCGGGGCTGCCGTCGCGGTACTCGGACATGGCGATGGGCCATGAACTCTATAACACCGGTCATCTGCTGCAGGCCGCCGTCGCGCGACTCCGTACCGGGCACGACGATGGGCTCGTGCACATCGCACGACGCGCGGCCGACCAGGTCTGCGCGGAATTCGGGGCGCACGGCCGCGACGCGGTCTGCGGTCACCCCGAAATCGAGGTGGCGCTCGTCGAAGCGGGGCGCGCATTCAGTGAGCCTCGCTATTTCGAGCAGGCCCGTGTGTTCATCGAACGGCGCGGACATGGCACCCTCCCAGTACGGCCGCTCCTGTCGGCGGAGTACTTCCAAGACGACATCCCCGTGCGGAAGGCAAACGCGCTGCGCGGGCACGCCGTGCGGGCGCTCTATCTTGCGGCCGGCGCCCTCGACGTGGCCACCGAGACCGATGATCAGGAGCTGACCGACGCCGTCACCCGCCAGTGGGAGAACACTGTCGCCCGTCGCACCTATCTGACGGGAGGCATGGGCTCCCGGCACCAGGACGAAGGCTTCGGCGACGATTGGGAGCTGCCGGCCGATCGCGCATACTGCGAGACCTGCGCCGGCGTCGGTTCGGTCATGCTCGCCTGGCGGCTGTACTTGGTGACGGGCGATTCACGTTACCCGGATCTGATCGAGCGGACTCTGTTCAATGTCGTGGCCACCTCCCCGAGCGAGGACGGCAGATCGTTCTTCTACGCCAATCCGCTGCACCAGCGAGAGCCGGGTGCGGTTGCGAGTGACGGAGTCAACACGCGGGCCGAGGGCGGGGTGCGGGCTCCGTGGTTCGATGTCTCGTGCTGCCCCACCAACGTCGCCCGCACCATATCGTCGCTGGGTTCGTACGTCGCCTCCGTCGACGACCGCGGGATATCGGTGCTCCAGTACGCGGCCGGTGAGATCCGAGCGGGCGGGTTTGTTCTGCAGGTGGAGACCCAGTATCCCGACGAGGGCACGGTGCGCGTGCGCGTCCTCGCTGCGCCCGCGTCAGAGTCCCGACTTCGCCTGCGAATCCCTGGCTGGGCCGCCACTGCGACGCTGGCGGTGAACGGCGACGATGCGGTCAGCGTCGCACCCGGCTGGGCCGACATTCGACGCACGTTCGAACGGAATGATGAGGTCATCCTCGAGTTGCCCCTCGCTCCGCGTCTCACATGGCCGGATTCCCGCATCGACGCCGTGCGCGACACGGTGGCCGTCGAACGGGGACCTCTTGTGCTGTGCGTGGAGTCGACGGATCTGCCCACGGACGTACGCATCGAGGAGCTCCGGCTCCAGCCCGATCTGGGCCTGTCCGCCCATGCCGACGGGGCTCACGCTCACGGCACTATCGCCGTGCAAACGCCGGCCGCCGGGCCCCTTCCATTCGGCCCGACCAAGCCGCACTTCTCAGATCCGAAACGGGTTGAGATCACTTTCGTGCCCTACCACCGGTGGGCAGAGCGCGGCCCGGCCGCGATGCGCATCTTCCTACCGGTGGCCGGCTGACGATCGCCGCCACTGGCACCAACACTCTCATGGTCTACGACGTGGCCAGAGACACGACGGCTGTGACCTTCAGTATTGATTGACCACTTGCCCCGGGTCGCGTTCCGCCCTATCGGCGGAGCGCATCCCGGGGCATCCACCTCTAGGAGTACCGATCCCATGACAGTGCCCTCAGCGACTTCGTTCGACATCCGCGACATCCCTTTCAGCCGGCGTGGATCGTGGCTCGATATCTCACCGGTGGTGGGTCTCCACAAAGTGTGCGAGAAGCTGCATCTGGTTTCCCATCAAACCGGCATGCACGCGATCTTCGTCTTCGAGCCCTTGCAGCACGGCCTGCCCGTCGAGGCGATTGTTGAGGCGACGCCGACGACGTTGCGCTGGTCAACTCCGAGCGGTGTGATCGAGGCGGTCTTCGAGAGCGACAGCGTATTGCGGGTGCGCGGACGGGCGGCCGAGCTTCGGCTCGCGGATGCGACGCCTGAGCTGACCCCGTTCACTGGAACATACCTCTACACCGACCCGATCGACGGCGCGCCTGTCTTCACGTCGTATGAGACGGGCCGTCGTTACAGGGTCACGGCAGTTTCCGGCTCTCTCGCGATCACCGGAGCGGAAGCCCTGGGCGCCGGCGAACGCGCGGTGTGCACGAGTGGCCCGGAGTGGGAGATCGCCATTGAGGAGTTCGACGCAGCGCGGGCTCCCTACCGGCAGGCCCAGTCGTTCGAGGTCATCACAGTGGGCGTCGCGGCGGAATTTGACCACTACGTCGACAGCATCGCGTCCTGGCGGAGCGAGCGCACCCCCGGGGTCTCCACGGCCTGCTACGTGCTCTGGTCAGCAACCGTTGCACCGAGCGGGTTCCTCGCCCGGGAGTCGATCTTCATGTCGAAGCATTGGATGGACAAGGTCTGGAGCTGGGACCACTGCTTCAACGCGCTCGCACTGGCCCCCGGACTCCAAGAAGAGGCCATCGATCAATTCCGCGTCGTCTTCGACTTCCAGGACGCGACCGGCGCACTGCCCGACTCCATCACCCATTCGGAGGTGCTCTACAACTTCGTGAAGCCACCGATCCACGGATGGGCTTTCCGCAAGCTCCGTGCCACGCTCGAGCTACCGATCGAGGAGCGGACTCTGAACGACATCTACGACTCGCTCGTACGATGGACACGGTTCTGGCTCGATAGCAGGCGCGTTCCGGGGCATGTGTTACCCCATTACCAGCATGGCAACGACAGCGGCTGGGACAACTCGACGACGTTCGACCACGACCGCGTGATAGAGGCTCCTGACCTTGCGGCGTTCCTCCTGGTGCAACTCGACGTGCTCGCCGAGCTCGCCGCGGAACTGGGACGAAACGACGAAACGGACGAGTGGCGCCGCGAGGCGGACGTCATGCAGGGCGCCCTGCTCGAGTTGTGGGACGGTGACGTCTTCGTCGCGAAGGCGGCGACGAGCGGCCGCCTCAGCAAGACGACCTCGCTGCTGAACACCATGCCGATCGTCGCCGCCCGGCATCTGCCCGACAGCATCATCGAGAAACTCTCCGGGCGGATCTCCCGGCACGTGACGGAATTCGGTCCAGCCACGCAGCTGGTCGACAGTGAGGAGTACGAGCCGGACGGCTACTGGCGAGGGCCCATCTGGGCCCCTTCGACCGCAATCATCGAAGACGGTCTCCGGCAGGCTGGACAGGTCAGGCTCGCCGATCTCATAAGCGAACGGTTCCGCGGGCTGTGCGAGCGTTCGGGCTTCGCCGAGAATTTCGA
This sequence comes from Cryobacterium sp. TMN-39-2, assembly GCF_004402745.1. Classification (NCBI taxonomy): domain Bacteria; kingdom Bacillati; phylum Actinomycetota; class Actinomycetes; order Micrococcales; family Microbacteriaceae; genus Cryobacterium; species Cryobacterium sp. TMN-39-2. The sequence continues at coordinate 83,690 of NZ_SOFX01000011.1, forward strand.
CGCTCTGACGGGCGAAGGTTTGCGCGATCGTGCCTATACCTGGACGGCGAGCTGCTACCTCACCTTCGCCCGGGAGGCCGAGGAGCGCACCCGGTTTCGCTGTTCGCAGTAGGTATTCATACCGCTCCACGGACTGTGTGCTGTCATCGCAGGTGCCGGCCTTGTTAGGTAGAGACGCGATGCCCATTCACCCGCGCGATGGAATTCCCGGAGAGGTGCCTCACTGTTGCACGGTCGTCGCTCGGTCGACGCTTGGTAAAATAGCGCGGGATCAGGAAGAGAGCGATTGCGATCGGGAGCAGTGAGATGGCTGCCCGGCGAGTATTGCGGCATGGCGTCCCCTGGAGGTGGTGACGTATTCTTTCCAATCCATGGATGCTTTGCTGAAGTGGCGCGCGCCGCGTTGGCGTTGAGACGCGCGCCACGGCTTAGGACGCCTGACCCGGGCGGGCTCCGCGGCGATTCGGTGGCTCAATCTCGGCCGCGTCAATGAAGGTTCGAGCGATCACACGTCCGCTGTTGTCGGTGAGCCAGAGGAGGAGACGCGCCGGACCCTCTGGTGGTGCAACAACGATTTGTACGGCCTCCGTCACGACGAACGGATTCACGACGACGTGTGCGGAAGAAACCGAACCGGGCAGGCTGGGAGCCGAGTCGGGCGAACGGGTGACCGCACGGAACGGGACTCCAGCAGCGACCCATACGGCGTGAAGCTGTGCTGTGACGGAGGTGACCGCGTGGTGCGAGACCCGCACGCCAATGCTGGTGATACCGGTCGGAACGGGGATATCGGCTCCCGCCCGCTCCGGGACGAGATCGACGATGAGGACGGTGTTGGCATTGGAGTCCGCAGGGTCGAGACCGCCCCAATCTTTTTGGCGACGGTCCCCGTCCACCAGGCCGGCGCACTCGTGTTCCACGTCAGTGAGCTCGGTGTAGACGTACCCGGCGAATCGGTCGTGGCGACGCAGCTCTTGTGTCTGCCACCGCACATGCCAGGCGCGCTCGAGGCTAGTGAAGCCTTCTCCGAACTCGCTGTTGAGGATCGGGACGCCTGTGCGGGGGAACTCGGCGGTCCCGTACAGGCTCTTGTCGACCACGAAGTCGGGGCCGAGCTTCACCGGGAAGTCGTGGCGTTTGCCGGAAGCGAGGTCGGCGATGCTTTGTGCCCACGTTTCCGGGTCGGGCTCGTAGTAGTGCCAGTCGACGAGGTCGCTGCGCACATGCGACCAGCCCGAGTTTTCGACGATGGGGCGAGTGCGATCGATCGCGGCCAGAATGTCGTAGGCGGCCACCGCCGCAGCAGCGCGACTGCTACTGCCGGGGATATCCCAGTCCAGGCCCCACTCTTCGTTGTAGAGACCCCAAATGACGATCGACGGATGGTTGCCGTCCCGTTCGACCATCGGGCCGATCTGTGCGTCGAAGGCGGCGGCCGCCTCATCACTGTGCCGGCTCGGGCAGGCGGGTTCCGCCCAGACGAGCATCCCCATCTCGTCGGCGGCGTGAAGCCATCGTGGTTCCTCGAACTTCAGGTGTTTGCGTACCAGGTTGAACCCGAGTTCGCGGGCCAATGTGAGGTCATGCCGGAGGGACTCGTCGTCGGGTGCGGTGAGCCCCGATGTCGGCCAATAACCCTGGTCGAGGACACCGCGGACGTAGAGGCGTTCGTCATTGAGGTAGAGCTCTTCGCCGCGGACTTCGATGCTGCGTAGTCCGGTGCTGGCGATGACCAGATCTGCCTCTCGACCTTCAGCTGTCGTGATCTCGACCCGGTAGAGATGTGGGTCTGTCGGCGTCCAGATGCGTGGTTCGGCCATCTCGATGCGCCCGGATGCTCGCCCGTCAGAATCAGTGGTTAGCTCGACAGCCTCATACTGGCGGCCATCGACCACTCGCGCGGTGATGCGAGAGCCTGCAATGACGTCGCCGAGAACTTGAACTGATACGTCGATGCCGGTGCGCGAGTCGCCCCGCAGTTGCACCGAGTGAGCATAGGTGCGCCCACGGCCTTCGAGCCAGACACTCTGCCAGATGCCGGATGTAGGGGTGAAGGAGACGCCGTCATAGTCGTCTCGCGGGATGGAGCGCTGCTTTCCATGCACGAGTGCACGCTTGTCCGCCGGAGCGCTGACGTCGACCACGAGCTCTGCCGAACGGCCGGCGTGGAGGTGGTCGGTAACGTCGAATTCGAAAGAAGTGTAGCCACCGACGTGCTCTCCGACCAGATCACCATCAATGGAGATCGTCGCGCGATGCCAGACCGCACCGAAGCAGAGGATGATGCGCGAGCCGTCCCAGTCCTGCGGTGCGGTGATGCGACGGCGGTACGTCGCCGATTCGAGCCAGGTGCGCCCAATTCCGGAATCCGTGGTTTCCCAGGCGAAGGGCACGGTGATCGTCGCTTTCCCGTCGATGCTCGTGAAATCCCATTCTCCGTTGAGGCAGAGCCATCTGGCTGACCGGTCGAGGTCGGGCCGCGGGTATTCGCTCCGCGGCACCGCGGCGCGCGCCGAGTCGATGAAGGAGGGGACTGTTGTGTGCCCTGGGGTGGTGTTGGTCAGGAGAGTCATGGATGTTAGCCCTTCACGCTTCCAGCGAGGATTCCGTTGATGAAATGGCGCTGCAGTGCGATGAAGAGCACGAGCAGCGGGATGAGTGCGACAGAACTGGCGGCGAGAAGCTCGCCGGTGACGGTTGCATAGTCAGCGCCGATTCGGTTGCCGGTGATGTTCTGCGCCAGGGTCGAGAGAACGACCTGCAGTGTCGCCATCTGGTCGGAGCTGGCGATCACTACCGGCCAGACGAAGTCGTTGTAGATGTTCATGATGGTCAGCACGGCGAGGCCCGCGAGGCCGGGTCGGATAACCGGGAGCACTACTCGCCAGAAGATCCCGAATTCGCCACACCCGTCGACACGGGCGGCGTCGAGCAGCTCGTCTGGGACCGCAGAGATGACCTGCCGCATCCAGAAGATGGCAAATGCGTCGATTGCGCCGGGGAGGATCAGCGCCTGGTAGGTATTCACCCAGCCGAGCTCCTTCATCTCAAGAAGCAGCGGGATGATCAGCACAATGGTCGGGAGCATCAGCGTGATGAGCACTGTCCCAAAGATCAGGTTCTTTGCGGCGAAGTTATACTTTGCGAAGGCAAAGGCGGCGAGCGGGGCGAAGAACAGGGTGATTGCCCCCTTGATCAGTAGCACGATCCCCGTGTTGAGAAAGCCGGAGCCGATCGGAACATCGTGGAACATGGCGACGTAGTTGTCGAGGTTGAACGTCGACGGATCGAAGCTCAGCGGCGATCGAATGATCTCGTTGGCGGGCTTGAACGCCGACAGTAGCGCCCAGAAGACCGGTGCTAGGAACCCGATGGTCAGCAGCGCCAGAAACAGCTGGGAGGCGATCGCAGGTCGAGGCCGGGATCGCGTTGGGGGAGTGGGTGTCGCCGCAACGCTCTGAAATGTGGGCTGGGTGAGTGTGGATGTGCTCATTGATCTAGTCCTTCGCTCGCAGCAGTCGCACGAACACGAGCGAGAGCGCCATGACGATGATCACGAGCAGGAACGAGTTCGCGGCACCTGTGCCGAGGTCTGCCCGGGTGATGTGGTTGTAGAGGTAGTAGCCGGCCGTCGTCGTTGACCCGTATGGGCCACCTTGCGTGACGACGAACGGCTCGGCGAACATCTGGAAAACGGCGAGCGTTTGGAGGATCACGGCGAACATGATTGTTCGGCGTAGCAGGGGCACGGTCATGCTCCAGAGCTTCCGGGCTGGCGACGCGCCGTCGAGCGATGCCGCTTCGTACACGCTCGCGTCGATCGATTGCAGTCCGGAAAGCAGGATGAGGACGATGAAGCCGGTTGTTTTCCAGATGAAAAGCAGGGCCAGCGTGGGCTTAGACCATTCGCTCGTCGTGAGCCAGCCAACGTCGGGGAGCCCGATGATGTTGAGCAGGCCATTGACGGCGCCGTAGTTCTGGTCGAACACGACAACCCAAATCTGGGCGATGGCGACCAGCGGGGTGACGAACGGAACGATGAAAGCGACCCGGTAGAAGCCCCGGAGGCGTAGTTTGGAGTTGTTGAGCAAGACCGCCGCCAACAGGGCGAGGACAAGCTGCACCGGGATGATCAGCATCCACAGGACCGAGGAATTGCCGAGCGAGCTCCAGAATCCGGCGTTACCGAGGAGGTAGGTGTAGTTGTCCCACCCGACCCACTCCGCAGCCCCGAAGCCGCGCCAGTTCGTGAAGCTGAGCCGGGCGGTGAAGATCAACGGGTAGATGCTGAAGGCAAGGAACACGGCTACGAACGGCGCGACGAAGAGGTACGGCGCTATGCGGCGTTTCGTCCTCGCGCTGGTCAGTGCGGTCATGGTCGGCTCGCTTTCTATCTGCGGAGTGGGTTGGGTTGGACGAACATGGGTGCTCTGTCTCTACTGCCGGTCGATGAGGTTTGACGTGATGTCAGTGGACGAGGTCTTGAGGACCTCCTGCGGTGTCATTTCTCCGTCGAGCATCCGCTGCAGGTTGTTCCCGAGATAGTCGACGGCTCCCGCCCACCACGACGGCGTGGGCACGGCTGGAGGAATCTCGGAGCTGGCCGCGGTGGCGACTGCCCAGAGGTCCTGGTTTCCGAGCTCAGGCACCGGTCCGAAGAGTGGAGCGGCCGGATCTGCGGCGGGTCCGTAGCTCGGAATGGAGGTGTTCAGTCCGGCCGGGTACACGTCGTTTGGCCCCCAGACAGCGGTGTATCCCGCTTCATCGAACATGAGGAACTCGTAGAAGAGCCACGCCAGTTCAGAGTTCTCACCGTCACGGGGAAGGACGAAGGAGGATCCTCCCATGGCGCCGCTCTGTGCTCCGCCATCTTCCCAAGCGGGCAACGGCATGGCACGCCAATCACCCGCGGTTTCGGGGAGAAGCTGCTGGGTGGCGAAGCTGAACCAAATCGCCCAAGGATAGAACACCTGGCTGCCGGATTCGAGCTGGGCGATGTCGGTGGGGTTGAGGTATTCCGCACGAGTCCCGAGTCCGTCTTTCTGGACCGTGTCGAGAAATGTCAAAATCTGCTCGTACTCCGGGGAGTCCAGGCGAAGCTCGCCTTCGGCATCGGCGACGCTCGTTCCGAGCTGGCTGGCGTACATCTCCAGCTGCAACTGCCCGAGGTACGCCGACTGCTCGAGGTGGATCGGCTGCGAGCCAGGCACTGCGGCCTGGTATTCGCGGGCTGCTTCGAGTAGGTCGTCATAGGTCTCGATCTGAGTGGGGTCGACGCCGGCGGCTTCAAGCGCCGCGGCGTTGTAGTAGAGCAGGCCGGGGTTGGAGTCGTAGGGGACGCCGTAGACACCTCCATTGATCGAGTTGACGTCGATCTTCTGCTCGGCGATGTCATCGACGTAGGGTGCGAGAACGTCGCTGACATCCCACAGCGAGTCGGCGAGACCGGCGACCTTCGCATCGTCGAGGAAGACACCATCGGGCACATCGGTGCCGGTGATGAGGGTGTTTTGAAGTTTTGCGTCAATGTCGACTGCTTCGTGGTTCACCGTGATGTCGGGGTAGACCTCGTTGAAATCGGCGATCGCGGCGTCGAATACTTCAAACAGGTCGCCGGACCGGTCCCAGATCGTGATCTCACCTGACGGGGATTTGTCGGAGGGAGCTTGAAGTCGGGCGCCGTCCGCATCTGCGGATGGCTCGTTGATGCTGGGTCCGCAGGCGGTGACGCCGAGGACGAGGCTGGCCGCGAGGCCAAGGACAAGGACGCGCCTGATGGGGGCTGGGCGTCGGGGCTGATGCTGTTGCAAGTGACACTCCTTTGTGACGGGTTCCCTGGGCGGCTTCATTCTCGCCGGTCGGAACGTCTGCGTTTGCCAACGTATGCAAACCGTAGCGCAACTTTGCTATCGTTGCAAACAGTAGAATCGTTACGAACGTCGGAGGGAGCAAACACATGCCAGCGACACTTCGTGATGTTGCCGAATATGCGCAGGTGTCGATGCGCACCGTTTCCAATGTCGTCAGTGGTTACACCCACGTAAGTGAGCGGATGCGCAAACACGTCCTCCAAGCCATTGACGAGCTGGGCTACCGACCCAATCCCGTCGCGAGGACCCTACGCACCGGCCGTACTGGGATGCTGGCCTTTGTCGTTCCTGAGATCGATGTTCCCTACTTCAGCGCTCTCGCCCGTGACGTTATCGACGCTGCGGCTGAGGTCGGCTACCGGGTGATGATCGACCAGACCGGACACGACCACGACCACGAGCGCGATCTGCTTACTGGCAATGACCGAACGATGCTCTTCGACGGCATCCTGTTCAGCCCGCTCGTGACCAAGGCGGAATTGCTCGAGATGAACTCACCGACGCAGATGCCTCTGGTATTGCTGGGCGAGCATGAGTTCGACGGCCGGTACGACCACGTCGCGATCGACAACGTGCGGGCCGCTTACGATGCCGTGCGCCATCTGCTTGATACTGGCCGCACGCGGGTCGCCGCGATCGGCGCGCAGCCGCTAGAAGAGTACGCGACCCCGCAGCAGCGCACCGTAGGGTACGAGTTGGCCCTGCGCGAGGTTGGGATCGAGCCCGAGCAGCGGTACGCGCGACCCGCAGCGCACTACAGCCGTGCTGACGGTTACGGCGCCGCCGTGGAACTTCTCGCACTGGATGTGCGCCCCGATGCCATATTCTGCTTTTCCGATCTCCTGGCGATGGGCGCGATGCGCGCCGTCTTCGACGCCGGCCTTAGCGTGCCGCAAGACGTGGCCATCATCGGGATCGACAATATCGAGGAAGGCCGGTTCTCTCGACCCTCGTTGAGCACTATCTCTCTCGATACGTCCTTCATTGCCGAGCAGGCGATCGCGCGCGTAACCGCCCGAATCGAAACGCCGGACCTTCGACCGCGGCAAATCGTCGCGCCGCACACTCTTCGCATCCGGGAGAGTACCGCAAGCATCGAGCGATAGGGAATTTCGCTGAGCGCTTGCAACGTTGGCAATTTCCGGGCATTGTTGGGCGTGCGTTGGCGCGTAGCTCAAGCAAAGGATCACGATGACGCCGTCCGCCCGCCAACACGACCGACCGCGAGCACGCTGGCTCCTCGCCGCGCTCTTCAGCTGTTTCCTCTTGATAGGTTCGCTCGCTAGCCCAGTCGCACCCGCGACTGCCGCCCAGCCCGGCCAGGTTCTCTACTCGCCTAACCTCGCGACCTACCCCAGCGGCACCGCCGGATATCCCCGCGCGATTCGCATCGACAATGATGGGTCTTCCAGCGCGCAGACTCTACTCGCGACGTTCGCGAAGAGCGGACATAACGCACCCGGCACTCTCCCCATCTATCGGAGCACCAACGGCGGGACGAGCTGGAGCCAAGTCTCCACGATTTCCTCCAACACTCCCGGCTGGGACATTGAAGCACCCACCCTGTTCGAGGTGCCGAGAACGATTCCAGGGCTGAACCAGGGCGACATTCTTGCAGCCGGTACCTCCTGGAGCGTCGGCAACTACACGACCCAGAAGGTCGAGGTGTTCAAAAGCACCGACAAAGGTCTGACTTGGCAGTACCTGTCCAACTGCACCCAGACATTCGGGTTGCCCAACAGCTGGGGTCACGGTATTTGGGAGCCGACTTTCCTCGTAGCCGACGACAACACTCTTGCTTGTTTCATTTCTGACGAACGCCCCGCAAACTCAGCCACGAGCAACCAGATCATCGGGCACTACACTTCCACCAACGGCGGTGTCTCATGGAGCGGGACAATCACACAGGATGTCGCATTCCCGAGCGACAACCTGCGACGCCCGGGCATGCAAACATTCGCAGAATTGCCCAATGGTCAGTTCGTGATGTCCTACGAGATGTGCCGCGACGCCACGAACGCCGACCATGCGTGTGAGGTGTACATCAAGTTCAGCGCCGACGGGCTGAACTGGGGTCCGCTCGACACGCCAGGCACACTGGTGACCACCTCGGACGGACGCGAACTCCTACACACCCCTTACATCTCGTGGATATCAGGCGGTGGGGCCAACGGCACCATACTCATCTCCGGGCAGCGAGTCGTCTCGGGCCCGACGGGGAACAAGACCGTCTTAGCGGAGTCGGGGTCGGTACTCTTCCAGAACACTAACCTTGGGGCCGGCCCTTGGACCGAGCTGGAAGCGCCTGTGACTGTTAATCCCACCGGCGGTTATGCCGCTGGTGTGCCCGCATGTCCTGGTTACTCGACACCCGCAATCCCGCGCGAAAACGGCACCAGCTTCGTTTACTTCGCCGCAACACTTCGACAAGGCACCACGCAATGCGAGCTCAAGGTGGGTATCGGCGCACTACCCGGCCCGACGGGTGCAATCAGCGGCCCCGGCGGAAAATGCGTCGACGTCGACACTAACACCGCCGATGCCGGGCGTGCCGTGCAGCTGTACACCTGCGGCGTCGCCACCGGGCAACGCTGGTCCGTCAGCGCTGACGGTACGATTCGCGCCTTCGGGAAATGCCTCGACGTAACCAACAACGGAACCGCGAACTTCAGCCCGGTACAGACCTGGGATTGCATCGCCGGAGCTGGAGCGCAGCAGTGGATCCCACAGACGAACGGAAGCTTCCGCAATCCGCAGTCAGGCAGATGTCTTGACCTGCCGCAGGGCAACCTCGCGGACGGTACCGATCTGCAGATCTACGACTGCAACGGACTCTGGACGCAGCGATGGACAGTGCCATCCTGACCTAAGAGCGGCGCGGGCTGTTGCCCGCGCCGCGCTCCTTTCATTTGAAACAAGGGAATTCGCGGGTTTTCGGGGACATCCGGTAACGACCAAATTTAGGCCAGAACCTTCGGGGGGTCACAGGTTCAGATCCTGTCAGCCCGACCAAAGGGCCGTTCGCGAGACTCTTCACGAAACGGTCCGGTCGTAACAAAAGAAGTCTCTCCTGAGGAATCTCGGGAGCGATTTTCTGTTTCTGGATCATTTTCGTGAAAGGTTCATGCGAGTCGCGCCTGTCTCGTGCAAGGTGCGTCTGAGATCATCTTCGAGTTGTTTAAGAAGAAGGGAAGGGTCGGGAGTGATCAGCTGTTTGAGCTGCTCAATTGTGTCCACCAACCAAAGTTTGCAATTACTTATCCCCTCGATCAATCACGTGGCTCACGCGGACGCACCCTCGATGCCAAAATCGCTCAGCCGCAACTCGACCCCATGAGCTCAACCCGGTTCTCCCCATCGGGGTATGTCAAGCCGTTGTAGCTTGACCCGTAGACCTCCAACGCTTCCGCAGCGAGCCGCCTCGCCGTCGCCAGTTCCTCATCGCTGCCGAACCTGTACGACTTCACCTTCGTGCGCAATTCGACCGCCGCGCTGACACCGAAAGCCGTGAACTTGACCGAGTAATATGACTCGCCACCCACGGGGTCAGTCACTTGCGAAGAGAGCGATTCGACGGGATCTGACGATCGCCCCAAGTCAGAATGAACCCGTCACCGGGTATGCGCCCCATTTTCGCGGCACGGTACAACGACACATCCCGCTCGTGGTCAACCACGATCTACTGCATCACACCCAGGTACGGGCTAAACCACGGCTCGACTCGAAACATAACTCCCCAACCGTGCCGATATTCGACAACACCTACTCTGAAAAACTCGGCCTAACTCTGACGTGAGCGATGTCGCGGTCGACGTAGAGGGACGGGCCTGCGGGCTAGTTTGGAACTCCAACACGGGTCCTCAACCGCCATCCGGGTGAAGGCATCGTGCGTATGTGATGACGGTCAAGGGGCCCTCATCAGGGGTGGGGATCTCGAAGTTATCGAAGTAGGCGGCCGCCAAATGATCGGGCAGCTGAACGTCATTCGCTTCTTGTCCCGCTCGAGCACAGATACGAGCCAGGACCACACTTCGTGGCGTCGCGAGATAGAACGTCTCCGGCTCGATACCCAACGGACGGATGATGGCACGGTATTCCTCGCGCATGCGCCGTGACCAAAAGGAATAGTCCAGCACCACATCTGAGTGGGTGCTCACGAGGTCGAGAAGCTTCTGCACCAGGTGGCTCTCGATCTCGCGCCTGACATCTTCGGCCAAGGGTTGGGAACGAATCCCCAGGCGCCAAGCCTCCTCGTCGAAGGACAGCCGTGACATGCCGCCGGACTCTAGTTGGCGAGCAACCGTGGACTTGCCCGACCCAGCCGGGCCACACATGAAGATGACACGGGTCATGCCGTCGATCCTATGTCGCCCGCCCCACTTCTTAGAGGCGCAATACGCCCGAGCGCCTAGGCGAGCCAGTGCCGCGGCCGACTGAGGGCAGCCGGCAGGACGGTTGTGTCGTCGCCCTGAGCTGCATCGACTTGTAATTGTGTGAGAAACAGAGCACCCGATAGATCCGCACCCTCGAGCCGCGCGTCCCGCAAATCTGCACCGAGCAAGTCGACCCCCGCCAGATCGCCTCGTCGAAGATCCGCGGCGATGAGGTAGGCACCGCGGAGATCAGCTCCGCACAGACGAATCGATCGCAAGTCGCGGCCGACCAGGTCCGCTGACGGATGCAGGTCGTCGCTCAGGTCGGCTTCGGCACCAGCGGCATAGCCGCCGCGCGCCTCCTCGCTCACATCGATCAACGTTTGCCGGACCTCTAAGCGAATACGCTCGACATCAGTCGCGAGTATCTCTGACGCATCGCCGTCCAGGGCTCGCAGGATTTCGCGTAGAAATTGGGCCACCGGCCCTGAGAGCTCCGAGGCGGTTGCCCGTTCGGCGGCTTCGGCGAGGTACCAGAGCATCTCGTGCAGCTGCCGGACGACGGCAAAAGTACTGAACATCTCGGCGCTCGTGTCGGGGCGTTCCCTCCAGCTTGTTCCGTCAAACAGCTTCTGCGACACGTATTGGCCCGCACCGAAGCAATCGAATACGGTGCACCCGCGAAAGCCCCGTGCTCGCAAGGAGTGGTGGATGGAGCAGGAAAAATCGTCTGCCAAATTCAGGCACGGGGTGCCCGCCGGCTTGTTGATCGGAAAGTCGGCCGACCTTTGAAAGCCGAAAGCTGTGCAGCAGAGTGCGAAGCAGTCAGCGCAGTTCGCGCGGAGGGTTGAGCGGTCGTCAGTGCTCGCGTCGGAAGAGTCGGTGGACGTCATGAGTGAACGGTCTTTCTAAGGTGGTTTCGAGAGGGGGCCAGGGTGCAGGGGAACTCCGCAAGGAGCTCCCCTTCCGGGCGCACGAAATCACCGTCCCTCGTTCGAGGAGCGAGCTGGTGTCGCTGAAAGGTCTCTGGGTCACAGAGAGGAAGTAAGTATCACTGATGGCAGGCTAACGCCTTGCGCCCTTGGCGGGGACGCGGACGCCGGTAAGCCCATCGTCTATGACGGGCTGCGGCATCGAATGGGGGACATATGACAAGCCCGCTTGACACGAGCCGGATTGTAAAGCACGCTTGTCATATGGAATCCCAGGTAAGAGCAAGGCGTCAAGCCGCTGGCCTCTCCCAGGCCGCCCTTGGCGAAGCCTTGGGGGTTTCTCGTCAGACCATCAACGCCATCGAAACAGGGCGTTACGATCCGTCGCTAAGTCTTGCCGTTCGCGTAGCCCGTTTCTTCGAGTCCACCGTTGAGGAAGTGTTCCACATTGAATCCCACTAAGCGCTTGCCCATCTCGACCGTCAGTATCGCCTTGGCCGGCACGCTCTTGGCTGGCGCGATCGCGACCGCTCTCACACACAACTGGTTCGCCGCGTTTGTCTTCGTCGCCGGCGGTGCCGCGGGCCTCGGTGCTGCGCTTTACGCGCGCCGCCCGGACTCTCGCGACATCACCCGGCTGAACGCCATCGAGTACCGAGACGAACGAGACCGCCTCCTGGCCAAGCAAGGGTTTGCCGCTGTCGGTGCCGCTGCCTTGATGCTCTCCTTCCTTGAGTTTGTGCTGGCCCTGGTTTTCAACCAGCTGGTTGCACTGGCCGCCGCACAGGTGGTCGCCTTGTGCATCGTGTGGGGCATGGCCAACTCGATCGCCGTGCGGCGCAGTTAGACGCTGCCGAGGCGGTCAAGTCGGCACGCAGCGGGTCCTTAGACCCTCTCGCCACGGCGAATTCTCGTGAAAGAGTGCAGTTGCAACTCTTTACCGTCTGACCACAGGCGTATCTGCGAGAGGGAATCCATGGCCGTCCCGAGCTCCAAGGCAGATCTTGTGGCCGCGATCGGCACCACGTTCGCCCAGCTCGAATCCGATCTCGATCGGGTCCCACCGTCGCTCGTCTACGACCAGGTCCTTCCGGGGCATGCGAAAAACCCGATGATGAGTCCTGCTGAACTGGTTTCCTACCTGATCGGCTGGAACGAGCAGGTCGCCACTTGGCACGCACGCCGCGCAGCCGGGCTACCCGATGAAATGCCCGCCGCCGGCATTAAATGGAACGAGCTTGGCTTGCTCGCCCAGCGCTACTACGACGCCTACCGCGACGAGACGTGGGACGAGCTCAGGGCCCACCTGGTCGGTGCCAAGGACAATCTCCTGGCACTCATCGAGGACTACACCGACGCCGACCTGTACGGGCGCCAGTGGTACGGCAAATGGACCATGGGACGCATGATTTCGCTGAACTCATCCTCGCCCTATATGAACGCCCGCGGACGCCTTCGTGCTTGGCTCCGGGCTGCACCCCTCACGCCCCCGAGCTAGGCGCCGGGCTCCTGCTTGAGCCCTTGAACCGCTTGTCCCAAGTCGTCACGCACCAGCTCGGCATCAAATCCGGGGAGCGATACTACTGTGGCCGTATGTCTACAATCGATCCGCTGCCCGACCACCCCGCTCCGGATAACCCGTCCGGGAAGCTGATTCTCTTGCGCCACGGGGAAACGGAGTGGTCGAAGAGCGGCAAACACACTGGGCTCACGGATGTTCCGCTCACGGCCCGGGGAGAGGAACTTGCCCGCGGCGCGGGCAGGTTGGTGGCCGACTACGATTTCTCGCTCGTGCTGACGTCGCCGCTGCAGCGTGCACGACGCACTGCCGAGCTCGCAGGCCTGCATGCCGATGTCGATCCGCTTCTCGTCGAATGGGACTACGGCGGGTATGAGGGGCGCACGACGCGCGACATCCGCAGCGAGCTCGGCTACAACTGGAGCGCATTCACCCACGGTGTGATTCGTGGTGACACGCCCGGTGAGACGGTCGAGGAGGTCGCCGCCCGCGCATCGCGGGTGCTCACGCGGGTGCTGCCTGCGATGGTGGAGGGAGATGTCGCCCTGATCGCGCACGGCCACTTCCTGCGCATCCTGACCGCCGTGTACCTGAGATTGGCCCCTCGATTCGGTGCTCAAATCACGCTGGATGCTGGATCGGTCTCCGTGCTCAGCTACTACCGTGAGCAGCCCGCCATCTTGTCGTGGAACTACGGAGCCGAACTGCCCATGGAGCCCTCCGAGTCTTAAGACACCAGAACCACCGGGTAGGACCTGGGTTTTCGTTTGCGGGGCCTGTTCGTCATACTTGCGAGGTGGATTCTGTGAATGAGTGGTTGCTGACGTGGGGCGACAATCTGTGGACGTGGATTGTGTTGCCGGTTGTTGTGGGTCTAGGGATCTACTTCACAGTCCGCTCAGGGGTGGTGCAGTTCCGTCTCATTCCGGAGATGTTCCGTACGCTGACCGATAAGACGCCTCAGACGGCGGCGGGTGAGCCGCAGTCGATCTCGGCATTCCAGGCCTTCACAATCTCGGCGGCGTCGCGAGTGGGAGTCGGCAATATCGCCGGTGTCGGCACGGCGATCGCGGTCGGAGGACCCGGGGCGGTGTTCTGGATGTGGATGATGGCGTTCGTCGGGGGAGCGTCGAGTTTTATCGAGTCCTCGCTGGCGCAACTCTTCAAGGTGCGGGACGCCGAGGGCTTTCGCGGTGGGCCCGCTTATTACATGGAACGTGGACTCAAGGCCCGCTGGCTGGGCGTGTGGTTCGCGGTCATCCTCATCGTCTGTTTCCCATTCGCGTTCAGCTCGTTGCAGGCCAACACGATCTCGGCGACGGTGACCGCGAGCATCGACGGGGATGTGCCCTGGCTGCCGTGGGCGATCGGCGTGGGGATTGCGGTACTGACCGGCCTCGTCGTCTTCGGCGGAGTCAGGCGGATCGCCCACGTCACCCAGGTGCTCGTGCCCATCATGGCGCTCGCGTACCTCCTGCTCGGCCTCGTGGTCGTGGCTCTGCATCTCGACCGAGTCGGCCCGGTCTTCGCCGAGATCTTCACGTCGGCGTGGGGGTTCAACGAGGTCGTCGGTGCCGCGTTCGGGTACATCATCCTCACCGGTGTCAAGCGCGGCATGTTCTCCAACGAGGCGGGCCTGGGGTCTGCGCCGAACGCGGCGGCGAGTGCCGCGGTCACCCATCCTGTGAAGCAGGGACTCGTGCAGACCCTTGGGGTCTACTTCGATACCTTCCTGGTGTGCTCCATCACGGCGTTCATCATCCTCGTGTCGGTACCCGACCTGGCGGGAGCAGAACGAGGGATCGGTCTCACTCAGGGCGCGCTGGTGGGCACTCTGGGCGCGTGGTCGAACATCGCGCTGAGCGTGATCATCTTCATGCTGGCGTTCTCCTCGATCCTCGGCAATTACTACTACGGCCAGTCGAACATCCAGTTCATCACCAAGCGGCGCGGGGTGCTCACCGCGTACCGGGTGCTCGTCGTGGGCGCGGTGCTCGTGGGATCGGTATCGGGCGCCGACCTGATCTGGAACTTCGCGGACGGCGTCATGGGACTCATGGCACTCACGAATCTCATCGCCATCGGCCTGCTCTCCGGCATCGCGTTCCGGTTACTCAAGGACTACACCCGCCAACGACGAGAGGGCCGCGACCCGGTGTTCACCCGCGCGCTCTTTCCCGACGTGGCCGGCATTGAGTGCTGGGAGGACGAGTTCAGCGTCACCGGTCCGATCCGCGTGTACCCGACCGGCGGCCAGACCACCAAGCGCCGCGACGGCATCCGCACGCCGCGATAGAGCCTGCTCGTGTGCCTCGTCAGCGCACGCGCTGGGCGGAGAACTGCATGCGCGGATGAGCGTAGAAGCTTTGCGCCTGCACGAGCTGCAATTCTCGCTCGCCCGACTGATACGTCAGCTCGATGAGATCGAACACGCTGGACGCGGTGCGTTCCAGCGCCACAGCCGCATCACCTGTCGCGCGGTAGTGCGCCGAGAAGAGTGCCGCGGTGACGTCACCCGATCCGTTCGCTTTGAAAGGCAAATGGGGAGTCTGCACGACCCACGCGCCCGCAGCATCCACTGCGAGCATCTCGATGGTGCCGGCCTCGCGGTCGGGCCGCTCCACACTCGTCACGAGCACGGTGCTCGGTCCCATGGCCCGGGCGAGGTCGACGGAGTCGAGGGTCGAGTCCATCGTCGATGGCTCGGTGCCGGTGAGGAATCCCAACTCGAACTGGTTCGGAGTGATGATGTCGGCCACGGGGACCACACGATCCCGCAGTAGGTGGGGGATCTCGGGCGCCACGAAGCACCCGGACTTCGCGTTGCCCATCACGGGGTCACACGCGTAGATGGCCGAGGGGTTCGCCGCTTTCACCCGCTGCACCGCATCCACGATGACGTCGCCGATCCCGGTGCCGCCTTGGTATCCCGAGAGCACCACGTCGATCTGGGGGAGCACACCACGTTCCTCGATGCCGAGGATCACATCATGCACATCCTCGGGTGCGATGAGGGATCCGCGCCACGCGCCATACCCCGTGTGGTTGGAGAAGTTCACTGTGTTGACCGGGAGCACTTCGACCCCGATGCGCTGGAGGGGGAACACGGCCGCTGAGTTGCCAACGTGGCCGTGCGCGACGGCCGACTGAATCGAGAGAATCTTCACAACGTCAATCTTCCTCCCTTCGAACAGTCCGGGCCGCCGGGGAGCTCGTCGGTACGGCCGTTGATGGGAGGACTATCATCGCGCCATGGACAGTAAGGACTCTGGCACGAGCGACGATCAACCGGCGAGGGGCACGTCGGCACACGACGAGTCCGCCTGGACACTCCCGGATGCCATGACAGGCCGGGCCAGCCCCGCCAAAGCGGCGGTCGGCGACAAACCTGTGTTCGCTTACATCGCCAGCTTGCCGCAGCCACAGCGCGGCATCGCCGAAGCAGTTGACGCACTGGCGGCCACGACGCTGCCCAACCTCCAGCGCTCCGTGAAGTGGGGCATGGCGTACTACGGCGTCGGCGACGGCTGGTGCTTCAGCTCCGGCGGCTTCGCCGGCCATGTGAAGCTCATGTTCATCAATGGCGCGGCGCTCGAGCCGGTACCGCCGGTGACGCCGGTGGGGATGGGCAAGTCAACGCGGGGTGTGGAGCTCGAGTCCGTGGACGACCTCGACGAATACCAGATCGCGGCCTGGATGACGCAAGTCACGTCGGTGCCGGGTCTGGGAGGCAAAAAGACTCACATTCCCAGCCCCGATGAGCCTTCCGTCCCGGAGCTCGAGGCCGACCAGACCATCGCGCCGCGTCCGGAGGAGGAGATCGCCGACGCTCTGCGGGCCGAGCCAGACCTTGAGGATCACAGCGAGCATCGAGTGAAGACACCCCCGGTTTCGGGAGCGAAATAGCCTGGATCGAGAAGTCGCATCTACCCGCTGTTCCGGCCAGGGTCAGCCATTTTCAGCCGCGGCCGGCCCACGGGTCGTAGTCGACTTCGAGGGATCCCTGGTCGGGACGGAGTGCCTCTGGTACATGCTGGAGGTTGATGCGTACCCGGTACCAGAGTGAGCTCGCACCGCGCATGCCGTCGACCAGCACGTCCGCGGGCTCGAGCAACGCGACGACCTCCAGATGCCGTGATCGCCAGGCGTCAAGGCCAGCGATGGCTTCCTCCCTGGTCTTCGCCCGAGCGATCTCAATGAGCGGCATACTCGAGCGGCGGCGGCCGGATCCGTCGGGTGCTGTCGGCGCCTTCTCGGCGGGCCCGAGCCGCTCGGCGAGAGCCAGCAGCGCATCGAGGCTGCCTGCGGCGTTGTCGATGCCGGCGGCGACATCGCCCTGATCGGCGAATCGCTGCAGCACGGTCGGCACCGTGAACTCCTCGGGGCGGCGGGTGCGCACCTCGTCCCATCCGAGCGGTGTCGAAACTCGGGCATCCGGACGGGCGCGCACCGAATACGCGGACGCGACAGTGCGGTCCTTGGCGTTCTGGTTGAAGTCGACGAACACGCTCTCGCCGCGCTCCTCCTTCCACCAGTGTGCGCTCGCCAGCCCCGGTGCCCGGTTCTCGACCTCCCGAGCGAGAGCCTCCGCGGCGAGCCGCACCGAGCGGTAGTCCCATCGGGGTTCGATCCGCACGTTGACGTGCAGGCCGCGTGAGCCGCTGGTCTTCGGCCAGCCGACGAGGCTGTGGTCGGTGAGTACGTCGCGCACGGCGAACGCGACGTCGACGATCTGCGCCCAGTCGACACCGGGCATGGGGTCGAGGTCCACGCGCAGCTCGTCGGGATGGTCAAGGTCCCATGCGCGAACGGGGTGCGGGTTGAGGTCGATGCAGCCGAGGTTGATAACCCAGGCCAGCGCGGCGGCATCCGTCACCACGATCTCTTCCGCCGAGGTGCCGGATGCGTAGTGCAGAGTGGTCGTCTCGATCCACGATGGACGCGACTCGGGCGCCCTCTTCTGGAAGAACGCCTCCCGGTCGATGCCCTTCACGAAACGTTTCAGCACCATGGGCCGGTCGCCCGCACCGCGCAGCGCGCCGCCGGCCACCGCGAGGTAGTAGCTGACGAGGTCGAGCTTGGTGAGCCCGGGCTCGGGGAAGACGAGCTTGCCGGGATGACTCACCCGCACCTCGCGTCCATCGATGTCGAGGGTGGTCGAGTCGTCCTTGGCCGCGTTCATGCTGAGGATGCTACGCGCGGGCAGGCGACGGGGGAGGAAACTCTGCTCAAGAAGCGCCGTGGATCTCGTGAACGTCACCACCGAGTTCCAATGTGTCTCGCTCGTTACACCGAGGGTCTGGCGGTGACGTTGCGGTGGGGGTGTCCTGCTACCTCCACGGCTTCGTCAACGGGCGCGTCACCGAGGTCGTTTCGTACACGATCGAGATCGACGTCTGACGCCGAAAGCCCGCCCGTGCTGATCTCTGATGGCGGAGATCCAGCCCAGGCGGGCCTTGCCGACTGTGAGCGAGGTGGCGTGGCTAGCCCGCCACGTTTGCTCGCTCAGGAGTCTTTTTTGCCGCGGGACTCGCCTTCAGGAGAGCCTCCCCGCGACGCTCGTCGCTGTAGACCATGAGCGTCGAGCCGAGGAGTGCGAGGACAATCGCAATGGTTCCGAAGACCGACGGCAGTGTCTGATAGACGATGAGTGACACGACGATCGTGAGGACCGGAGCCAGGGCGTTCGTCGTGGGTGCCACCACGGAAGCCTTGCCGCGGCTGAGCGCCATCACGAGGAACAGGGCGCCAATCGCGTTCAGGAGCTGAGTTGCGGCGGTAAGTGCTGGAGCCTGCCAAGGAACGTCCATGGGGAGTCCGCCCATGGACAGGATTGCAAAAGGGGTCAGAACGAGTCCGCTGATGGCCATCCAGGCGAACGTGGTCGCATCGTTCACTCCGATCGTCGCCGCTTTTCTCATGAAGAATGCCTGCACGCCCCACGCGATCGAGACGAAGATCGCGATGATCAGCCACGGCCCGGAGTCCGCCCCGCCCGAACCGCTCGAGACGCTGAAGAGGACAATCGCCGCGAGTGCCGCGATGAGGCCGATGACGGCGACCTTGGGAAGGCGTTCCCGCAGGAAGGCCATAGCCATGAGCACGGTGATGGCTGGAGAGATCGAGATGATCGGGAAGATCAGATAGGCAGGGCCCGAGGAGAGGGCGTTGAAAAGCAACAATTGCCCGCCGGCGCCGGTTAATCCGATGAGCAGGCCATACATGGCAGCTTTGGGGCGGCGGTCGATTTTCTGGCCCCTGAGGGCGAATGCGGCGGGGATTATCATCACGACCGCCCAGATGACGTAGACCATCTCATCGGGGTATCCGTACAGGGTGATGGGTAGAGCGGAGAACGCGCCCCACACTCCCCAGAACAACACCAAGAGCGCTGCGTAAAATATCCAACTCTGCGTTTTCTTCATTGTGATCTCCTCTTTGACATCTGATGTGGGCGGAACGGGTGGAGCGGTTGGAAACGTAAAGGGTGCTTAGTTCGATCGAAGGTTGGCCAGTGCGGTGTCGGACAAGGGCGTACCGGCCTTCTTCGCGGCGTACAGTGCGGCTCCGATGGCCGGGCCGAACAGGGGAGTGCGCAATTCGTAGCTTGGGTGCAGAACGGTGAGGGCCTGTTCGAAGCCCTGTCGTACGGCGCTGGCGGTGAACATGCCGCCCGAATACGACACGGGGATGATTTCTTCAGCAGCGAATCCGAGTTCGGTGCGTGTTGTGTCGACGATCGTGGCCAGTTCTGTGCAGGCATCCGTGATGATCTGCACGGCAACGGGGTCGCCTAGGCCGGCGGCTTCGACAACGGTCTTGGAGAGGTCCGCGATGGCTCCTCGCTGGCCTTTCCACCGGTTGACGACAACGTCGATCAGATCGAGATCGCCGGTCACGTCGACCCGTTTCTTCACCACGTCGTACAGCGGCCCGCGAGGGAGTCGGCCGTCGCTCATTCGGGAGTAGGCGTTGAGCCCGCGGATCGCGACCCAATAGGCAGAGCCTTCGTCGCCGAACAGTTCGCTCCAGCCTCCGACGCGGTGGCCCCGGCCGTCGCGTTCGCCATAGGTCATTGAACCGGTGCCGCTGATGACGTTGATGCCGTCGACGGCACCGAGAGAACCGGCCCAGCCGCACACCATGTCGTTGTCACAGGAGTAACGGCCGTGGCCGAGGATCTCGTGGGGTAGGGCATCCAAGCGCGCGATATCGGTGCTGACCTCCCCGTATCCCGGCAGGCCGAAAAAGGCGTAGTCAATGTCCGTCGTCTTAATGTCGGCCTGGGCGCTGATCGCGCCGATGCCGTCGGTGAGGACGCGGCCGACGAGGTCGATCCCGTCGCTGAAGTAATAACAGCTCGGCGACTGAGTCTCCGCGACGATCTGTCCGGAGCTGTTGAGGACGACGAAGGCGGTCTTGGACCCGCCCCCATCAACACCTAGGAAGAGCGACATGGCGGTCAGCTCTCTTTCGAGGCTGTGCTGGTCGAGGCCTGCAGCGGGTGGATGTGGACACCCTGGACGACTCGGTTGACGTCTCCGCGCGGGAAGGGGTTGTCGGGTGTAGCGCCCAGTTCGAGCGAGAAGGCGAGGCCGAGGAGTTGGGCGATGACGATGTAGCCCACGGCGAGGAATGCGTCGTCGACGCCCGCTAAATCCCCGAGCAGCCAAGTGCGGCCACCGACGGTGGGGAGCGGCTCCGAGGAGATGGTGATGACACGCTCGGGGCTCAGGGTTCTGCGCAGTTCGGCGACGATATCCCAGTCGTACTGACGGGTGTACGGGTCGGATGACACATAGACCAGGGCAAGCGTACTGTCGTCCAGGACGGCCTTCGGGCCGTGCCGGAAGCCGAGGGCGGAGTCGTAGTAGGTGACGACTTGTCCTGCCGTCAGCTCGAGCAGCTTGAGCGCTGATTCGCGGGCCAGACCGGTCAGCGGGCCGCTGCCGATGTACACGACACGTTCGAAGCCGGATGCCGCCAGGGCGGTGATCTCTTCCTGCCGGTGCTCGATGATGCGGGTTGCGGCGGCAGCGAGCGCGGCGACGGCGGAGTCATTTGAACCGCCCAGGATGAGAAGGCTTGTCAGCAGCATTGAGGTGAAACTCGAGGTCATCGCGAAGCCCTCGTCGTTCGAGCGTCGCGGCGTGAGCACGACTTTTGACTTAGCGCGTCCCTTGTGGTGGCTAGACAGGTCGCCGGCTTCGTCGCAGGTGATGACGAGGTGACTCACATCCGTGAGGACTTGGTCGGCCAGGACCGTGGCCGCGCTGCTCTCGGGGCTGTTGCCCGAGCGAGCGAATGAGACGAGGAGGGTAGGAACGTCTTCGGCGAAACACTCCCTGGGATTGGAGACGATATCCGTCGTGGCGACCGCCTCAATTCGGCGGCTAAGCAGGCGGGCCAGGGCCGGGGCCGCGATGTCGCCGACGAAAGCGGATGATCCCGCGCCGGTCAGCACGATCCGTAGATCGGAGCGGCCGAGTAGCGGGGCCAGGAAGGCGTCAAGGTCTCCGCGCTGGGCGGTGACGTTCTCGGAGGCTTCGCGCCAGACATCCGGTTGCTGGGCGATCTCGCGGAATGTGGCCGACGACCCGGGAAGGCCCGTTCGGCCGATGGCGGTGGTGTGGTTAGACAAGGAGGGCTCCGTTGGATGTGGTGGATGTGGGGGTGGTGTGTTCTCGGACCTCGGGGAAGCAGGCGTACGCGTATGGGCGCAGCGCGTCCCGGATCTTGTCGACGACGAGGGCGCGCGGTTCCGAGGCGAGGCTGCCCGCCCGGACCCGTGCGTACTGGTCCGGCAAAAACTGACTGATCAGCGGCAGCGGGATGTCCTGCTTCGACAGGTTTCGGTACAGAGCGTTCGTTGCCGCTTCGATCGACGCATCGGGCCAGTAGTAGCGCATCCTGTCGCTGTAGCTGAAGCGGCGGGCGATTTGTTGGTCAGAGGCGGTTCCCTCGTAGTAACTCTGCCAATACTCCGGATGGGCGAGCATCTGGCGGTCGATGACGTCGATGAGGTTGGAGCGTTCGGTCGCCGGGAGGAGTTCGTCCTCGATCTTGGCGAGAGCGAAAAGTGCCTCGCGCATGGCGAAGGTCAGTCCAGGGCCGACCTTGAGAATTGCCCAGTGGTCTTCGACGAGCTCAGCGAGCCGGTCTTGGTCCTGGTAGTCGGTTGAGTGAGCTTCGAAGATCAGGCCGGGTTCGTCGTTCAACACGGTACGCAGTCGGGCGGTGCCGTCTCGACGGTAGTCGATGACCTGAAGGTGGTCGAACTCGACCGCCGGTTGCACAACGAGTGCGACGATGCGGGGCCAGATATCCGTCAGCCCCACTTCTGCGAACGCGGCGCGGTGGCGGTCAAGGGTCATTTTGGCCGCCTCCGGTGGGGTCGCGGTCAACTCGCCCAAGGTCTCGTGTGCACCTCCGGGAACGGGAACTTCGGTGCCGATGACGTACAGCACATCGGTGGCGAGCCCGGCCCGCGCGATTGCGTCCTCGGCCACGCGGAGCAGCCGCGCCGTTCGGTCGGCGACGAGATCGTCGCCGAGGGGAACAGGGTCGCCGGCACAGGACATGCTGCAATCGAGATGGATCTTCGTGTAGCCGGCCTCGACGTATGTGGCGACCAACGTCTCGGCGTTGATCATGGCCTCCTCGGCGGACAGCTTTTGCCAACGGTTGGGGCCCAAGTGATCTCCACCGAGCACGACGCGGTCTCTGTCAAAGCCGGTCTCGTCGGCAATCGAGTAGACCAGTTCACGGAAGTCGGACGGGC
This sequence comes from Cryobacterium sp. TMN-39-2, assembly GCF_004402745.1. NCBI lineage: Bacteria > Bacillati > Actinomycetota > Actinomycetes > Micrococcales > Microbacteriaceae > Cryobacterium > Cryobacterium sp. TMN-39-2. The sequence continues at coordinate 106,165 of NZ_SOFX01000011.1, forward strand.
GCATGCCGGTGTACCCGCCGAATTGGTCGACCTGGTTGGATGTCGCTTCGATGAGTACATAGGTGCCGTCGACGTCGGCCTGGCGGATTGCGGCTTCGAGAACAGTCGGGTGTGCGGAGCAAACCGAATAGATGCCGACGGGCTCACCGGCTTTGTGCCTCTGCACGGTGTTCCACAGGTGGTTTTGCATGGTGCTCCTTTGCATTCATCCGCCGGCGCCCGCTTAGTGGGTGTCGGTGGGCTGATTCGGTTGGCGTGTTGGTTGATAGATCGAGAGGTGGCGCTCAGCGGGCGGGGACGCATGCAGCGTCGACGAGCCTGCAGAGGTGGGTGACGGTGCGGGCCATCGAGTCAGATCCCTCGCGGATGTACTTGCGTGGATCGGTGACCTCGAGGTTCTTGTCTAGAAAGCGCCGCACTTCGCGGGTGAAGGCGACGTTCAATGCCGTGCCCACATTGATCTTTCGTATCCCGGCGCCGATTGCGGCGACGAGAGTCTCATCTGCAACCCCTGAAGATCCGTGGAGGACAAGGGGCGCCGGCACGCTCAGGGCGAGAGCAGCTATGAGCGCCAGATCGATCCGTGCATCCTGCGAGGTCATCGCATGTGAGCTGCCCACAGCCACGGCAAGCCCGTCGACGCCGGTCTGTGCAACGAACTCGTGGGCCTCGGACGGGTTCGTGCGAACCAATGGCGAGTGAGCCCCGTCTTTTCCGCCGATTGCTCCGAGTTCAGCTTCGACCCAGAGGCCGCGAGTCTGGGCTCGACAGGTCAGGTCGCGGGTCTGCTGCACATTCTGGCGGTAGGGGAGGTGGGCGGCATCGACCATGATCGAACTCACTCCAAGGTCGGCAGCCATGTCGATTGCGCGCTCGGTCAGAGCAAGGTCTTGGAAATGGTCGAGATGAATCGAAATGGGTACAGAGGCCTCGGCGGCGACCTTGGCGCAGGCCGCAATGATGGGGGAGAGCTTGCCGCCATGGAACCAGATCGCGTTCTCACTCACCTGCAGTATCGCGCTGCTCCCGGCGTGTTGGATGCCGGTAGCGATGGCCTCGGCATGCTCGAGCGTGATGACGTTGAAGGCGAGGACGGCGCGGTCACCGGCTACAGCATGGTCGACGAGATCGCGGGTCGTGGCGAGCGTCATGGAATCCTCCAGGCGTCACCGCGGAGCGGATCGGACTGTGTCGGGATGACACCCTCCGTGCTCGTTGACTTCACCGTTGTCATGACTCATAGTGCGCTTTGTTGCGCGAATCGCGCAGTTTTTGCTCAAAATACTGCTAAAGTGAACATAAAGACTGCGCATATTGACGCGAATCGAAGGCGGCCATGTCTCAACACAGCTCATACCAGTCCGTTCCCCGGGCCGTCTCCAGCAAACGTTCCGAACGCATGCGGGTTGTGCTGTCGCTTCTGCACGAGCAGAAAGACATGACGCTTGCGGGCCTCGTCGCGGAGGTGGGAACATCCGCTGCAACACTGCGCCGTGATCTCGCCGAATTAGATGAGCAAGGGTTGTTGGTGCGCACCCATGGTGGAGCTCGGGCGCTGGACGCTCGCAATGAAATCCCGGTCAGGCTTCGAAACAATCAGTACCGGGAGGCCAAGCAGCTCATTGCCCGTCGGGCTGTCGAGATGATTCCGACCGGGCCGCATGCTCTCGCTCTTAGTGGTGGAACAACGACTGCAGAGGTCGCTCGCGCGCTGCGGAACCGCACCGAGCTGACGATTGTGACCAATTCGCTCACCATCGCCATGGAGTGCGCCGCGCGCCCCCGTCTCAAGGTGATCATCACGGGCGGGGTCGTTCGGCAGAGTTCATTTGAGGCGGTGGGCTCTCTCTCGGAATACACCTTCAATGCCATTAATGTCGCGACCGCTGTACTCGGTACCGACGGCATCAGTGCGGCCGGCGGGGTAACGACACACGACGAGACCGAAGCGCGAACAAACCACGCAATGGTGGCCAAGGCTCAACGCGTGATAGTTGTTGCCGACGGTTCCAAGGTGGGGGTGGTGACCTTAGCGAAGATGGCCGATCTCAGCGAGATCAACGATCTTGTCACTGACACAAGTGCCGACCCTGAAGCCCTTGCCCTGATCGCCGCGACCGGAATCGCAGTACACGTCGTCGATCTCGCATTGGCCGAGTCGCGGCGCGACGGCCAGTCCGCCGAGTAGCACTGGGGCTTGCACCTCGCCCGCCAGCGCCGCGTACCTGTTCGGCTCCAACGCCGATGGACCTGTCGCGACGCCCGCCCGCCGCACGGAGGGGCCCCTAGCCGAACGGAACTGCGCCGACGAGCACGCCGACGAGCAGCATCACCAGCGACACCACACACGCTCGCCAGAGCACCTTCTTGTGGTGGTCGCCGAGGTTGACGTTGGCGAGCGAGACGAGCAGCAGGATGGCCGGCACCAGCGGGCTCTGCAGGTGAACAGGCTGACCGATGATCGAGGCGCGGGCCATCTCCACCGGGTCGATGCCGTAGGTCGCCGCGCTCTCGGCGAGCACGGGGAGGATGCCGAAGTAGAACGCGTCGTTGGACATGAAGAAGGTCATCGGAATGGAGAGCACTCCGGTGATGACCGCCAGGTACTCACCCATCGAGGCCGGCACGACCTGCACGACCCAGTCGGCCATGGCCGTCACCATTCCGGTGCCGTTCAGCACACCGACCAGGACGCCGGCGGCGAGCACCATCGAGACGACGCCGACGATGCTGGGGGCGTGCGCGACGATCTCGTCGGCTTGGCTGCGGAGCTTGGGAAAGTTGATCATCAGGGCCACGCCGGTGCCGACCATGAAGATGTAGGCCAGCGGCATAACATCGAGCACGAGCAGCACCATGACGGCGACGGTCAATGCGAAGTTCACCCAGATCAGCTTGGGCCGCAGTGTCGGGCGGTCCGCGCTCAGCATGGTGTCAGCCATCGCCGTGTCGCGCTCGTCCTCCATCGTCAGCTGCTTGGCCAGGGTCGCCCGGCCGGCCGGCATCCGCTGGCCCGGTCGCACCGTCAGGATGCCCGTGGTATCTAGTGTTGCGGCCGCTCCGGGCCGCACGTCTGTGCCGCGCACGAAGCGGTTGCCGCCGAAGAGACCGCGCAAAAAGGTCGGTGACGCCGTCGGTGCGGCATCCACCTGCGCTGCGGGGGAGTACTCGAGCGAGCCGATGCGCTTGCGCTCGGCTAGCCCCAGGAACCAGGCGAACGCCAGCGCGATGATGAGCCCTGTCGCGAGGGAGGGCAGCATCGGCACGAAGATGTCGGTCGGTGACACGCCGAGAGCCGACGCGGCCCGCACGGTGGGGCCACCCCACGGCACGATGTTGAGAGTGCCGTTCATCAGGCCGGCAACACAGGTGAGCACGACCGGGCTCATGCCCATCCGCAGGTAGATCGGCAGCATCGCCGAGGTGGTGATGATGAAGGTCGTCGAACCGTCGCCGTCGAGCGACACTGCGCCGGCCAGGATTGCCGTGCCCAGAACGACCTTGGCCGGGTCATTGCCGAGGAAGCGGGTGATGAACCGAATGAGGGGATCGAACAGCCCGACATCGATCATGATGCCGAAGAACATGATCGCGAACATGAGCAGCGCCGCCGTCGGGGCGAGATCCCCGATCGACTCGATGATCATGTCGCCGAGACCCAGACCGGCGCCGGCAAAGAGACCGAAAATCGTGGGGACGAGAATGAGGGCGACCATCGGCGTGAGCCGCCTGGTCATGATGAGCACCATGAAGGTGAGGATCATGGTGAATCCGAGGATGACGAGCACATCGACTCCTTTGTCTGAATTGTGCGGCCGAGTCGGGCGAATCCCACTCGGCGGTCATTGCCGAAGCGTATGACGATGAGTGTGAAGCTTAGGTAGGCCACCGGCGCCACGCGCCGTAAGTCGCTTTGCTGCACGTATTGCGCATATCGTTAGTTCTGCGCATTGTGCTCGATGCGCCGCAAGGAGGCGAAGGTGCGGTTCTCGACGCAGATGCTGCTGTGGCAGCTCGCCTGCGTGACCGTCATCGTCGCGATCTGCACCGGTGTCTTCGTCTCCATCGGCGTGCAACAGCTCCGGGCCGAGGCCGAGACCTCCGCGCTGTCGATCGCACGCACGGTCGCCGCCGACTCCGATGTGCGCGCCGATGTCGCCCGCGCGTCTGCCGACACCGGAACGCCGACGAACGCGAGCCTCCGCGGCGGACCGCTCTCCGTTCTGGCGGCAGCGGCGGAGGCCAATACCGGCGCGCTGTTCATCGTGATCACCGATGATCACGGAATCCGACTCGCACACCCCGATCCGCAGCTGCTCGGAGCGGAGGTCAGCACAAGCTTCGCCGAAGCTCTGGCCGGACGCGAGACGGTGTCCTGGGAAGCCGGCACCCTCGGCGAGTCCGCTCGCGCCAAAGTGCCGGTTCGCGACCCCGACACCGATGAACCGACCGGTGAGGTGAGCGTCGGGTTCGCCCCGAGCAGTGTCTTCAAAGAGCTTCCCCTCCTGCTTGGGGGCGTCGCGCTGGCCGCCGTCGTTGCCCTGGCACTGGGCGCTGTCGTGTCGTTCGTCCTCCGCCGCCGCCTCGAGCACCTCACCCTCGGCCTTCAGCCCGAAGAGATGTCCGCGCTGGTCCAGAACCAGGCTGCGGTGCTCGACGGCGTCGGGGACGGGGTGCTCGCGTGGGGCCCGGACGACGTCGTGACCGTCGCCAACACAACGGCCGCGCGATTGCTGGGCATCCCCGACCTGGTCGGACGCCGCATCCACGACCTCGCCCTGCCCGGGCCGGTAATCGCTGCCCTGGCCGGGGAGCGGAAGCTGTCGGCGACGGGTGGACGGGCACCGGATGCGGCCGAACCGGTCGTGCTCGCCAACCATGTGGTCTACATCGACACCCACCCGGTGTCGCACGCGAATCGGGACCTGGGCCTGATCGCGGTGATCCGCGACCGGACCGACGTCGTGACCCTCACGGATCGCCTCGAAACCGTGGCGTCGATGACGGATGCTCTTCGGGTGCAGCGCCACGAGTTCGCGAACCGGCTGCACGTGACGGCCGGTCTGATGGATGCGGGCCGCGTGCCCGACGCACGGGCCTACCTCGACGACGTGTTGGAGGCGTCCCGCACCGCCGGCGGTCCGTCCACCGGTGAGCACCTGACCGAGCCCTTCCTGGTGTCGCTTCTGGAAGCGAAGGCCGCGCAAGCCGGTGAACGGGGCGTGCACCTGACCGTGGGGGCGGACTCGCTGGTGCGGGGAGTCGTCTCTCTGCCCGAGGATGTGGCCACTGTGCTCGCCAACCTCGTGGACAATGCGGTGAGCGCGGCTGTGTACGGTCAGCAGCCGCGCTGGGTAGACGTGGAGTTGCTCGACGACGCCGACACTCTCGTCATGACGGTGTCCGATTCCGGGCAGGGGGTGGCGAATGGGGCTCGCGTGTTCAGCGACGTTCCGCGAACCGACCTCGACCCGGACGCGGTGCATGGGCGGGGCATCGGTCTGCCGTTGGTCCGCGACATTGCCGCGCGTCTCGGCGGAGAGGTATGGCTTGCCGACGCCGGCGGTCGCGACGGAAGCGGTGCCGTGTTCTGCGCCCGACTGCCCGGGGTCATGCGGGCACCGACCCGCCCCCGACAAGGAGAAGACTGATGCCCGATACGATTCACGTGCTCGTCGTCGACGACGACTTCCATGTCGGTGGCCTTCATCGCGACATCGTCGCGGCGCGCCCCGGCTATGCCGCTCTTGAACCAGTGCGGGGAGTGCGCGCCGCTCGCGCGGCGATGCGCGATTTTCGGCCCGACCTCGTCCTCTGCGACGTTTACCTCCCCGACGGCGACGGCATCGCCTTCGTCGCCGAGATCGACGTCGACGCGGTCATGATCAGTGCGGCGTCCGATGGCGCCACCGTCCGCCGTGCGTTCCGCGCGGGGGCGTTGGACTACCTCATCAAACCGTTCGAGCCCGCCAGGCTGAACGAGCGGCTGGATGCCTATCGCCGGTTTCGCAACCTGGTGGCAGAAGACCGCCAACTTGACCAGGACGCCATCGAACGTGCTCAGCGGGTGCTGCATGGCCGGGACGGGGGAGTGGCCTCCACCTCGCGTTCCACCACCGAGAAGCTGATTATTGAAATGCTCCAGGACGGCGAATCGTCCTCCAGCGTGATCGCGGGTCGCGCCGGTCTGTCTCGCGCCACGGCGCAGAGGCATCTCGCGGCCCTGGCAACCCGCGGTGAAGTCGAAGTGACCCTCCGCTACGGGTCGACGGGGCGCCCCGAGCACCAATACAGCGTCCGACGCTGACCGCAGCGTTCTCAGGTCCGGTAGGAAATCCTCGCACAGGTCGTGGACCTCGCGGCCGAAATCGAAGCGGACCGTCCGATTCGGCTCAGCAGGCCCGAGTGGTTGCGGGATTCGTTTTCGGCGCATATCATACAATCAAATGGTTGTATTAGAGTATTCCGATCAGGACGTAAACCGCCTGTTCCGCGCCCTCGCGGACGCGACGCGGCGGGATATCGTGCGGCGCACGCTGGTTGCCGATGTCTCTGTATCGCAGTTGGCGGATTCCTACGAAATGTCGTTCGCGGCAGTTCAGAAGCACGTTGCAGTGTTGGAGGAGGCCAGGCTCGTGACCAAAGAACCACATGGTCGTGAGCGGATGGTGCGGGGAAACCCCGACCGCATCCGCGAGGCGCAGCGCCTGCTCGACCGCTTCGAAGACCTCTGGCGGTCGCGCATCGACCGCCTCGACATCCTGCTCGCTGAAGACGACACGGCTCCACCCGACACCTAACCGAAGGGAACATCATGCCCGTCACCACTGTCGAGAAAGACCTCGACCAGCTCACCATCACAATCGTCGCCGACTTCACGGCCCCACTCCGCCGGCTCTGGGATGCCTACACCGACCCGCGCCAGATCGAGCGGTTCTGGGGTCCACCGACCTATCCGGCCACGTTCCTCCGGCACGACGCCGTGGCCGGCGGACGCAGCGTCTATGCCATGACCGGGCCAGAAGGCGACGTGCACTACGGCTGCTGGGAGTGGACCTCGGCCGACGCTCCGCACACGTTCGAGGTGCTCGACAGGTTCTCGGATGCGGCAGGAGTGCCGAACCCCGACCTCCCGACCACCCGGATGGACTTCGCGTTCGAGGAGACCAGCAGCGGCAGCCGCCTAACGACGACGTCGCGCTTCGACTCGCTCGAGCAGATGCAGCAGCTCATCGAAATGGGCATGCTCGAGGGCACCCGCGAGGCCATGGCCCAGATCGACCAGGTGCTGGCCGACCTGGCATCCTTCGCCGCCGAGCGCGGGGCGCAGGCGCAGATACTCAGCGACACCCAGGTGCGGGTGGCTCGGGTCATCCGCGGCACCGTCGACCAGGTGTGGCGGGCCCACAACGATGCCGCCCTCATGCAGCAATGGCTGCTCGGTCCGGACGGTTGGTCGATGCCCGTGTGCGAGATCGCAACCACCGTCGGCGACAGCTACCGCTACGAGTGGCAGCGGGATGGTGGCGACGAGCGATTCGGCTTCACCGGCGAGCTGCTCGAGTCGGAGGCGCCGCACCGCGCGGTCACGACCGAAGCGATGATCGGGATGGACTTCCCGGCAACGCTCAACGAGCTGACCCTCACGGAAGTGGAGGGCGGAACCCTGCTCGCACTCGTCATCACCTACGCCAACGCTGAGCAGCGTGACGCGGTTCTGGCGACCGGCATGACCGACGGCATGGAGACCAGCTACCGGCGCCTCGAGGGGATGTTGCAGCCGACGCTGGCCTAGCCGGCTAGCGTGCCCGGCCGGCTTCGACTCCGGCCGGGGCGACGCTGTTTTCCACCGCCGCGTGGATCGCGGCGAGAGTGGCCTCGGGATGCGAAACCATCGAGACGTGGGAGGCGTCGACCTCGGTGATCGTCGAGTTGGCACGCTCCGCCATCCGGCGTTGCGTGGCGATCGGAATCACCCTGTCGTCGGTGCCCAGGACCGCCCAGCTGGGGATCGACTTCCACGCCGCAGGTCCCGACGGGGTCACGTTCGCGACGAACGAGGCCGGCCGTTGGGTGGCCACAATCGTCCACCGATCTGCTTCGGGCAGGTCTTGAGCAAAGGCGTTGTGCACGGTTTCGGGCTTGAGAAACGCCTCGGCGGCGCCTTCAGGGGCACCCGGATAGCCCGCGACATCGAACACCGTCGTCGGGTCGGCGACCGCCAGCGCGGAGCCCGAGCCTTCGAGGATTTGGACAACGGTCTCACCCTCGTCCGGAATGAAGGCGTCGACGAAGACGAGCGCCCGCACGTCGCCGCCCTGGGCGGCGGCGTTGGTGATCACCGCGCCGCCGTACGAGTGCCCGACGAGCACCACCGGCCCGCTGGTGCGCTGGGCGAGGAAGGACGCGATGTATGCCGCATCCGATGTCAGTCCCCGCAGCTCATTGGGCGGGGCCAGCACCGTGAACCCCTCGGCTTGAAGGGGTGCGCTCACGGCATTCCAGCTGGACGCATCCGCCCAGGCACCGTGAACAAGGACAATGGTCGGCTTGCTGCTTTCTGGCATTTGACTTCCAATCCGTAACGTCGCGAAAGCGACTTCATCTGTTTGGGGTCACGTCCTGTGCTGCGCCAGACGCTGGACGCCACGATAGCCGGGGGCAGCGGATTCCGGCTAGGTGCCCCCCACTCGGGACTTGGTGTGGATCAGTGCCGCAGCTGCGCCTCCGCCGTCGGATCCTGAGCGCCCTCGGCCGATACCGACTCGGACTGGTCGAGGTACTGCGCCGAAATGCGGCGGTACGACCTCGTGAAGAACGCCCCGATGGCCGCGAGCACCATCACGATCCCAGCGATGAGGAATACCAGCGCGATACCCCGGGCCTGGCCGTCGCCCAGCAGCGCACCGAAGCTGGAGCGCCCGGCATCCGAGTTCATGAACGGGATGATGATGAACTCGGCGATCGGCGCGATGAGGAATGCGGTGATCGGGGCCGACGCCGACTCGAACGCCGTAGCGAACCCGAACACCCGCCCCTGCACGTGGAACGGCACCACCTTCTGGATGACCGTCTGCTCGGACGCCTCGACGGCGGGGATGAGCGTCATGTAGAGCCAGATGCCCGCGGCGTACAGCCACCACCAGTCGCGGATCGTGAACAGCGCCCCGAGCACGCCCATGAGGATCACGATCAGCAGCATCGTGCGGACCGGGTTACGCCCGAGCCCGAACTTCGCGATCAGCAGCCCACCGATGATGAACCCGGTCGACGAGACGCCGAGCACGATTCCCCACACCTCGACGGGGAAGAGCTCGAGTCCGTATGGGTCCATGAGCGCCATGTAGACGCCGCCGATGAAGTTGTTGAACGTCGAGAAGATGATGAGCGCGAAGAGTCCCGTCGCCGCCCGCACCGCCGTGATGCTGCCGCGTAGGTCGATCAGCGGACGCCGCTCGCCATCCTGCTTCGGTTGGTCTTCGGGGATGCGGAGGAACAGCAGGTGCAGGAGGGCCGCCGCCGACAGAATGATCGCGATGAGGAGCGTCCAGCCCATGCCCAACAACCCGATCGCGAGCCCGCTGAAGACGCTGGTGACCATGAAGGCGAGCCCCTGCACCGTGCCCACCATCCCGTTCGCGTTCGCGTGCCGCTCGGTCGGGATCAGCAGCGTGACGACCGTCGACAGTGCGATGTTTCGCATGTTCTCGATGACCGCACCGAAGAGGATGATTCCGCTGAACAGCCAGAACATCGGCCCGTTGATGTCGAGCAGCGTGGACTCCGGGAACACGAGATACAGCCCGCCGCCGATGCCGAACGCAATGAGGGTGACCAGGCCCGCGAACACCATCACCAGGTGCTTGCGATGCCGGTCCACGATCGTGCCGAACGCCATGGAGAACACGGCGACGAGCAGCATGTACGCTCCGCCGATGATTCCGGTGGCGAGCACCGACCGTGTCTCCAGATAGACCCAGAAGGTGAGGGCGAACCAGAGGAAACTCGTCGTGACGTTCGCGACCGCCGTGTTCACCAGCACCTGCGCGAACGTGCGCGCGCCACCCGGTGGTGGTTTGGTGTGAGCCTGGGATGCGGTTGGTGCGTCGTCCGTGCTGCCCATGCGATCGTCCTCCCCGGTGCGCTCAGAGTCGCGTCGCGAGTTCGAACGGCCGCCGCTCGAATCGACAGTCTCAGCCGAATAGAGACTGTTGAACCCCATTGTAGGGAGACCCCGTGGACATGTCACGGCTCACCCGCTTCGCCCGTGGTGCTCCACTTCCGCCAGTAGTACCGTTTCGACAATTGATCGCAAACTCAAGCGGAAGGACTCCCATGCTGACGGAGGTCGCGGAGGGTGTGCTGGTTCACGTGAGCGAGTTCATCCAGAGCAATTCCGTTGTTGTGCAGGGCCGGGCCGGCGTTTTGCTCATCGACCCCGGCATCACGGCGAACGAAATGACCGACCTTGCGAACGACCTTCGCGCGTTGGGCCAGCCCGTGGTGGCCGGCTTCTCGACGCATCCGGATTGGGACCACGTGCTCTGGCACCCGAGCTTCGGTGTGGTGCCCCGGTATGGCACAGCCCGCTGCGCGGCCGCCATCCGGGGTGTGCTGTCGAACGCGGATTGGAAGGACCAGATCGCCGAGGGGCTGCCGCCGGAGTACGCCGACGAGATCCCGATGGATCTACTCGGCTTCATCACCGGTCTGCCCGCCCAAGCCGCGCAGATTCCCTGGGACGGCCCCCGAATTCGCATCATCGAGCATCAGGCGCATGCGCCGGGCCATGCGGCGCTCGTGATCGAGGAGCGCGGTGTTCTTGTTGCCGGCGACATGCTCTCGGACATCCTGATGCCGTTCCTCGACCTGCAGGCCACTAATCCGATCGAGGACTACCTCGCAGCGCTGCGGCTGTTCGAGGGGGTGGCGGACGACATGGCTGTCGTCATCCCCGGTCACGGCTCAATCGGCGGGGCTGTACAGCTTCGAACGCGCATCACCCAGGATCGCGCGTACGTGCAGGCCTTGCGTGACGGCGGTGTTCCCGACGACCCGCGGGTCGGCCCGGCGGCCCCGTTGGAGTGGTTGCCCGACGTGCACAACTGGCAACTCCAGCAGCTCGCCCAGCACCGAGCGCACGACGGCACACCCGGCTAGGAAGCCGCCGACACCTCGCCGGCCACGAAGTCGAGGTGATGCGGTGCGCCATCGGGCTACAGTCTCGCCATGCGAAAGCTCATAGTCCAGCAGTGGGTGACTGTCGACAATCTCGCCGCGGAGGAAGAAGGTGGGCTCAGCTTCGTGTCGGGGGAGTCTGCGGTTCATGCACTCCCTGCTGGTGGCCGGTGTCGTCGATGAAGTGCAGATGCGGGTGTGCCCGGCGTCACGTGGCAAGGGAACGCGCATCTTCGAGGATCAGCGCGAGCTGAAGCTGGTCGTGGCGGCGTCGTTCGAGAACGGCGTGGTCCTTTTGCGCTACGAGATCGCAAACTGATGGGGAATTCTCGACGAACCGGCGAAAAACATGTACGTTATACGAGCGCGATCATTTCGCCAGAGTCATCGGGATTGTAACTTACGGCAAAACCTGAGACGAAAGTTATGCACTGCTCTGTGCATGACTATCCCGTCTTTCAGTGACCGAGGTACGTCCATGACCAGCCCCCTTCTTCTGAACCGCCTGCGTGGCGGTCTTATCGTGTCCTGCCAGGCGCTGCCGGGCGAGCCGCTGTTCGTCGCCGATGGCGGCGTGATGCCGCTTCTGGCCACAGCGGCTGCCCAAGCAGGTGCGGTGGCGATTCGCAGCAACTCCACCCGCGATGTCCGTGAGATCAAGGCCGCCGTCGAGCTTCCGGTGATCGGGCTCATCAAGAAGCAGTACCCGCCGTTCGAGCCATACATCACCGCGACGATGGCCGAGGTGGATGCCCTCGTCGGTGCGGGCGCGGACATCGTGGCTGTGGATCTCACCGACCGTGAGCGCGTCGACGGACTGAGCCCCGCCGCCTTCGTCGAGCAGATCCGGGCCGCACACCCGGGACTGGCCCTGATGGCGGACATCGCCACCCTCGCTGAGGGCCTGGCCGCGGCTGAGGCCGGGGTCGACTTCGTCGGCACCACCCTCAGCGGCTACACGCCGCAATCCCTGGCGGCACCGGCGCCGAACTTCGGCCTGGTCGAACAGCTGGTCGCCCAGACCGCGGTGCCGATCATCGCCGAGGGCCGGATCCGTACCCCGGAGCAGGCACGCCAGATGATCGACCTCGGCGCCTTCTGCGTCGTGGTCGGCGGTGCGATCACCAGGCCCCTGGAAATCGCCACCGAGTTCGTCGAAGCCCTCGCCTAACAACTTCTCCGTCACCCCCTTCCTTCCTGCGCGCCTCTGTTGCCGCGCCTGAAATGAGAGCAGTCATCATGTTCAAGCAGTTCCAGAAGATCGGCAAAGCGTTCATGCTGCCGATCGCGATCCTTCCAGCCGCCGGGCTCCTGCTCGGCATTGGTGGCGCGCTGTCCAATCCCAACACTGTCCAGGCCTTCCCGGCGTTGGACAACACGATTCTGCAGGGAATCTTCGGCGTCATGTCCGCCGCCGGATCGACTATCTTCACCAACCTGGCCCTGCTGCTGTCGATCGGTCTCTGCATCGGCCTGGCGAAGCGGGACAAGGGCACCGCTGCCCTGGCCGGAATCGTCGGCTACCTGGTCATGACGGCCACCATCACCGCGATGCTGGACATCTTCAAGCCCGACGCCGAACCCGTCGACACCGGCGTCGTCGGCGCACTGGTCATCGGCGCCACGGCCGTGTTCTTGCACAACCGCTACCGCAACATCGAACTGCCGGCGGTTCTCGGCTTCTTCGGCGGATCCCGTTTTGTACCGATCGTGACGGCCTTCGCCGCGATCTTCGTGGGTATCTTCTTCTTCCTCACCTGGCCGCCCATCCAGCAGGGCATGCTCTCCGCCGGCACCTGGATGGCCGGCCTCGGGCCGGTGGGGACGTTCTTCTACGGGTTCGGGATGCGCCTGAGCGGCGCCGTCGGCCTGCACCACATGATCTACCCGCTGTTCTGGTACACCCCGCTGGGCGGAACCGAGCTGGTCAACGGAACAATGGTCGAGGGCGCCCAGAAGATCTTCTTCGCACAACTGGCCGACCCCAACCACGTCGGTCTGTACACCGAAGGCACCCGCTACTTCTCCGGCCGCTTCGCCACCATGATGTTCGGCCTTCCCGCCGCCTGCCTCGCCATGTGGCACTGCATCCCCAAGGGCCGCCGCGCCAAGTACACGGGCCTGTTCCTCTCCGTTGCGCTGACCTCGTTCATCACGGGTATCACCGAACCGATCGAGTTCATGTTCCTGTTCGTCGCACCCCTGCTGTACGTGTTCCACGCCTTCCTTGACGGTGTCTCGTTCTTCCTCGCCGACATTCTGGACATCCGTCTCGGCAACACCTTCTCCGGAGGCGCGATCGACTTCACGCTCTTCGGCATCCTGCAAGGCAATGATCAGACCAACTGGCTGCTCGTGCTGCCGATCGGCGCGGTCTGGTTCGCCCTGTACTACTTCTCCTTCCGCTTCGCGATCAAGCGGTTCAAGATCGGCACTCCCGGTCACCTCGAAGACACCATCGGCGTGGCCGAGCCCGAAACCCAGGACGAATCCGCCCTCGTGCCGGTCACGGTCGGCGGACGCGGCGAAAGCACGATTGAGAAAGAAGCCGCACAGATCCTGCAAGCCCTCGGTGGAGCGACCAACCTCGAAGAGGTGGACGCCTGCATCACCCGGTTGCGCGTCTCGGTGAAGGACCCCAGCAAAGTCGACAAGCCCGCCCTGCGGAAGCTGGGAGCCACGGACGTGTTCGAAGTCCGGGGCGGCGTTCAGGCGGTCTACGGCGGCAAAGCCATTTTGTACAAGAGCGCAATTAATGAGAGCCTCGGCCTCGACGACTAAAGGAACACGCACATGCTCAACCCATTCAAGAAAAAGAGCGAGTCCGTCTACAGCCCCGTGTCGGGGCGCATCGTCTCACTCGACGAGGTTCCGGACCCCGTCTTCGCACAGCGCTCGGTCGGCGACGGATTTGCCGTCATGCCAACGAGCGGATTCTTCCGCAGCCCGGTGGACGGCGAACTGGTCCTGGTCGCAAAAACGCTGCACGCGTTCGCCGTCCGCACCCACGACGGGGCGGAGATCCTGGTCCACATCGGCATCGATACCGTGACCCTCAAGGGCAAGGGATTCACCGGTCACCGGCAGGCCGGCGAGACGGTCTCCCGCGGTGACGTCATCATCAGTTGCGACTTGCTCGACATCAAGACCAAGGTGCCATCCATGGTCACCCCCGTCCTGCTGACCAATGGAGCCAAATTCTCCATGAGTGCGCCGGATCTGCAGGCCAACGGCGCATCCGTGATCACGGTCCGTCAGAAATAAGGGGCTGTCCATGGCGGTAACCGTAGGGAGCGGACACTCCGAGGAGTCCGACCTGATCTCCTCGAAGCAGGCCAGCATCAAACGCGTCTACAACAACAACGTGGTGCTCGCCATCGAAGCAGACAGCACCGAGGTGGTGTTGCTGGGTAAAGGAATCGGTTTCCAACGCCGCCCGGGAGAAACCGTTGATATCACCTTGGCCGATCAACGCTTCGTGGCTGAGGGGCTCTACCGGGCCCCTCAGCTGGCGGGACTGCTGAGCGATGCACCCTCCGACCACATCGCCTTGGCCCAGACGATCACCGAGTTGGGCCATGCGGCGTTGGGCCTGGAGCCGCGACAGTCGCTGATGATCCCGGTACTCGACCACCTCACCTTCGCGGTGCACCGGGCGCGAGAAGGCACCCTCATCGACTTCCCGCTGCGGTGGGAGGTGGCCCAGCTCTATCCCGCCGAAGCAGCCTTGGGGCGGCAGGTTCTGATCCTGGTGAACGAACGGCTCGGGGTGCGGCTGCAGGATGACGAATGGGTCGCGTTCGCACTGCACTTCGTCAACCAGCAGTGGACGAAGGGTGACTTCTCGAAGACCGTCGCCATGACCGAGACCATCAGCCGGGTCTTCCTGCGCCTGGCGCAGCGCTGGGGCCGACCCATTGATGAGAACGCGAGCAGTGCCACGCGTTTCGTGACGCATCTTCGCTATGTGTTCGCCCGGGCCGCCAGCGACAAACAACTGAAGACATCCCGCCTGGACGTGCTCAGTGCGGTGCAGCAGGCCTATCCCGAAGCCGCCGAGGCCGCCGTGGATATCGCCGAGCTGATCGGCACGGCGATCAACCGGGTCATCACCACCGACGAAATCTCCTATCTCGCCCTGCACACCACGCGGCTCTACGCCGAATTAGACGAATCACACTGACCGCGGCCGGCACGGGTCCTGCCCGCACACGTCAGCCCTCGTGACCTGGCGGCCATCCGTCCCGCTCACTACGATCGACCCGACGGAGGAGAAAAATGGCCGGATTCAAGATGAGCGAATGGATTTCTCGGCCCCCGCGCGACGTCTTCGACTTTGTTACCGCACCGGAGAACGCGCCCAAGGTCGTTCACTCGGTGACGAGCATGGTCAAGCTCACCGACGGGCCCATCCGCGTCGGGACGCTCCTGCGTGAGACCCGCGTGATGAGGGGCAAGGACGAACAGGCCGACCTCGAGGTCGTGGCCTATGAACCGAGTCAGGCCTACGCCGTGAAGAACCTGACCGAGGGAATCGAAACCGTGTATCGGTATGCGTTCCACCCCGAAGCGGCGGGCACACGCGTGGAGCTGGTCTGTGATCTCACGGCTAGCAGAGCGAAGAGGCTAATGCTCCCACTGGTCGCTGCCGTGTTGAAGAAGGAAGACGGCGACCACCTGCAGCGGCTGAAGGCAGCGCTGGAGACCTGAACGGATCGCCTCAGTGCGCGGCGCTCTCCGGCTGGTTTCGCTTGAGCAGGCGCGACACGCCGAGAACGATTCCGACAACGATCATGCCCAGAATGACCCCGAACACGGCCGACATCGCCGTGTCGGTGACCCAGACGATGACGGGTCCAGCGGCTTCGACAGCGTGCGTCACGGCGTGCAGCACGTCGTAGGGGCCGTGCCAGAAGGTTTCGGCCAGGTTGGTGATCACCAGGTGACCACCCACCCACAGCATGGCGACGGTTCCGATAATGCTGATCACCTTGAACACGGCGGGCATCGCTGCCACGATGCGGGCGCCGGTGCGGCGCACCTGGCGTGCGGAGTTCTTCATCATGGACAGCCCGATGTCGTCGATCTTCACCAACAGTGCGACAGCACCGTAGACGAGCAGCGTCATGCCAAGGCCGATGACCACCAGAGCGCCTAGCGTCATCCAGATGCCGAAGTCGGGGTCGAGACTGGCCAGGGCGATGAGCATGATCTCGGTGCTGAGGATGAGGTCGGTACGGATGGCGCCGAAGACCAGCTTCTTCTCGTCCCGCGATTCGGTCTCGGC
Source organism: Cryobacterium sp. TMN-39-2 (assembly GCF_004402745.1). Lineage (NCBI taxonomy): Bacteria > Bacillati > Actinomycetota > Actinomycetes > Micrococcales > Microbacteriaceae > Cryobacterium > Cryobacterium sp. TMN-39-2. Next base: position 122,630 of record NZ_SOFX01000011.1, read on the forward strand.
GACGGCGTGATGCACGCCGAACCACTCGGTGACCTTCTCCGCACCCTCGAAGCACAGGTAGGTGCCGCCGAGGATCAACAGGAACGGCAACACCCAGGGCGCGAATGCGGAGAGCAGAAGCGCGAGGGGGATGATGATGACGAACTTGTTGAACAGGCTGCCCAGGGCGATCCGCCAGACAACGTGCAGCTCGCGCGCCGGCGTCAGCCCTTGAACGTACTGCGGGGTGACGGCCGCGTCGTCGATGACGACGCCGGCGGTCTTAGCGCTCGCCTTGAGGGCGGCGGTAAGAATGTCATCGACTACGGCGAGCAAGCCGACCGACATCTGGTTCTCCTTGGATCGGGGTGTCGTCCTGGTGCAGGGCGACGGCAACGGAGTCCACATTACTGCGCAGCGGGGCGCTGGTGGGTCGAGTAATCGCCCGGGTACTCTGTGGGCATGTCATTGATGTGGGAAGAAGTCGTCATCGACAGCCGCGACCCGAAGGCGCTCGGGCTGTGGTGGCGAGACGCCTTGGGCTGGGTTGTGGTGGGCGAGAACGACGATGAGTTGGAGATCGCACCCGCGGAGGGAGCCCATCCGACGCTGCTGTTCGCCGCCGTTCCCGAAGTGAAGAGCGTGAAGAACCGCCTGCATTTGGACTTTGTGCCCGACCACCAGACCACCGAGGTCGAGCGGCTGATCGCGCTGGGTGCGAGCCTTACTGACGTCGGCCAGGATGGTGCTTCCTGGGTAGTCCTCGCCGACCCCGAGGGCAACGAATTCTGCGTACTCGCCGCCCGCCCTTCCTAACTCACGGGCGGGACGGCGACACCGGCGCTCCGGGAAGCCAGCACCGCACCGCATCACGATACCGGCGGAATTCGGCGCCGAAGCGCTGTTCGAGGTCGGCCTCTTCGTGCGGCCTGATGGCGTAGTTCCAGAGCAGCGAGCCGGCGACCGCATAGACAAGGACCAGCCACGACGAGAGGATGAGGCCGACCGCAACACCCTGCACGATGCCGGAGACCGCCATCGGGTTGCGCACCCAGCGGTACGGTCCGGCGATGACCAGGCTGTTCGGCATCGCCGAGGGCAACGGTGTGCCGTCTCCCAGCGTCGACATCACGATGGCCGACCAGATGCCCAGAGCACTGGCGGCCATCAATACGGCTACGCCGAGGGGAACGGTGAACGCCGGGAACTGCAGGGCGATTGCCCAGCGGCGCTCGAGGACCGCGGCGATGAGCGGGATCACCACGAGGAACAGGCCCCAGAAGACCGCTATCTGCGAGAAGGTCGAGACCACGTGGGACGCCGCGGCAGAGCGCGCGGCGGCGGGCCGGAAGGCGAACGGGCCCCGAATCATCCACTCGGTGGGGATGCGCCCGAGCGCCACGAGGCACAGCGCGAACGCGGACCCGGCGGTGGCCGCCGCCATGATGACCACGCCCCAGCCGGCTTCGGTGGTGACCGTGGCATACCCCGCCAGCGTGATGGCGACGATGCCGGTCCACGCAGTGCTCACCACCGCGGCGCCCCGCACGCCCAGCGCCGCCAGCGCCGAAGCTCCGACGAAGAGGGGGATGTCGACGGCGGCGACAAGGATCGGGTTGAGGCCGCCGAGGGTCACGTCGCGCACCGGGGGGGACGCGAACACGGCGAACCACCACGCGGCACCGGCAATCGCCTGCACGGCGAAATATGTTCGACCCCATCGCATGTGCTCACCCTAACGGCGGGCCGGCATCAACCGCCGACGGCCCGAGACCTCAGTGGATGACCGCGAGCAGCACGCCGACGGCCACGAAGAGCACGCCGAAGACCCGGTTCACCACCAGCTGACCCCGAGCGTCGCGGGTGAATCGCTGGAATGAGCGTGCCGCAACGGCGAAGAAGAACCACATCACCAGAATGTCGATCACAACGACGGTGGCGGCCACGATCAGGTACTGGGCCGGCAACGGCCGGTCGACCCGGATGAACTGGGGCAGGAACGCCAAGAAGAACACGATCGCCTTCGGGTTGAGCATGTTCACCCACAGCCCGCGTCGGAACATCGACGAACGCGGCTCATCGCTCAAAGCTCTGGTCTGTTCGGAATCGAGCTCCGGCTTCGCCAGAAACTGCCGGACGCCCAGGTAAACCAGGTAGGCGGCACCGGCGTAACGAATGACGTTGAACGCGAGCGGCGAACTGGCCACGAGCAGACCCACACCGAGTGCCACGATCACGATGTGGATGAGCAACGCGGCTTGCTGGCCGAGGATGCCCCAGATCGAACGGCGAAAGCCCGCATTCAGGGCGTTGCTCATGGTGTTGATGGCCCCCGCGCCAGGCGTGAAGCTGATCAAGGCGCCCGCGCCGACAAGGGCCACCCACAGGGAGAACTGCATCCGACCATCCTAGATTCTGCGCTTATGCGAGAGTTCGCTGAGAGTCGAGTCTGACTCCCTCCGATCCCTATCGGTTGCCCGCGCCTGACTATATCGTTGAGTATCGTTAGCGATTCACTGAGGAGGTCATCATGGGCAATTCATTCCCCACTGGCGGGTTCGGCGGCGGCAATCCCGTCGACGGCATGTGGCAAGCGATGGAGCAGCTGCGCTCCAAGTTCGAGAAGCGCGCGGGCACCCGCATGGGCCGCGGTGACGTGCGTGCTGCGGTTCTCGCTCTGCTCGTCGAACAGCCGATGCACGGCTACCAGATCATCCACGAAATCGAGGAACGCAGCGGCGGCTCCTGGAAGCCCAGCGCCGGTTCGGTGTACCCGACGCTGCAGCTGTTGGCCGACGAGGGGCTCATCAGCGCCGAGGAGTCGAACGGTCGCAAGACCTACTCGCTCACCGACGCGGGCCGCGCCGAGGCCACCACCTCTGCCGGCCAAGCGCCGTGGGCGCCGGAGACCGAGGCGGAGGACGCCAAGTTCACCGCTCTGCCCAAGGCCGGATTCGAGCTCGCGCAGGCCGCCGCCCAGGTCGGTCGCACCGGCACCCCGGAGCAGATCCAGCAGGCTGTTGCGGCCATCGACGAGGCACGTCGCCGGATTTACTCAATCCTCGCCCAGGACTAGCGGGTGACGCCGGGTCGCCGGGTCCGAATGCGCGTGAACCCCGGCGCGGGGGACACCCGTGCGCGGTACCGCCGCATTCTTCGATTCGCCGGCTGGAACCTCGCCGTCACGTGGTTCTACGAGCTGCTGCTGCCGCGCATCGGGCTCGCGCGGGTCGCCGAGCGCACCCGCGCCAAGCGGATGCGCCGCTTCGCGCAACGCTTCCATGTGCTCGCCGTGGACCTGGGCGGGCTGATGATCAAGGTCGGCCAGTTCCTGTCGTCCCGGCTGGACGTGTTGCCGCCCGAGATCACGACCGAACTCGAGGGACTGCAGGACGAGGTGCCGCCGGTTGCCTTCCCGGCGATCCGGGCGCTCGCCGAGGCTGAGCTGGGCATGCCGTTGGAACGGGCGTTCGCGTGGGTCGACGAGACGCCGGTGGCGGCAGCATCCCTCGGTCAGGCTCATCGTGCGCGGCTCGCCCCGCTCGATGCCGCCGACACCGGCCTGCACGGTGTGGTGATCAAGGTTCAACGGCCCGGCATCGACGCCATTGTCGACGTCGACCTGGCGGCGTTACGCAGGGTGAGCGGCTGGCTCAGTCACGTGCGCCTCGTCTCCGACCGGGTGGATGCGCCGGCGCTGATCGAGGAATTCGCGCTGACCTGCCTCGAGGAGATCGACTACCTGCACGAGGCCACCAGCGCCGTGCGGTTCGCGGAGGACTTCGCCGACGACGAGCGGGTGAGCGTGCCCGAGATCGTCTGGGAGCGCACCACCCGACGCGTGCTCACTCTCGAAGACGTGACGGCGATCAAGATCACCGACACGGATGCGCTGGACGCTGCGGGCATCGACCCGGCGCAGGTGGCTCCGGTCTTCGCCGCCGTGATGTTCGACCAGCTGTTCACCAACGGGTTCTTCCACGCCGACCCGCACCCGGGCAACATCTTCGTCACCCCGATGCCGGACGATCCGAGCGGCCGCGGCTGGAGACTGACGTTCATCGACTTCGGCATGATGGGTGAGGTCCCCACGAGCACCCGCCGCGGACTGCGGAAGATGCTCATCGCGGCCGCCTCGCGGGACGGCACGGGCCTCGTGGAAGCGGCGCGCGATGTGGGCGTGCTGCTTCCCTCCTCCGACACGACCGAGCTGGAGCGGGCGATGACCCAGCTCTTCGCCCGCTTCGGCGGCATGGGCTTCGCCGAGCTGCGGGAGGTGGACCCGCGGGAGTTCCGCGACTTCGCCGTGCAGTTCGGCGATGTGGTGCGGTCGCTGCCGTTCCAGCTGCCGGAGAACTTCCTGCTCATCATCCGGGCGATGTCGCTCACCTCCGGGGTCTGCAGTTCGCTGGATCCCGCGTTCAACCTCTGGGACTCCATCGAGCCGTATGCGTCGCAACTGTTGCGCGACGAGCGCGGCAACGTGGCCCAGGACCTCGGCAAGCAGGCGCTGGAGAACGCCGGCATCGCCTGGGGACTGCCGAAGCGGTTGGACGCGATCGTCACCCGCCTCGGGGACGGCACTGTGGCGGTGACGAGCCCGGGCCTCGAGCGGCGGGTCGCGCGGCTGGAGCGCACCGCGGGTCGAGTGGTGTCGGCGGTGCTGTTCGGTGCCCTGCTCATCGCCGGCGCGGTGCTCCGCGGTGACGATGCGGTTCTCGGCGCAGTCCTGATGATCGGGTCGGTCATTCCGCTGCTGCACGCCCTGTTCGCGGGGCGTAAATAGGATCTGCGCAAGTCGGCGCCGCTGCTCTATCTGAGTTTCCCCGGTACTCGGCGGCAGAATCGGTGATCTCCTCGCCCCGAAGCCGTGGGGCGTGTCCGACGGCCAGGTCGTCGACCGTCACGGACCGCACTGGCTCATCGGGTACGAACCCTGAACCCGACCCCAGCGGCTCAGCTGTGGTGGTAGCTTCCAGGTAACGGCAGGTGCCACGCGTGCAGAGCGGCTGCACTCGCACCACGCCAGCAGCGCATGGAATCGAGTCCATCGTGACCACCATCCCCACCACGCCCTCGAGTCAGGACACGGACCGACCCGGTCCCGGCCTGCGGCGCCATGTGGGTTTGATCGTCCTCGGGTCGCTGGCCTTCGGACTCGTCGCCGCTCTGCTTCTGGCCGCCGCCCCGTTCATCCGGCCAGGGGAAGGCGAAGTCACCGGGGCCGTCCTCCTCGGTTTCGGACTGGGCTGGGCGGTGTTGGCCGTGCTCACCATCCGATTCACCGATCAGCCGCAGCGGTGGGCTGCGGTCCCCGCAGTAGTCCTGGGCCTGGGCGGTCTTCTTCTGGTGGTCTTCGGCTCCCCACTGCAGGAGGTGCTCAACTGGGTGTGGCCGCCCGTCGTGCTGGTGACGGCAATCTGGATGGCCATTCGGGTGCACGCGCAGCTTCGGAGCCGGAGCGGACGCTGGCTGCTGTACCCGGTGATCGCCCTGCTGGCCGTTGCCTCGATCGGCGGCGGCTACGAAACCGTGATGGAGGCGGTGGACACCCGCGCACACCCGATGGCGGGTCAGCTGGTCGACGTCGGCGGACATCGTCTGCACCTGAGCTGCACCGGCACTGGAAGCCCGACGGTCATTCTGGAGCCGGGCGGAGGCGAAATTTCCGCCGTGCTCGGGTGGATCGAGCCGGCCGTGGCCGCGGACACGCTCGTCTGCGTCTACGACCGGGCCGGACGTGGGTGGAGCGAACCCGCGGATGCTCCGCAGGACGCGACCCAGATCGCGACCGACCTGCACACGTTGCTGCAGCGAGGAGGGGCTGACGGACCCTACGTGCTGGCCGGCCATTCGTTTGGGGGGCTCTATGCGCAAACTTTCGCAGCCCTGTACCCCGACGAGGTGGCCGGAATGGTGTTGATCGACTCCACCGCCCCGAGTTCGACGACGGAACCCAGCGCAGCCTCCGCGGCTGCGGGGGACTCGTACGACCCGATGGGTCGCGTGTCCGCGCTGGTGTCGGCGTCGGCCCGTCTTGGCGTTGGTCGCCTGTACGGTCAGTTCGATTACGACACCCTCCCGCCGGATTCTCAGGCTCAGGCGCGCGCCAGCGTCGCGAAAGGCGGCCAACTGGGGAGCACGGTTGAGGAGTATCTCCTGGCCAATTCCTCGATGGAGCAGGCCGGCACCCTGGTGAGCTTCGCCGACAAGCCTCTGGTCGTTCTGGAAGCAGGTAGCGGTAGCGCTTCCGACTGGCCCGCAAAACAGGCGGCCATGGCCTCCTTGTCGACGAACAGCTCACACCGCGTCGTCGACGGTGCCACCCACGCATCCCTGGTCTCGGACGAAGCCGATGCTGCCGCGACGACCCAGGCGATCCTTGACGTGGTCACGGCGGTCCGAACCACAGCACCGCTGCCCGGTGCTGGCTAGGCCCGTCGCTTGGGGCCGGGATTGACAGTCCGGGGCGGTGAACGGCGCGATCGCTTGGGCCGCGGCGGTGTTGCGCGCGGCCTTTCGATCGGTGTCGAGCGGCGCTAAATTGAACGCGAAATCCGCGACGAAAGAAGCAGACGTGAATACCGTGAATGAGAATCTGACCGCCGATTCGGCCCTCGCCGACTTCTACAAAGATCTGCACTCTCACCCCGAACTCGGCTTCCAGGAACATCGCACCGCCGAGATCGTCGCGAAACGCCTGACGACACTCGGGTTCGAGGTCACCACCGGCATCGGTGGCACCGGAGTGGCCGGTGTCCTGGAAAACGGCGCGGGCCCCACCGCGCTGTTGCGCGCCGACATGGACGCGTTGCCGGTCCGGGAGGACACCGGGCTCGACTATGCCAGTACCGTGACCGCACCCAACGCGAACGGCACGGTTGTCCCCGTGGCCCACGCCTGCGGGCACGACCTCCACACGACCTGCCTGGTCGGTGCAGCCGAGGTCCTGTCCTCCGACCGGTCGAGCTGGTCGGGCACGCTGGTCGTGGTCTTCCAACCCGCCGAGGAACTCGGCGCGGGCGCCCAGGCCATGGTCGACGACGGACTCTACGAGAAGGTTCCCAAGCCCGACATCGTGCTGGGACAGCATGTGGCCCCGTTGCCGGCCGGCAAGATAGCCGGGCACGCCGGTGCGTCGTATGCGGGGTCGGACTCCCTGCGCGTTCGTCTTATCGGCGAGGGAGCACACGGCTCGATGCCTCAGAACTCGATCGACCCGGTGGTGATGGCGGCGGCGACCGTGCTTCGCCTGCAGACCATCGTCTCGCGGGAGATTCCGAGCACCGACACTGCGGTGCTCACCGTCGGTTCGATCCATGCCGGCGATGCGGCCAATGTGATTCCCGGCGAGGCCGAGCTGCAGTTGAACATCCGCAGCTACACCAACGGGGTGCGTCAACACATCCTCGACAGCGTCGACCGTATCGCCAAGGGCGAGGCGCAGGCGGCAGGCGCTCCGGAAGAACCGACGATCACCGAGATCGAGCGATTCCCCATCGTGGTCAACGATGCGGATGCGCTGGGGAAGACACTTCACGCCTTCGCCGAGTGGCTCGGACCTGACCAGATTCTTGACCCGGGTGCCGGCGCCGGCAGCGAGGATGTCGGAATCCTCGCGACCAGCGCGGATGCCCCGTTGTCGTACTGGCTCCTCGGCGGCACCGACCCCAAGCTGTTCACCACCGGGGACATGACCGACCCGGCCCTGCGCACAGTTCCGTCGAATCACTCCCCGCATTACGCTCCGGTCATCGACCCGACTCTCGCGATCGGGGTGACGGCGCTGGTCACCGCAGCGCGAACCTGGCTGCCGACGGGTTGACTCGCGGCTCGAAGCCGGCTGTCGTCAGGCCTTCTGGCGGCTGACCATCTCGGTGATCCAGACGGGTGCGAACGGTGAGGTGCAGCCAGGGGGAGTCGGGTAGTCCTTGAGTACCTCCAGGCGCTCGCCGATGGCCAGGGCGCGAGCGCGGTGCTCGGGATGCTCGATCCCGATCTGCGCCAGGCAGTGGTTCATCGCCCACTGCAGGCGCTCCGGCGCATCCTTCATCTCGGCCTCGATGAGCTCGAGCAGCCCATCCAGGTCGAGGCCCTCGGGGGACTTGGCCACCCGCTCGGTGGTCAGCGCCCAACCGGCGCTGGCGACCACGGGGTCGGTGTCGGCGAACCAGAGCACGCGCAGCTCCTCGACGTTCGAGTTCTTCTTCACCACATAGTTCACGAGCCAGTCCTGCACCTTGGGTGTGCCGGCTTCGCGCAGCATGGCATCCAACTCATCCCGCTCGAACGCCTTCGGCCGGCAGATCAGCAGGGCGAGCAGCCGCGCTGCGGTGTCCCCGGTCGCCCACAGGTCCCGTGAAAACTCCGGCTGGGTCTTGATCCGTTTGGCGACCGCGCGCAGTTTGGTGAGGTTCACGCCGTGGTCGTCACCGTGGTTGGCGTTCACTGCGCGGATCTGAGGATCCTCAAGGGCGGCCAACTCGGCCATCACTTCGGCCACTGCCGGCGTCACTGCCGATGTCGTCTGGGCCATGGCGGTCTCCTTTCCATCGCGTGCTGTCAGCCTACGACGGGTGCCTCTCGAGTGGGACGTCGCGCACGGCGCCGAGCTTCACCGGGTTCATGATGAAGAAGATCCGGTCGATACCGCGGGTGCTGACCCCAATGGCCCCGACGAGGAACGGCTCGCCATCCATTCGAAGCACGAAGGCGTCGGAGCCGTTGACTGCGGCGACATGGAGCTCGACATGCATCTGTAGTTTCTGAACCGTGCCGAGAAGGAACCGTGCCACGTGGTCGGGACCTTCGACCGGCCGGCGCGCGGCGGTGACGTTCCCACCACCGTCCGAGTACAGGACGATGTCGTCGGCGAGCAGAGTCTGCAGGCCCTCCAGGTCGCCGGCTTGAGCGGCGGCGAGGAAGGAGCGGAGCAGACGGTTCTTCTGCGCGACGGTTACGCGGTTGTCGCTGTGCTCCTTGAGGTGCAGGCGGGCACGCCGGGCGAGCTGGCGGGCGTTGGCCTCCGTGGTCTCAACGACCGCGGCGATCTCACCGAACGTGTAGCCGAAGGCCTCGTGGAGCAGATAGACGGCGCGCTCCTGTGGCGTCAGTCGTTCCATCAGCAACAGGAGCCCGACTTCGAGGGCCTCCGTGTTCTCCGCTCCCAGTTCCGGATCGGCGCCGGTTAACACCGGTTCCGGCAGCCACGGGCCGATGTAGGTCTCCCGACGCATGCGCGACGACGTCGCCACGTTGATCGTGAGGCGGGTCGTCATCGTCGTCAAAAATGCAGGATGGCTGCGGATGCCCGAGCGGTCGGTCGTCTGCCACTTGACCCAGGCGTCCTGCACGACATCCTCTGCTTCCACTGCGCTGCCGAGCATGCGGTAGGCGATGCCGAAAAGCCGGGGGCGCATCGACTCAAACCCGGCCGCCAGCTCATCCATTTCTGCTGCGGTAACGTCGCGACTGGGAACTCCCATCGGCATCCTCTGTTCGGTGCTGCTCGGTGTGCGATCCGGCATCAACTTACCGCTACACCGTTTCCAATGCTGATTCGTGACAGGCCCCGCGCGAGTGCCGCCAGGTGTCACGTTTCGGCGGAGGCGGCGGTCATTACTTGTGACCCGCCCGTTTTCGAGAAAGAGACCGCATGAGCACACGTTCCGAGCACAGGGTTGTCGTCATCGGGGCCGGCTATGCCGGAATCCTCGCGGCAAACCGGGTGCAAGCGTCCTTGACGGCTGCCGAGGGCCGCCGGGTGCGCGTCGCAGTGGTGAATCCCCGCACCGACTTCATCGAACGCGTGCGCCTGCACGAAGTGGCCGCAGGGGTGCGCATGAGCGCCGCGATTCCACTGGACGACATGCTGCACGACCGCATCGAGATCGTCCTGGGCACGGTGCTGCGGATCGACGCTCCTGCCCGGGTGCTCTCCGTCGCGACGAGCAGTGGGATCACGAGCGAACCCTATGACACCCTGGTCTACGCCGTGGGGAGCACGGCCGCGCTCGGAGTACCCGGTGCGGACGAGTTCGCGCACCTGCTCAGCAACGCTGACGGGGCGGAGACCGCGCGCCTTGCGCTCGCCACCGGCCCGGACGGCCAGCGCATTGTCGTGGTCGGGGGCGGGGCGACGGGTGTGGAGGCCGCCGCTGAGTTCGCGGAACAGCACCCGACAGCGTCGGTCACCCTGGTGTCGAGAGGCGCCGTGCTCGCCCATCTCCCCGCGGCCTCCCGCAAGTCCGTCCTCCGTTCGCTGAATAAGCTCGGAGTCAACGTGATGGAGGGGAGCGGCGCCAGCCGGGTCCAGGCCGACGCCGTTGAACTCCTTGACGGCACGCTTCTTCCCAGCGACGTCACCGTCTGGACCGCCTCTTTCGCTGTCCCCGACCTTGCCCGACGCAGCGGGCTCGACGTCGACCCGATCGGCCGGTTGCTGGTCGACGAGGAACTCCGTTCGCTTGCGTACCCTGAAATCTTCGGTGCCGGCGACGCCGTGCACCCGCCGTCCTCCGTGGGTTCTCACCTGCGGATGGGGTGCGCCATCGCCATGCCCCTTGGCGGCCACGCGGCAGACAACGTTCTGGCAGTTCTGCGCGGTGGGGGCCTGACGAAGCTCGATGTCGGTTTCAGCGCTCAGTGCATCAGCGTCGGGCGGAAGAGGGCGATCATCCAGCTCCTCACTAAGGCGGACCGGCCTCGGGCGATTCGCATCACCGGCCGGGCCGGGGCGATGGTGAAGGAATTCGTCTGCGCATACCTCGCGACCGGTTCGCCCCGACGAGAGCGGACCCGACCCGGATCGTTGATGCTGGCCTCTGGCCCGAAGAGGATGCCCGTCGACCTCAGGAACTAGTCCCGTGCGTAAGGTTGGTCCGCCGTCGGGCCAACCGGGGACTCGGCGGCGGGCGGGACCAGTCGCGGTCTGCTTGGCGCAACCTCGGACAAAGCCGCCTGAAACCCTGTGCTTCCGCTCTTACCTCACGACTCGACCGGGCCTCCTGTTGGCGATGACGGTACGCGCGGTGGCGGGGTTTTGACACCGGCCGGTCCATGTCGGCGTCGGCAGAGAGCACGACTGCATCTCGTATGGCCCCTTGCGCCCTCCACATCGGGTGCACCCGGCCATACAGGGCGCAGCAGCACCAACGAGCTCACGAAACCACTACTCGGGGGCTGGCCCGCGGGTCACGGGAGCCGGCGCGAAGCGCTGATGGCCGAGCACGGCCAGGAGCGCCAGCTTCTCGGCGGCCTCGCTCCGCGGCGCCGCGGTGAGGATGAGCAACGCCTGACCACGGTCCTCGGTGAGGAGCGTCTGGCAGTCGAGTTCAATCGGACCCAGTTCCGGGTGGATCAGCGTCTTGTGGTCCTGGAAGCGGGTGGCCACATCCTGCAGTTCCCAGATTTCGGTGAATTCTGCGCTCACCCGGCTCAGCTCTCGCACCAACGCACCCGCTCGCGAGCGCTGACCCGCCGCGCCGAAGGCCGCACGGAGGCCGGCCACCTGGGCCCGGCTCTGCCGCTGCCGGTCGGCAAACGGGTAGATCTCCCGATCGGTGGGGTCGGTGAACCACCGGTAGACGCTGCTGCGAGCCAGCCCGGTGTGCCGGGAGTGGTCGCCGAGAAGCGCCGCGCCCAGCCAGTTCTGCGCCAGAGTCTCACCGAGGCTGGAAAGGATCAACGCCGGGGTCTCCTCGAGCCGGTCGAAGACCCGCATCAGGGAGGGGGCAACGTGCGTGTCCAGTGGCGTGCGCGCCGGCACGTTGTGGTCGGCGAGGCGGTACAGGTAATCCCGCTCGTCGTTGCTCAGGCGCAGCGCCCGGGCCAGGGCCGCCAACATCTGTTCGGATGGTTGCGGGCTGCGGGCCTGCTCCATCCGCACGTAGTAGTCCGCGGACATCCCGGCCAACGCGGCGACCTCCTCGCGGCGCAACCCGGGGACCAATCGACGCGGTCCAGCGGGGAGGCCGACGTCCTCAGGGCGGAGCCCGCTCCGGCGGGAGCGGAGAAAATCGGCGAGAGCAGGTTGGTCCATGCGTCCATCATCCGCCACCGACGCTCCGCTCTCCAGGGACCGGCAGTCCTACGACAACGGCTCCTCTCCCGCATCCGGTCGCCGCCGCACACACTCGAGTCATGAACATCACCGGAAACACCATTTTCATCCCCGGCGCCACCTCGGGCATCGGACTCGCCCTGGCCCTGCGATTGCGGGCCGCCGGCAATACCGTCGTGATCGGCGGGCGCCGCGCCGACGTGTTGCAGCGCCTCGCCGCCGAGCACGGGCTGTCCGGCGTCACCATCGACACCACCGACCCCGCCTCCGTGCTGGCCGCCCGCGACCAGATTCTGGCCGAGCACAGCGACCTGAACGTACTCATCGCCATGGCCGGGGTGATGAACGCCGAGGATGTGCGCGGTGCTGGTTTCCTGGCCGTAGCTGAACGCATCGTCGAGACCAACATCAACGGGCCGCTGCGGCTGGTCGCCGCATTCATCGAGCACCTGCAGACCCGCCCAGACGCCACCCTGATGACGGTCTCGTCAGGGCTCGCCTTCACCCCGCTGGCCTTTACCCCCACCTACAACGGCACCAAGGCCTTCATCCACCAGTACAGCGAGACCATTCGGATGCAGCTGGCCGGAACATCCGTGCAGGTCATTGAGCTCGTTCCGCCGGCCGTGCAGACCGAACTGATGGCCGGCAACTCGGTGAACGAGCACTTCATGCCTCTGGACGCCTTCGCCGACGAGGTTATGGCTCTTCTGGAAGCGCAGCCCGACGCGCAGGAGATTCTCGTTGATACCGTGAAGTTCCTGCGGTTCGCGGAGGTCGAGGGGCGCTACGCCGCCACCATTGCGGCGCTGAACCCCGCCGCGTGACAGGGCAGCGCTCACTGCACCTCCTGCGGGCGGCCGCGCCCGCTATAGCGGTAGCGGTCGCCGACAGGGGGCGCAGTGAGCGCCGCGCACGCCCCGGACAAGGCCCAGCGATGGATGCGCCGGGTCAGACGGAGATCGCGAGGTCTTGAGTGATGCTCGGCGAATCGCCGGCGTAGACCGGCTCAACTCGGGGCGGCACCTCTGAGCGCGCGGATGATCTGCGCGAGCGCCAACCCGGCGGCCGCCACCACGGGCACGGTTACCACCATCAGGGCGATTCGGTTGGGCCGGAATTCCAGCCCGTCGGGTCCGCCGACATAGGCGCCGATCGGCACCGCGTAGCCGCCACCACCACCGCCGCTGCCTTCCCCGACGCCCATGCCGCCTGGGCCGAAGCCGCCGTCGGGCATCTCGCTGGAGCCCTCGCCGCCGCCGAAGCCGAAGCCGACGAGCGCGACGGGGATCAGGTCGTGCCCGCCCAGCGTGGTCTTCTCGCCGTACGCCAGTTTCGCGCCCCAGGAGGGCACCGATTCCGCTAGTTTCTCGATGAGGTTCGCCATGGAGCGACCGTACGCGGGTTTGCGCCGATCGGATAGCTGCCACCTGCCGGTAGGCTGCGAATGCCCAGGCAGGGCGGAGCGGGCCGTGACGAGTACAGATGAGAAAAGAGCCGACGTTGGGGGAGAAAACGGCAGTGAAGGGTGGGGCATTCCGGCGCGAGAACTGGTTTCTCATCGCGGCAATCGGGTTGCTGCTGAGCCCGGCCCTCTTCGACCTGCGCTGGCTGCGAGACGCGACCGCGGACTTCGGCAATTCCCGGGACGCGCTGTACGGCGTTGTCGGTGCGTTCGTGACGGCCGGCCTCGTCAATTCGTGGAGCAAGAGACGTGCCGAGACGCGGGACAGGCTGCGCTACGACGGGATGTCGAAGGTGGCGTTTCGCAGTCTCGCCCAGACCGTGAACGATGTGGGACGGATGCTCCTCGCCCCTGTCGTCGGAGCCGATCTCTATGCCGCTGGAATTCCCGGGTTCACCCCGGAGCATCATGAGGAGAATCTGGCGAATCTCCGCGCCCTGTCGATACAGCCCGACTTCGCGCCGAAAAGCGGCGTCTGGGACGACGCCGTGAGTCGTGACAAGGTGACGGCGAACCTGATGGCGCTCTGTGCGCAACACGGGTTCCCGCAACACATGTTTCGCACCACATCGGCTGCCCGGCGGCGCCTGCAAACGGCCATGGCTGATTGGGCGCCCGTGATGGTGGCCGTGCCGGGAGCGAACGAACACCTGGCCCGTGGCTGGCCGCTGGCGGACCAGATCGTTCTGTTGCTCGAGTCCTGGCGCCACCTGATGACGGCAGACGCAGCGGCTACCGTCTCCCAGAGCGACCTCGACCGGGTGGCAGAGGACTACGCCGAGACAATTCGCCAGTACCAAGCCTGGATTCAGGAGCTGATTCCGTTGGCCGGCCTGCCCGCTCGCTGACGGCCCACCGCTCGCCGATACTCGTTGACAAGCCGGTGAGGTTTCATCGGCGACCGCATCGCCGACCTCCTCGGCCGCATGACGGTGGAGGAAAAAGTGGGGCCCTGCTAGGCGTCGTGGGCACCGGGGAGGTGGCGTCGGCGGCGGGACATCGTCGCCTGCACCGCCTCCGCTGCGCCCGGATGTTGCGCACTGTGCGCCGTGTACCAGCGGTGGTAGGCGGCGACCAGCGGAACCGACGTGAGGCCGTGCAGGATCACGCTCAGCGCGACGGTGACAAAAACCGTCGTGAGCACGACGTCCCCCTCGGGCACACCACGCTCGAAGGCGAGAAGCGCGAACACCAGCGAAGCCAGCCCGCGCGGACCGAACCAGCCGATGAACGCCACAGTGGGCCGTTTCAGCCCCTGACCGGCGAGGGCGATCGTGACCGGGATCATCCGTACCAGCGTCAGGCTGAGCGCGGCGTAGAGGACGACCTGCCAGGTGATGTACGGGAGGGCCAGGGTGAGGGCCAGCGCGCCGAACCCGATCCAGGTGACGGCGGCGAGGAAGCCGCCAGAGTCCTCGGCCAGCAAGGTGACGGCCGACCCGCGCGTGCCGGAGAACCTGCCGAACACGAGGCCGCCCACGAAGGCGGCGATGAATCCGCTGCCACCGAGTGTCACGGCGATGGTGAACGCCAGCAGCGCCGCCGCCAGGGGAACGATCTGGCGCCACTCCCGGCCGATCCAGTCCCGGTGGTCGGCGGCGCGGAACAGCAGCCCGCCCAGCAAACCGGCGACCAAGCCCCCGATGAGCCCCCAACCGATCTGGGCGGCCATGCTGCTGATCACCGCCGAGGGCACGTCGGTCTCCAGCTCAGCGTTGGCGATCGCGAGTGTGACCAGGAAGAACGGCACGGCGAGGCCGTCGTTGAGTCCGCTCTCCACGTCGAGGGACTGCCTCACCCGCCCGGGGACGGCCGGGTCGGACACGACCTTCTGGCCCAACGCCGCATCCGTGGAGGCCAGCATCGTGGCCAGCAGCACCACGGAGGCCAGCGCCATGTCGGGGAAGACGAGCGCACCGACCACAGATCCGGCGATCATGGTGAGCGGCAGCCCGATCAGCAGCAGGCGGGTCGGCAAGGAGAGCTCTCGCCGGAGCGCCCGCAGGTCGATGCGGGAGGCGTCGCTGAAGAGGAGCAGCACCAATGCGATCTCGGCCACAAGCTCGGCGACCTCGGATTCCACGGCAATGTCGAGCCAGCCGAGTGCCGACGTGCCGACGAGGAAACCCACGACGGTGAAGAAGAGGGCCGACGTGATGCCCCGTCGATCCAACGGCCTCGAGAACACACTCCAGATGACGATGATCGCCAGCACCGTTGTGGCCACAACCATCCGAACCCTGCTCTCGATCGTGGCGCCTGCATCCGGCTGCCCTGCACCACGTCTACACCCGAATGCGCCTGGTTCCTAGATATTGGGCGGGCACCGAGACCGCCCGTTTCGGGCTTACGACGGCCGGAATCCCGATCAGACCTGGTTGCTATGCTGACCGGACGTGCACCGAAGAACCGACCCGGCGGGAGTGTTTTGTGGCTGAGATGCGGGGTTCAGGCGGTGGTCGAGCCCGGTGGGCGCGCCTGACCGAGTCGGTGGAATCACGGTTGTGGCCGCTTCCGGTGGCGGCGGTTCTACTGGCTGTGGTGCTGGGGCTCGTGCTTCCGCGCATTGACCTGCTCATCGACGCGGAACTGCCCACCGCCGTGGACTCGGTGATATTCAACGGGGGAGCAGAGACGGCCCGGTCGGTGCTGTCGTCGATCGCCGGCTCGTTGATCACGGCGACGTCGCTGACGTTCTCTCTCACGGTGGTGGCGTTGCAGCTCGCCAGCAGCCAGGCGTCGCCCCGCGTGTTGCGGTTGTTCGCCAGGGACCGGCAGGTGCACGCGACGCTGGCTGTTTTCCTCGGCACCTTCGCATACTCGATCACGGTGCTGCGGTCGGTGCGAGCGACGACGGATGACGCCGCCGAGTTCGTTCCCCGGGTCGCCGTGACGACGGCGTTCGTGCTCACCCTGGTGAGCGTCATCATGCTGGTCTTCTTCCTCGCCCACCTAGCCGCCCAGCTGCGGGTGGAGACGATGCTGAAGGACATCCACGCCGAAACGAACCGCACCATCGACCTCGTCGGTGCCGGCAATGAGGCCGCTCAGGCGTATACCTCGCCGATGCAGATCCCGGTCGGGACGCACACCGTCACGGCGGCGGTGAGCGGTTTCATCACCGGCCGCGACCACGCGGCGCTGGTGGCCTACGCCGCCCCGCACTCGCTCGTCTTCCAGGAGGTCAGGCGGGTCGGGGAAAACGTCGTCGCCGGCACGCCACTGATGGTGTGGTGGCCGGTCGGGGACGGTACGGACCCGCCGGACGCGGACGACGTGGCGGATGCGGTGCGCGGCGTGTACTCAATTGCCTACGAACGCACCGCGGCGCAGGACATCGACTACGGGGTGCAGCAGATCGTGGACATCGGCGTGCGCGCGCTGTCGCCGGGCATCAACGACCCGACCACCGCCGTGAACGCCCTCGGGCACCTCAGCGCGATCGTCGCCAGCACGCTCCAGATGCCGGCGCTTCCCAGCGCCCTCGCCGATGCGGACGGGAACCTGCGGGTGGTGACGGCTACCCGCACAGCGGCAGACACTATCCATGATGCGCTGTCCCCGATGCGGCATTACGGCGCCAACGACCCCTCGGTGGTGAGAAGGTTTCTGCAACTGGTCAGCGATCTGGCTTACACCTGCTCGGCCGGGGAGGTGCAGACGGCCCTTCAGCAGCAGCTGGCCGCTCTGGACCTGCAACTGCAGGCACAGGGCGACGATCCCGCCTCGGTCAGAGAGATGCGCGCCGCTGTCGCCGAGGTCACGGCGCGCATCGCCGACTCGCCCGTCCGCGCGACCTAGACGGAACACCGCATCCTTCGGCGCCATGCCGTGTTGTGCACAGGGGCGCGACGGGGCGAGTTCTCGACAGCCGAGATCGTTTCTGCGTGGGAGCTGATGCCGCCACGACACTATACGGATGGACCTCGGCATCTGGCTCGCCCGGCACCACGGCGTTGCGCACTCAGCTCAGGCACTGCGTGCGGGGTTCACTCGATACTCGATCAGGCAGAGCATCGCCGGCGGCGAGTGCGAACGCATCCGCCGTGATTGGCTCGCTCTGCCGACGGCTCCAGCCGATCTGCGCGCCGCGGCTGCGCTCGGCGGGCGGGTGGCGTGCCTCAGCGTTGCCCGGCAGCTTGAGCTGTGGCACCTCTCTGACGGGATGAACCACGTCAGCATGCCGAGAAACACGGCGGTGCCGGCATCCGAAACCCTGCGGGTGCACTGGAGTATCGGACCGGTACCGGTTGCCCGGTTCGCACTTGTGGAACCTATCGAGAACGCCCTCGTGCACATCGCCGAGTGCCAACCGTTCGAGAACGCTCTCGTCGTCTGGGACTCCGCTTTGAACAAGAAGCTCGTGACCCAGGCCTCGCTCGCGAGGCTGCACCTGCGCAGTGCCGCGGCCCGTGCCGTGCGGGAGGTCGCGTCGGGGTTGGCCGATTCGGGCCTGGAGACGCTGCCCGTTTCCCGGCTCGCGGCCATCGGCATCCGGGTCAGCCAGCAGGTCATGCTCGCGGGGCACCGCGTCGATGGTCTGATCGGGCAGCGGCTCGTGCTGCAGAGCGATGGCTTCAGCTTTCACTCATCTGCCGAGCAGCGGCGGGCAGACATCGCGCACGATCGGAGGCTCGCCCTCCTCGGTTTCACGGTTCTGCGCTACGACTACCGGCAGATCCTCTTCGACTGGCCACGGGTCGAGGCGGAGATCCTCCACGCCATGGCCCAGGGTCTTCACCTCGCCCCGACGCAAGTTAGGAAATAGTGAGATTAATAGGATGCTTTGGGCTATTGCGTCCTATAAACCTCACGAAGTCCTCACAAGCGTGCGATCACTCGGGGCCCGGCTGGCTGTCTAGGCTGTAGCCATGGCCACAGTCATCCTCGTGCGGCACGGCCGCACCACCGCAAACGCCACCGGGCTGCTGGCCGGACGCACCGCCGGCGTTCTGCTCGACCAGATCGGCCGAGACCAAGCGGTCGTCACGGGGGAGCGGCTCGCCGCGGTGCCGCTGGTCGGGGTGGTCTCCAGCCCCCTGGAACGCTGCCGCGAAACCGCGCAGCACATCATCGACCGCCAGAGCGGCACGCTGCTGACGCCGATCGAAGACGAACTCTCCGAGTGCGACTACGGCGACTGGCAGGGCCGCACCCTCCAGGACCTGTCGGCCGAGAAGCTCTGGTCGGTGGTGCAGACCCAGCCGTCCGCCGTGACCTTCCCGAACGGGGAAGCGATGGCAGCGATGCAGGCCAGGTCGGTCGCCGCGATCCGCCGCCTGGACGCCGCATTCGAGGCGGAACACGGACCCGGCGCAGTCTGGGTGGCGGTGAGCCACGGTGACATCATCAAGTCGATCCTGGCCGACGCCTTCGGCATGCACCTGGACCTGTTCCAGCGGATCAACGTGGGTCCGGCATCAGTCTCGATCGTGCGGTACGGCAGCAGCCGGCCGACCGTGCACGCCACCAATACCGACGCCGGGGACCTGTCCTGGCTCGCGGCGAGCGCCCCCACGGCGGACGCCCCGGTCGGCGGTGGGGCGGGTCATCAGGCTCCGCACGCATCGCGCGCCTAAAATACTCGCATGCCTACAATCGTCCATGAGTTCGCCTGGCCGGATCGGGTCGTCGTCGGCACCGTCGGTCTGCCCGGCTCCCGCACCTTCTACCTGCAGGTGCGCACCGGCGCCCAGATCGTCAGCATCGCCCTGGAGAAACAACAATCCGCGCTGCTCGCCGAGAAGATCGACGAGATCCTCGACCAGCTGATCGCCTACGAGGGCAACCCGTTCAGCATCCCCACCGGCACCCCCATCGAACTGGTCGACAACGACCCGTTGGAGCCTGTCGACGAGGAATTCCGCACCGGCTCGATGAGCCTGGGCTGGGACCCGACGACGGTGCAGATCGTGCTCGAGGCCTTCCCGATCGTGGACGAAGACGACGACGAGCTGCTCGATGTCGCTGCCGTCGAACCGGCCGAAATGCTGCTGGTGCGGATGCCCGTCGGCACCGCACGGGCGTTCGCCACACGTACCCGCGAGGTGGTGGGCGCCGGCCGACCCATCTGCCCGCTGTGCGGCTATCCCATCGACGCAGACGGGCACACCTGCACCCTCCCCGGCGCGTGAACATGCCGGACGCCGACCTCGTCGACGGTGACCTCGAACTCACCGGGCGGATCACGACGGCGTCCAACGCGACGTTCCTAGGCAGCATCGACGGCGTCACGGTGGTTTACAAGCCGATCGCGGGGGAGAACCCGCTGTGGGACTTCCCCGACGGCAACCTGGCCAGCCGGGAGGCGGCGGCGTACCTGGTCTCGGAGGCGTTCGGTTGGAACGTCGTGCCCCGCACCTGGCTGCGCGACGGCCCGATGGGCCCCGGCATGGCGCAGCTCTGGCAGGAACGGGACCCCGGCCAGGACGCCGTGGACCTGATCCCGGCCGAGACCATGCCTGAGCAGGGCTGGCGGCACGTGCTCGACGGCCAGGACGAGCGGGACCGGCTGGTGTCACTCATCCATGAGGACTCCGTGGCGCTGCGCCGGATGGCCGTGTTCGACATCATCGTGAACAATGCCGACCGCAAGGGAGACCACATCCTGGCCATGCCCGACGGGCACCGGCACGGCGTCGACCACGGGCTCACCTTCCACGCCGACCACAAGCTGCGCACCGTGCTCTGGGGCTGGCTGGGCGAGGAGCTCAGCATCGACGAGCTGGCCGGGATCGACAGGGTCAGCGCCGATCTCACCGTCGGGCTCGGGCACGAACTCGCCGGCCTGCTCACTCCCGCCGAGATCGTCGCCCTCGCTGCCCGCTGCGACCGGCTGCGCACCGAAGGCCGCTTCCCGGCCCCTGAGGGCCGGATGCCCGCGGTGCCCTGGCCGCTGTTCTGACGGTCCCGGCCACCGATTCCCGCAGAACGGCGCCGACCGCGCCCACATCGTGGGACCCTTGAAGCATGGATCTCGAGGTATCGCCCACGCTCACGATTCCGGCGACGGAACTCGGGTGGCGGTTCTCCCGGTCGTCCGGCCCCGGCGGGCAACACGTGAACACCTCGGACAGCCGCGTGCAGGTGTCCTGGAGCGTCGTCGAGTCTGCGGTTCTCACCGACGAGCAGCGGATGCTGCTGCTCACCCGACTCGACCGGCGTCTGATCAACGGGGTGGTCACCATGGCCGCCTCCGAACAGCGTTCCCAACTGCGCAATCGTGAGATCGCGCTGACGAA
The DNA here is from genome assembly GCF_004402745.1 of Cryobacterium sp. TMN-39-2. NCBI lineage: Bacteria > Bacillati > Actinomycetota > Actinomycetes > Micrococcales > Microbacteriaceae > Cryobacterium > Cryobacterium sp. TMN-39-2. Next base: position 143,376 of record NZ_SOFX01000011.1, read on the forward strand.
GCTCGCGGAACTCGTGGCCGCGGGCCTGGCACCCGACGGGCCCAGCCGCCGGGCGACCAAACCCACCCGGGGTTCCGGCCGCCGGCACCTCGCCGCCAAGCAGCAGCGCTCGGCGACGAAAGCGCAACGGCAGCGGCCGTCCGCTGAGTAACGCAGCCTAGGCCACGCTGGCGCGCACGAACTCGGCGACCATAGGAGCAAGCCCTGCACCCACATCAACGGCCGGGCGCTTTGATCCCCGAACCTCGAAAGAGTGGTTCGCCGCGTCGATCAACTCGAGTGTCGCCGTGCCGATTCGCCCGACCACCGGGGTGAGTTCGTCCGGGGCGGCGAATGGGTCACGCGTGCCCTGCACGAACAGCATCGGCCGGTCGATCCCGTACAGGTGCTCATCGCGCAGCTTCTCCGGCTTGCCCGGCGGATGCAGCGGGTAGCCGAGAAGGACCAGGCCCGCTGCCGGCATGCCGGCGGCCACCGCCATGGAGGCCATCCGCCCGCCGAAGGACTTACCGGACGCCCAGACGGGCTGACCCGCCGACCGGGCAGCCGCAGCGTCCCTCGCCGCCCGCCAGGCGGCGATCGCCCGGGGCGCCCGGTCGGGGAGCCGGCGGCCGGCCTCCCGGTACGGGAAATTGAACCGCAGGGTCGCCAACCCGGCGGCGTTCAGCGCCTCGCTGAAACCGACGAGGAACGGATGGTCGAAGCTGGACCCCGCTCCCGGTGCCACCACAAGCGTGGCGAACGCGTCCGCCGGTCGGGCGAAGGCGGCCGACACCGTCCCGTCCTCCACCTCGATGCGCATATTCTCCGTCGACTGCATTCGTCCCCTAGCCCGTGACGACGATCTTGCCGAGAGCACGTCCCTCGCTGAGGTAGGCGAGCGCCCGCGCCGCCTCGTCGAGCGGATAGGTGCGGTCGATGTTGATGCTCAGCTCGCCGGCGACGCACCGCTCGGCGACGGGCGTGAAGTAGGCCGGGCCCTCCCTGGCGATGAGTAGCCCCAGACGGCGCCCGGTGACCAGGCCGAGCGCCGCGCCGACTGTCACGACCCGCAGCACGCTGCGCACGGTGCCGCCGACGCAGAGGTAACGACCGCCGCGGGCCAATGCCCGCTGGTAGGCGAACACCGACCGGTGCGCCACGAGGTCGAGGATCAGGTCGAACGGTTCCAGTCGGGTGAAGTCCGAGGTGGTGTAATCGACGACCTCGTCGGCGCCGAGCCCGCGCATGAAGTCGAGCTTTCGCGCGTTGTCGACGCCGGTCACGTGCGCTCCGGAGTGTTTGGCCAGCTGAATCGCGAACGACCCCGACCCGCCGCCCGCCCCGTTGATCAGTACGCGCTGCCCGCGGCGAACACGGGCGGTTCCCTGCAGCGCGATCGCTCCGGCCTGGGGCAGGGTCGACGCCTCGGCGAAGGTCAACTCCGCGGGTTTGTGGGCGAGGGCCGCGACCGGCGCCACAGCAAACTGGGCGAAACCGCCCAACAGACCCATGTTGTCGCCGTACACGTCATCATTCACGCGGAACCGGGTCACGCCGGAGCCGACCGCGGCGACCCGACCGGCGATGTCGGAGCCCAACACCCGGCGCCTGGGGGCGCGCAACCCGCCGATCCGGGCGTACCCCGGGGATCCGGTCAGGCCCTCCCAGTCGGACAGATTGAGGGACGTCGCGGCGACCTCGATGAGCACCTGGTTCGGGCCCGGCGAGGGCTTCGGGATCTCGTCGACCCTCAGCACGTCGGGCTGCCCGTACCGGTCGTAGACAACGGCCTTCACAGGGGTCCGCCTTCGAGCGCGCGGCGCGGGTGTCGGAACATGCCGGTCAGTGTACGCGGAGCGGCCCGTCAGCGTGTGGGTGAACCTAGGCTGGTGGCATGACTGGTCCACGCGAACCCAGCGATACGCCGCTCAATGTGGCGCGGTACAAGATCAACCGCGAGATTCCTGCATCCGAACGACCCGAGGTCGCCGAGCCGGACACCAACGAGGCCGGCCAGGCCATGATGGATGCCCGCGCCCAGTACGTGGAGATCGCGATCCAGCAGGCGATGCGTCGCGGCGACTTCGACAACCTGCCCGGCACGGGCAAGCCGATCCCGGGGCTCACCGCCCCGTACGACCCGGACTGGTGGATCCGCCAGAAGATCGAGCGTGAGCAGATCACCGGACTGGGCCCGGCTGCCCTCACCCTGCGCTCCGAAGACGCCGGACTCGACGCCCGCCTCGACGCCGAGGTCGCCGAGCGAGCGGTGCGGGAGATCCTCGACGACTTCAACCGTCGCGTGATCGACGCCCGCCGGCAGCTGCGCGGCGGCCCGCCCGTCGTCACGGCGCTTCGCGAGGTCGATGCGGAGGTTGCCCGCTGGCAGGAACGCCGCACCGCCGCACGCATCGACCGGGACGCGGCGCGGGAACGCCAGGAGGCGGCGCTGGCCGCGATGACCTGGCGGGAACGCCGCCGGGCCAAACGCGAGCGTTGAGGCCGGCCGACGTCTGCCCGCTGGCCGACGCCACGGAACAACACAGCAGACCGCCCCCCCCCCCACACTGGGCTGCCGAACGCGACACACAGGGCCGGGTCTGTCAAAAGGCACCGCGACCCTCCAATCTGCCGAGACCGGTGGCATCCTGACTGCATGACGGATGAGACCACCGCTGCCCACTTTCAGAAGAGCCTGGTGGCCCTGGCCACCCCGGAGCAGCGGCAGAAGTACACCCGGTACTTCCCGGGCGACGACTCGCTCATCGGCGTGCGGATGGGCGACGTGTTCGCCCTGGCCGGCCGGGCGCTCGCCATGCCGGTGCCGGACATCGAGACGCTGCTGGAGAGCCCGACCCACGAGGTGCGGGTCGGCGCGTGCTCGATTATGGGCAAGGCGGCGACGGACCGTAAGACCGGCGTCGAACGGCGTGAGGAGCTCTACGAGCTGTACCTGCGCCGCCACGACCGGATCGACACCTGGGATCTTGTGGACCTGGTCGCGTATCAGGTGGTCGGCGGCTGGCTCGTCGACAAGCCACGTGCCCCGCTCTACTCCCTCGCGGCGTCGTCGTTCTGGCCGGAGCGCCGCACCGCCATGGTCGCGACAGCCGCATTCCTGCGCCGGGGCGACATCACCGACACCCTGCAGCTGGCGCGGATGCTCGGCAGCGACGGGAACGACTACGTGCGGAAGGCCACCGGCTGGATGCTGCGCTACCTCGGCGACGTCGACCGGGACGCGCTCCTCGGTTTCCTCGACGAAAACGCGGCCGGCCTGCCGAGGTTGACCCTGCGCGCCGCCACCGAGAAGCTCGACAAGCCGGTGCGAGCCGGCTATCTGGCCCGCAAACTGTGAGAAGAGCCCCAGAGTTTTCGGTTTTTCGGGGCTTTCCTCACAGTTCGCGGGCTTCGCGCAGGGGCACGGCCACGTCGGCGCCGCCCTCCCGGGTGAGACGCGGTCCCATGGTGACCATGGTGGGAGCGGGCACAAAACCGCCGGCGAAGAGGGCCTCGCCCTGTCGGAACCGTGCCGCCCGGGCGAGCATGGCCGGCGGCACGAAACCGAAGATGGTGGCGAGCTCGTCGAGGTCCACCGGAGACGTCATCTTCATCAGCGCCAAGTTGTCGCACTGCGAGATGATGCTGGGGTGCACCCGAGACGGTCGCTGGGTCGACAGCAGCAGCCAGAGGCCGAATTTGCGTCCTTCCGCCGCGATCTGCACGATTCTCTCCCGCACCGCCACGTGTAACGGGCTGGTCTGGTCGGGCGAGCAGAAGTTGTGCGCCTCGTCGATCACGATCAGGAGCGGACGGCGTTGCTCCCGTTTGTCCCACAGGTCGTCGAGCACCGCCAACGCCACCACCAGCGACTCCTCCGGGTAGGCGAATCCGCCGAGGTCGAGCACTGTGGCGTCGGGGCGGGTCTCCAGGATGTCGGTCACGGCAGCCAGGCCCTGCGCCCAGATGCTCCAGTCGGTCACCCGGAGATTCTCGGTGCGTGCCGCCAGTTCGCGCGCAGCCGGGGTGCCCCGGTCCAGCAGGCCGGGGACGACCCTCGTCGGCTCGATCAGACCCACGGTGTCCTCGATGTGCATCAGCTCGTTGTGTTCGGCACGATCATCGAGCGGGTCGAGCCGAAAGACGGCCGCCTTCGCCCGCAACGACAGGTCCAGGAACCGCACCCGGAGAGCATCGGGGGACGCAGCCGATGGGCGCAGCACCCGGATGTCCCGCTCGGCCAACGCCCGTTGCGCATCCGTTGTTTCACCGGCCGGATGGGCCTGCCGGATGTGCACGAAGTCCGCGTTCGGATCGAAGATCACCATGGGCAGGGCCGTGTGGATCAGTAGCTGTTCCAGCACCACGCCCAGGGCGTAGGTCTTGCCCGATCCGCTCTGCCCGCACCAGAAGGTGTGCCGGTTGAAGCGTTGGGCAAGGAGCCGGGCCGGGATGTGCTGGGAGGCCAGGAAGGAGCCGATGGGCAAAGACGCCGTGGCATCCCCGTAGAGCAGTTCGGTCGTGCGGGCATCCGCCGGTCGGAGCGTGGCCGATCCGAACGCGACGGAGCGCCGGACATCGAGGTGGCGGCCATCTCCATTGAGCAGACCCAGGATGCGACCGGAGCCGTGCGGGGCCCCGCCGATCGTGACGGTGACCTCCTCAACCTGGCCCAGCTGGTCCGTCTCCTCCTCGCCCTCATCCGTGGACCGGAGGATCACCAAACCGCCCGGCTCGAATCGGGAGCCGGTGGCGCCGACGAACTGGAAATGCCGGCCGTCGATCGACACCGCGGCGGCCTTCTCGAGTGTTGCGCTCTCAACTTCACTCATCGTGTGGCCCTTCATCGGGGTTTCCGGCCGGTGAATGTCCCGGCGTTCAGCGGCAGCGTAGTGCCGTTTTGGATCTGTGGGCGATCGCCGGTGCATCGTCCTGGCGATTGTCGATGGAACAACCGGTGCGCTGGCCAGGGTTCGGCCCTGCGGACGTTTCGGGATCGGTGCAGACGAGATATTGTCGCTGCCACCGCCTCGACCACCGGTCCGGTGACGCAGCGACAGGAGGTCTTGGATGAGCCGGCCCGCACCCATCAGTTGGTTACTGCGGCACCCGGTCGCCAACGCCCAGTCGCGGGAATCGGCCGCGCTCCTGGTGGGCGCGGCCGTCTTCCTGGTCGGCGCGCTGGCGTCGGCAATCACCTTTTGGGGTCACGACGTGCCTATCGCGGGTCCCGGCTCTGTCGGGCAGTTCGTCGCTTTGGCGAGCGCGGCGGCGGCGGTGGTGATCTTCGTCACCACGCGTGCCGTGATGCACGCCAGTCGGGCGGCAGGCACCCTGCTGGACCCCGGGCCACCCGGCCACGGCGGGCAGCTCCGGTGGTACGACATCGGTGCGATTGCGCTGGCGCACGGTGTGATCTCGCTGTTGGCGTGGCTCGCGGTTGCGGGTCTGCTGAGCCGCAGCTTCATCGGTGCCGTCGTCTTCCCCACCTCCGCGACGCTGCTGGCCGCGGTCGCCATCGCAGTCACGGCCTACAGTGTTTTCCTCTCCGCCGTTGGCCTGACCCCGATTCTGATGTCGGTGATCCTCGCCGTGTTCGTGGTGGTGGGCACTTTCGCGAGCATGTTGAGCGCCAGCGACCCATTGTGGTGGCAGGAGAATCTCAGCACCCTCGGCATTTCCGACGACATCTCGGCGCTGGCCTTCAACCTCACGGTCCTGATCGCGGGGATTATCGTCACCACCCTGGCTCATTACGCGACCGCGGCCATCCCGGCTGCCACGCCAGAAGAAGTGCGAGGACGCGCGCTCGTGCGGGGGGCGCTGGTTCTCATCGGCGTGCTTTTGGCCGGCGTGGGAATCTTCCCGCTCGATCAAAACATGGCAGCGCACAATGTGTCCGCGACCGGAATGATCGTGGTTTTCATCACTGTCGTCGTCCGCCTCCGATCGTGGATCCCCGCCATGTCAAGAGTGTTCCTTCTTCTCGGGTATCTCTACGTGGGAGTTCTTGTCGTGCTGGCCGTGTGGTTCCTGACCGGGTATTACACGCTCACCGCCGTCGAACTGGTGGCATTCGTGATGATCTTCAGCTGGCTGATCGTGTTCCTTCGTCAAACTGGAGCGATGCTGCTGGCCGAGAACGGAAATCGAGGCGATAGTGCACTCCTCCACGACTAACCGGCGGTTTCCGGGCGGCTTCGTGACCGAGGCTTCGGTCTATGGAACCATCCTGGTCAGCGGCATGATCGTGGTCGCCGGCGGCTATGGGGCAACCTCCTGGCAGACCTTTCTAGGCGTGATCGGCACGGTTTTCGTGTTCTGGGCCGCGCACGTGTACGCCGGTGCGGTGGTCGAATACGGCCTGAACCAGGCCCAGGATTCGACGATGGCGACCGCCGTGCGCCTCTCGCTGCGGCACTCGCTGGGCTTCCTCACGTCCGCGATCCCACCGTCCATCGTGCTGTTGCTCGGCGCGTTGCGGGCTGTGCCCGACGACGTTGCGGTGTGGGCCGCCCTGTGGCTCGGCGTAGTCATCCTCGGAGCCATCGGCTACAGCGCGTTCGCATTTCGAGGAAGCCCGTGGGTGATTCGCATCCTGGGCTGTCTGGGGACTTCGACGCTGGGCATCGCCATGATCCTGCTGAAGGTGCTCGTGCACTAGCGATACGGGCAACCAGCACGTGAGGCCCGTCGACCGAGTGTCTGCCGGCTCGGTCGATGGGTCCCGACCTAGCCATCCGCACCAGTCGGGTCGATGATTGCTTCGTGACGGAACGCGATGCGCCGATCGGACCCTGGTCGTGAACCCGGCGTCTGCGCGCGTCCAGCGCATCTACCTGATCCTGCTGCTCGGCAACACCCTCGCGGCCTCGTTCATCTGGGGCATCAACACGCTGTTCCTGCTCGACGCCGGGCTGAGTAACTTCGAGGCGTTCGCTGCGAACGCGTTCTTCACAGCCGGCATGGTGATTTTTGAGATCCCGACCGGCGTGGTCGCCGACACCGTGGGACGCAAAGCCTCCTACCTGCTGGGCACCATCACCCTGTCGGTCACCACCGCGCTGTACTGGATGCTCTGGGTCTGGCAGTCGCCGTTCGTCTGGTGGGCCATCGTGTCGGTGCTGCTCGGCCTCGGCTTCACCTTCTTCTCCGGTGCGGTGGAAGCCTGGCTGGTCGACGCGCTCACGTCGACCGGGTACACCGGCAGCCTGGAGGCGGTATTCGGTCGCGGGCTCGTGGTGACCGGTATCGCGATGTTCACCGGCTCGGTGCTCGGCGGAGTGATCGCCCAGGCCACCAACCTCGGTGTGCCGTTCCTCGTGCGCGCCGGGGTGCTCGTGATTATGTTCATCTACGCGTTCATCGTGATGAGAGACCTCGGCTTCACCCCGGACCGCTCGCGGGGCCCGCTGAAGGCGACCCGGCTGGTGCTCACGGAGTCGGTCGAGCACGGGCTGAAACGGCGGTCGGTGCGCTACATGATCCTCTCCGCCCCGTTCGCCTCCGGCGTCGGCTTCTACGCCTTCTACGCGCTGCAGCCCTACCTGCTCGAGCTGTACGGCGACCCGTCGGCGTACTCCATCGCGGGCTTGGCCGCCGCGATCCTCTCGCTGGCACAGGTAGCCGGCGGCGTGCTCGCTCCCCGGATCCGCACCCTCTTCGCCAAACGCACCAGCACCGTGATCGCGGCGTCCCTGCTCAGCGTGGTCTCACTCGTGGTGCTCGGCCTGAACAGCCTGTTCTGGCTGGCGGTGGTGTTCCTGATGGTCTGGGGGTTCGTGTTCGCGGTCGCCGAACCGGTGCGGCAGGCCTACCTCAACGACATGATCCCGTCGAAGCAGCGCGCCACCGTGCTCTCGTTTGACTCTCTGTTCGGCAGCCTCGGCGGCGTGTTCATCCAGCCGGCGCTAGGCCGCTCCGCCGACCTCTGGGGTTACGGCGCTTCCCTGATGATCGGCGGCCTGGTGGAACTCATCGGTGTTCCGATCATGCTCGCCAGCCGGCGCCAGAACGATCCCGCCGACACCAGAACGGTGCAAACGGATGCCCCGGCGCCCGAGGCGCCGTGACCCCGAGCCTGGTCAATCGGCGGCGACGCTGGTGGCCGCCCAACTGGCCAGCAGGCGCAGGCGCTCGGCGCTGGACGAGCCGGGTTCGGCGGTGTAGATCATCAGCACCGAGCCGGGATCGGCGGTGATGGCGAGTTCCTCATAGGCCAGGGTGAGCTCGCCGACCACCGGATGGTTGAACCGCTTCGTGCCGGCACCGTGTGTGCGCACGTCGTGGGCGCCCCAGAGCGTGCGGAACGTGTCGCTCTTGGTGGAAAGCTCGCCGACGAGGTCCTGCAACCCCTTGTCGTTCGGGTCCCGGCCGGCCTCCGCGCGCATGATCGACACGCACATCTCCGCGAACACCTGCCAGTCCGGGTAGAAATCGCGCGAGGCGGGGTCGAGGAACTGGAACCGGGCCAGGTTGGGGGTGCGCCCGGCGTCGCCGATGACGGGGGAGTAGAAGGCCCGGCCCAGGTCGTTGGTCGCCAGGAGGTCCTGATGCTGGTCGCGCACAAACGCGATGCCTTCGGTAATCGTGCCGAGCGCCCACTGCAGGCTCGGCCGACTCACCGGGTTCCGCGTCGCCCGCCGGCGGATGCGTCCGGACAGTGGCATGCCGTCGGCGGCCCGCGCCAGATTGAACAGGTGGCTGCGTTCGGTGTCATCGAGCTGCAGCGCCCGGGCGATGGCGTCGAGCACCGACGAGGACGCTCCCGCGATCGCACCGCGTTCGAGCTTGGCGTAGTACTCCACGCTGACGCCGGCCAGGGTGGCAACCTCGGTGCGACGCAGCCCGGACACCCGCCGATTGGTGCCGGCGGGCAGGCCGGCCAGTTCGGGGGTGATCTTCGCGCGCCGCGACATGAGGAATTCGCGCACCTCGGCTTGATTGTCCATAGCCACGACAGTACGTCCCCCTGACGCGGCGTGGGGTGCTCTGCTGGTACACCCCTGCGCAGGGACTCCCGCCCACAGACCGTCGACGGTTCACTTGAGGACGTACCAACAGCGACCAAAGGAGCATCCACATGCGTGGAGTCATCATGTACGCGCCCGGCGACGTCCGGGTCGAAGACCGCCAGGACCCGACCATTCTTGAACCGACCGATGCGATCATCCGTCTCACGGCCACCTGCATCTGCGGGTCGGACCTGTGGCCGTACCGGGGTGTCGAGCCCGTCGACCACACCGCGATGGGCCACGAGTACGTCGGCATCGTCGAAGAGATCGGTGACGCCGTGCAGACCGTCAAGGTGGGTGACTTCGTCGTTGGATCCTTCGTGCTCTCCGACAACACCTGCGAGATCTGCCGGGCCGGCTTCCAGTCCCGGTGCGAGCACGCCGAATTCGCCTCCGGAATGCAGGCCGAGAAGGCGCGGATCCCGCTCGCGGACGGCACCCTCGTCGCGACCCCCGGCCAGCCCGACGCCGACCTGATCCCGTCGCTGCTGGCCGCCTCCGATGTGCTCGGCACCGGCTGGTTCGCCGCCGTGGCCGCCGAGGCCGGGCCGGGCAAGACCGTCGCCGTCGTCGGAGACGGCGCCGTGGGCCTGATGGCGATCCTCGCCGCCAAACAGCTCGGCGCCGAACGCATCATCGCGATGTCGCGCCACCCCGAACGGCAGAAGCTCGCCAGGTTCTACGGGGCGACCGACATCGTCGAGGAACGCGGCGACGAAGGTGTGGCCAGGATCAAGGAACTCACCGGTGGGCTCGGTGCGCACTCCGTGGTCGAAGCCGTCGGCACGCAGGAATCGTTCATGCAGGCCGTCGGCGCGACCCGCGGCGGCGGACACCTGGGCTACGTCGGGGTCAACTACGACGTGCAGATCCCCGGCATCCAGCTGTTCTTCGCCGGCATCCACACCCTCGGCGGACCTGCCCCGGTGCGCCGGTTCCTGCCCAACCTGATCCAGTTGATCTGGGACCGCGCCATCGACCCGGGCAAGGTTTTCGACCTCACCCTCCCCATCGAGGAAGCCGCCGAAGGCTACCGGGCCATGGACGAGCGCCGCGCCACCAAGGTCCTGCTCACCTTCTGATGGAGAGCGTGACAACAGTGCCGGCCCCGGCGGCTGCCGAGAAAACGCAGCGCCTGCCGATCTTCACCCTGCTGATGCTGGCCGCCATCGGCTTCGTCCTCGTGGCGATGGAGACCATGCCGGCCGGCCTGTTGCCGGTGATCGCCGGCGGACTGGGCACCAGTGAGGGCACTGTCGGCCTGTTCGTCAGCGCGTACGCGCTCGGCACGGTCGTTGTGACGATTCCCGCGATCACGCTGACCAGGGGGATGCGCCGGAAGCCGCTGCTGCTCGGTGCCATCCTCGGGCTCATCGTGGCCAACACCGTGACGGCGGTCTCCAGCGACGTCACCCTGTCGCTCGGGTCACGATTTGTCGCCGGGGCGTTCTCGGGGATCGTCTGGGGGATGCTCGCCGCCTACGGGCGGAAGATCAGCCCGCCCCGGCAGGCAGGTCTGTCCTTGGCGATAGTGTCCGCCGGGGCGCCCGTCGGGTTCGCGCTCGGCACCCCGCTGGGATCGTGGCTGGGGTCCGCGTTCGACTGGCGCTGGGCCTTCGTCGGTCTGAGCGTGGTGGCGGTCATCGCCGGCCTCCTGATCGCGCTGTGCGCCCCGGATGCCGACGGCCAGCCGGGAACCGCCAGACTGCCCCTGGTGCGGGTGCTCCGGATCCCCGGCATCACCGTGATCCTGGCGGTGATCTTCACCTGGATGATCGCCCACAACACCATCTACACCTACATCGCCCCCTACCTGCGGGCCACTGGCAGCGACCTCGCGGTGGACGTGCAGCTGTTCCTCTTCGGTGTCGCCTCGATCGTCGGCATCGTTCTCACCGGCGCGCTCCTCGACCGGCATCCGCGCCCGCTGCTGCACGGCAGCGTCCTGCTGTTCATCGTGGCCGCCGTGATCCTCTGGGCCGGCCACGCGTCGGCGCCCGCGATCATCGCCGCCACCGTGCTCTGGGGGCTCTCCTTCGGCGGAGCATCCGCTCAGCTCCAGGCCGCTTTGACCAGCACGGGCGGAGCCGACTCGGATGTCGCGAACGCGTTCCTGCCCGTGGCGTTCAACCTCGCGATTTTCGCCGCCGGGATCCTCGGTGCCGCGCTGCTGACCCCGTTCGACGGCCTCGCGCTGCCCGTCGTCATGGTCGTCTTCGGCCTGGCCGCACTGCTGCTGACGGTGTACGGGCGCCGGTCCGCGTTTCCCGCGCGTCTGTGATCGCTAACCGGTATCGTGCTCGGTAGTGCGGCGCCGCTGTCGACACCCCAACGAAACCGGACTCTGCCATGTCGCTCACTCCTGATCCCGCCGCCCAGGGTCTCCTGCCCCTGCTGGAGGCACAGAACTCCAGCATCGGGTTCACCTCCTTCGATCATGACGATGCCTTCAGGCTCGGCAGCGCGATCATGGCCCGGGCGGTCGCCGATGACCTGAGTATCACGGTGGCGATGTCCTTCGGCCAGCAGCGCGTCTTCCACGCGGCACGGCCGGGCACGACAGCAGACAACGACTACTGGCTCGACAGGAAGTTCCGCGTGGTGGCCCTGTATAACGCGCCGTCCTTCCTGATCAGCACCAAATACCGCGCCAGGGGCCAGGACTTCAACGAGGTCACCGGTCTGCCCGTTGCCGAGTACGTGGCCGCCGGAGGTGCCTTCCCGCTGCGGGTGAACGGTTCCCTCATCGGCGCAGTCGGGGTGTCCGGCCTGGCCGAAAACCTCGACCACGACCTGGTCGTCTGGGCGCTCGAGGCCGCCAGGGCGCTCTGACGGGCGCCATCCGCCATCCGCCCGGCGGCGGCGGCGGTCAGCACGTACGATCGGGGGATGCCCCCGCGCTCGCCCCTTCCCGAACGACACGGGCTCGCTGCGGCGTGGCTGTGCACCCCGGAGCGCGACCGGCCCGGTTTTCCGAAGCCGACCTGGCCGAACATGAGCGCCTGGCTCGAGGACCGGCTGGCCGAGTCCGTGAACGTGGCCGAGTTCCTCGCCGACGGCCGGTTCGTCTATGGAGACGGCGCGCCGGTTGCCGGCGCGGACCGTTACCGGCCAACCACCTTCGTCTGGTTTCACCGCGATCTGGCCGACGAACCGGTGGTCCCGGGCCCTCTGCACCTGGTCTATCGGGATGAGCGGATCGTGGTGATCGACAAGCCGCCCTTCCTTTCCAGCATCCCGCGGGGACGGCACGTGGTTCAGAGCGTCGTGGTTCGCCTGCGTGCCCAACTGGAGTTGCCCGAACTCTCCCCGTTGCACCGCTTGGACCGGGTGACCAGCGGCCTGCTGGTCCTGGCCACCGAACGCCGCTGGCGAGGGGCCTACCAGACTCTCTTTCAGCGCGGCGAGGTGAAGAAGGTGTACCGGGCGTTGGCACCGATACGGCCGGACCTCGAGCTACCTGTCATCGTGCGGAACCACCTCCGTACCCGGCCGGGCCACTGGCAGGGCGAAGTGGTGCCCGGCGCCCCGGTCAACGCCGAGTCACTGATCGAACTGGAGGACGCCCACGGGCCTGCGGGACGGTACCGGCTGACACCCCGCACCGGGCGCACCCACCAGCTGCGTCTGCACATGCTGGGCCTGGGCATCCCGATCATCGACGACCCGCTCTACCCCGTTGTGCAGGGTGTCGAGGTGTTCGATTTCAGGCGGCCGCTCCAGCTCCTGGCCAGCGAGCTGGCGTTCACCGATCCGATCGACGGCGGGGCGCATCGGTTCGAGAGTGTGCGCCGTCTCCCGCTGACGGCGGAGGATGCCGGAACGGACTGACTCTGGTTGGGCGTGTGCCTAGGCCAGTCCCGCCCGGCTGGCACGGCCGCTGGTCACGAGAACGGCCGTCGAGGCAACAAGATCCGACCAGGGACCCGGCACACCCAGCACGGCCAAGGCCGACGTCGACAGCGTGACGCTCTCGCCGGTGAGTACGTAGACGAGGTCTTCGAGTCCGGGATTGTGAGCCACCAGAATCACGTTCTGAAGCTCGTCGGGCAGTTCCCGCACAATCTGAAGCAGATCGTTGACGGATGCGGCATACGCACGGTCATCGATGCGCGCCTCGGGGCTGTCGTTGAGTTCTGCCGAGGCCAGCGCCCAGGTGGCGCGAGCCCGGGTCGCGGGGGAGACGATGGCCAGGTCGATGGCTGGAACATTCTCGGCCAGCCAGCTGCCGGCATCCGGCGCCTGGCTCTGCCCGCGGGGGTTGAGGGTGCGGTCGATGTCGGCCTCGCCGCCCGACCAGTCGGACTTGGCGTGCCGGAGCACGATGAGGGTTCGCTCACTGCGTGGGGTCATTCCCATAGTCTGCACCGCAGAGGTCAGATCAGTGAGCTCCCGGATGGCGCTCGCTGCACCCCTCACGGCGCGCCGCGCCCGCTATAGCGGGCGCGGTAGACCACAGCAGGTGCGGTGACGACCTGCTGGAAGGTCGAGGCGGCGTTCCCCGGCGCAGCGGCCCGTTCACTGCCGGGCCATGATGATGCGGAACCGCTCCTCCGGGTCGATGAAGTGGTCGTTGTTGTCGTCGCCCAGGTCGATCTGCACCCAGTTGATCCGACCGCTGAACCGGCTGCTCGCTGTGGTGTAGTCGGCCGTGACGGGGGTGCCGGATTCGTAGCCCACATCGGTGGTCTCGTCGGCGGAGAAGATCATCGCCTGGGTGGCGCCCACCCGGCCGGTGCCCACGGGCTTGCCGTCGTAGTAGAGCGTCACGTCGCCGCCCTTGCCGAGCCCACCGCCGTCGTAGGCGAACTCCATCCGCACCTGGCACTGTCCCGCGGGGATCGGCAGCTCGGCCTCGGTCTTGAACTCCTGGATGCCGAGGACGTTGTACACGAACGTGGCTCGGCCGGCCTGGGCGTAGAGGCTCCAACCCCCGAACCGGCCGCCCTGGGCGATGATCACGCCATCCGCCCCGCCCTCGGCTATGACCAGTTCGGCCGTCACCGAGAACGACTTGTTCTTGATGCTGACCACGCTGTTCTCCGACAACCGGCCCATGCCGGCGAACAGGAGTTGGCTGTTCCCCCTGATCAGGGTCGGCCGGCCGGCCACCTCCGGGGTGGCCCGTTCAACGCCGCGGTCGTCGATCGGCAGCACGTTGTACTTGGTGGCCTCGATCAGCCAGAGCCTCTGCAGTTTGGCGAGTAGCTCCGGATTCTCGGCGGCCAGGTTCCGGGCCTGGCTGTAATCGGTGTGGCCGTCGTAGAGCTCCCAGACATCGTCGTCGAAGGCGGGAATCTCGCCGCCGATCATGATCCAGGGGGTGCGGTGCTTGGTGACCGCGCTCCAGCCCTTGTAGTACAGGCCACGGTTGCCGAACATCTCGAAGTACTGCAGGTCGTGACGTTCCGCGGCGGCCGGCTCGTCGAAGGTGTACAGCATGCTGACACCTTCCATGGGTGACTGCTGCACGCCGTTGACCATCGTCGGCTCGGGCAGGCCGGCGGCCTCGAGAATTGTCGGGGCGATGTCGATGCAGTGGGTGAACTGCTCGCGCAGCCCGCCCTTCTCGGCGATCCCGGTGGGCCAGTGCACGATCGTGCCGTTGCGGGTGCCGCCCCAGTGCGAGGCAACCTGCTTGGTCCACTGGAAGGGGGTGTCCATCGCCCACGCCCATCCCACCGCATAGTGGTTGTAGGAGCTGGGGCTGCCGAACTCGTCGATTTTGGCGGCCATGAATTCCGGCGTCTCGAGCGCCGCCATCCCGTTGAAGTTCGCCATCTCGTTGAAGGCCCCGTTGACCGTGCCCTCCGCGGATGCTCCGTTGTCACCGATGATGTAGTAGATGATGGTGTCGTCGAGGATGCCGAGCTCGGCGACGGTATCGATCACCCGGCCGACGTGGTGATCGGTGTGTTCCATGAACCCGGCGTAGACCTCCATTTCCCGCTCAAGCGCGGGCTTGAGCTCGGCGGGCATGTCGTCCCAGGCGGGAATCTCAGCGTGCCGTGGGGTGAGGAGCGCGTCGGCGGGGATCACTCCGAGTTCCTTCTGCTTGGCGAAGGTGCGTTCGCGCTGCACATCCCAGCCGTCGGCGAATCTCCCGGCGTACTTGTCCGCCCATTCCTTGGGCACGTGGTGGGGCGCGTGGGTGGCGCCGGGCGCGAAGTACACGAAGAACGGTTTGTCGGGCATCAGGGCCTTCTGCGAACGGATCCAGTTGCTGGCGTGATCGGCCAGGTCTTCGGTGAGGTGGTAACCCTCCTCAGGGGTCGCCGGAGGTTCCACCGGGGTCGTGCCGTTGTAGAGCGCGGGATCCCACTGATTGTTCTCACCGCCGATGAAGCCGTAGAAGGTCTCGAATCCGCCACCGGCCGACGGCCAGGCATCGAACGGGCCCATCGGTGAGGACTGCCACACGGGCACCTCGTGGCACTTGCCGAACTGGGCGGTGGAGTAACCGTTCAATTTGAGGGTCATCGCCAGCGGCGCCTTGGTGTTCGGCCGCAACGAGCTGTTGCCCGGCGCCGAGGTGGCCGTCTCGGTGATGCTGCCCATCCCCACCGAGTGGTGGTTGCGTCCGGTCAGCAGCGCCTGCCGGGTGGGTGCGCACAGTGCCGTGGTGTGGAATCGGTTGTAGATGAGCCCGTTCGCGGCGAGTTTCTCGGCGTTGGGTGTGGCGCAGGGGCCGCCGAAGACGCTCGACGCGCCATAACCGGCATCGTCGATCAGGATGACGAGCACGTTCGGTGCGCCCGCCGGTGGCCGCAACGGCTCGATCGGCGGGTATTGCGTGTCAGGGTCCTTCGCGTCGTAGGTGGTGAGTCCGGGTGCAGGGCGGTCGGGAATTGGCAACATCGAGCGGGCATGGCGGTCGGGATTCGTCACGGGGGCCTCCTGGGTCTCTCGGGTGAAAGTAGCCCGGCGGAGGTGGCGGCGACATCACCCCTTAGTGATGAGGTCGGGCCGAGCGCCCGGTCATCCGGCGCGGCTGTAGTGGCTGACCGCGCATCGCCAGCGGCCGTCCCGGCGAACGAACACATCGGTGGTCCACTCGTCGGCGTCGAACCGGCGGCCCCGGTAGTGCGCGGTATTGGTGATGCGGGCCGTGAGCACGGCGGTGTCGCCCCAGACCCGGACCCGGGTTTCACCGACGGCCGTCATGGCCGAATGGGTCAGCTCCGCGGACCCGACCATGGCGAGGAACTCGTGCCCGGGGGAGACACCGGACTCCGAGACCAGCACCCAATCCTCCGTCACGAAGGCGGCGATGCGGGCGGCGTCGTTGGCCACTATGGCCTCCGCCCACGCTGCGGCGAGAGCGATCAGCTCAGCCTCGGTCCCGTCATCGGCCATGACCGAAGCGTAGGTCGGCTTCGCCGAATCGGACAGGCCCTGGTGCACCCTTTGCCCGGGGTGATCGACGAGGTACGCCGAGCCCTCACGCTGAATCGCTCCTAGCCGAGGCCGTTCGTCGCCTCGTCCGTCCGCCGCTCGGCCTTGATCAGCCGGGTGGCGGCATCGATCAGGGACAGGTGGGTGAAGGCCTGCGGGAAGTTGCCCAGGTGTTGCCCGGTGGTGGCGTCGATTTCTTCGGCGTAGAGCAGCATCGGTCCGGCAAAGGAGAGCAGCTTCTCGAACAACGCTTCCGCGGCGTCGTGCTCGCCGATCATCACCAGCGCCGACACCAGCCAGAACGAGCAGATGCTGAAGGTGCCCTCATCACCGCTGAGACCGTCGTCGGTGCTGGCGACCCTGTAGCGCAGCACCAGCCCGTTCTCGGTGAGTTCGTCGGCGATCGCGAGCACTGTCGCGCGCACGCGTTCATCGTCGGGTGGCAGGAACCCCATGATCGGCAGCAACAGCAGCGACGCATCCAGATCGGTGCTGTCGTAGTGCTGCGTGAACACCCCGCGTTCGCTCACCCCGCGTTCGCAGATCTCGGCCTTCAGCCGTTTGGCGGCGAGGCGCCATTTCTCGACGCGACCGGCATCCCCGCGGCTCTCGGCGATGCGCGCCCCACGGTCGGCGGCGACCCAGCACATCACCTTTGACGCCACGAAGTGCTGCGGTGCGCCGCGCATCTCCCAGATGCCCTGGTCGGGTTCGGCGCTTCGCCTGATGGCGGTGTCGACCAGGTCGGCCAACCGCTCCCAGACCACGGGTGCGATCTGGCCGCCGCCGCGCAGATGTTCCTCGACCGAGTCGAGCAGCATGCCCCAGACGTCGTGCTGGTGCTGGTTGAAGGCACCGTTGCCGATGCGCACGGGCCGGGATCCGCGGTACCCGGACAGGTGATCGAGGGTCTGCTCGGAGAGGTCCAGTTCGCCGCCGATGCCGTACATGATCTGCAGGTCCCACGGCCCCTTCGGTTTGCCGGCCACGACGGCATCCATGATGAACGCGAAGTAGTCATAGGCCTCTCCGTTGAAGCCGAGGCCGTGCAGCGCGCGCAGCATGAAAGCGGTGTCCCGGATCCAGCTGTACCGGTACTCCCAGTTGCGTTCACCGCCCGGCGTCTCGGGCAGCGACGTGGTGGCGGCGGCCATGATCGCCCCGGTCGGCGCGTAGCTGAGGCCTTTGAGGGCCAGGGCGCTGCGCTCGATGTAGGGGCGGAACCGGTGATCGGGGAAGGTGGCCATGCTCATCCAGTTGCGCCAATACTTCTCGGTCTGCTCAAGCTGGCGGTTAGCCTCGGCGAGGTCGTGCGGAACCGTGTCGTCCCAGCTCAGGGCCACGAACGCGGATTCACCCGTCTCCAGGGTGGTGCGTCCGGTGCACCGTCCGCCGACCACCCCGAGGGGCACACTGCCGCTGAGGACGAGCGAGATGTCCCCGTTGACGACCTTCGCCCTGGTGTAGCCAGGACCGTCGAAATTCCAGACGCCCTGCTGCCTGGCGTAGTCGAACAGGGGGAAACAGTTCACCTGGAGTTCTACACGGCCGTCGAAACAGGTGGCGATGCGCAAGAGGGTGCGCTGGGCAATGGAGTCTCCGGGGGAGCGACGGAAGCCCTCGCGGCGGTGCTCGGCCAGCGGACCCATCACCAACACGTCCTTGACCGTCATCCAGCCGGTGGGTGTGTGCCAGGTGGTCTCCAGCACCGTCGTGCCGGGAAGATAGCGTCTTTGTTCGGGCACCGCGGTGTTGGTGGGAGAGAAGTTGAACAGGCCGGCGGTGCGGTCGAGCAGCGCGCCGAAGACGCTCGGGCTGTCCGGCCGGGGCAGGCACAACCACTCCACGGCACCGTTCGGGGCGATCAGGGTGCTTACTTCGCAGTCGGAGAGGAACGCGTATTCGGCGATCGGTGGGAATCTCATGAGCGGGTGACCTCCGGGTCTGGGCGACGGTGCCGAGGTGCGGGGTGCCGGGGTGCGGGGGTGGCTCTGCACCACAGTTGCCCCCGATGGCGGCACTGTCAACGTCGATCCCGGGTATGTGTCCTTCGACACATTGTTGGTGGCCCGTCCGCGCCGTACCGTCGACAGTGGGGGAACTGCCGGGCAACGCGGGGGGGCGTTGTGTGCGCAGGGGCCGACTGGCTCCTGCGCCGGTAGCGGCGCGTGGGAGGCTGGGGACCTACCGAACGAAATGGACGACTGTGCCCGCTGCAACACAACCACCCGGACCGTCGGACGCCGGATTCAGCACCGTCCTGATGCGGGTGGTCGAGGAGCTGAAGGCCAAGCTCTCCAGCCAGGCCAGTCCCTTGGTCTCGGACCGCACGGTGGGCGACGAACTGATGGTGCAGGTCGAGGGCATTCTGGTGCGCGTTTTCAGCAGCCTGGCGGCCGCCGACGTGCCCGGCCGCTCGCCCGGCCGAGGGCCGGTGATCACCGCGACCGCGGGCGCCGACATCGGACGACGCCGGGCCGACCAGCACATTCACCCGGCGGAGAGCCTTGCCGCCGCGAATGTGCTCTTCGACGTGTCGCTGACGGTCATCACCGAGGTGTTGCCCGGCCGATGGGAGACCGCCGCCGTGGCGCTGAGCCTGCACCACGCCATCATGGAAAATGTCGTGCCCGCCGCCACCAGCTATGTCAACGTTCTCCTCGGGCGCCTGTCCGGAGCCCACACCGAAGAGAGGCTTCGCATTTCCAGGGACCTGCATGACAGGGTCGCCCACGGCATCGCCGTCGCCCACCAGCGCCTGCAACTTTCCGGCTTCGCGGACACCGAGCGTGACGACGACGGTTCGGCGGACATCCGTGCCGCGCTGGAGGCCCTGCAGCTGGCGTTGCACGAAACGCAGGCCATCGCGACCGAACTGCGCTACCAGGTGGGATCGAAACAGCTGCACGAGGCCCTCATCGACTACGCGGACGACGCCGCCGACGGAGTGGCACCGGTCATCGTCTCCAACGCCGGGAGCCCGCGACGACTGACCACGGGTGTGCAGGAGGAGGCCTTCATTGTGGTTCGGGAACTCGTGCACAATGCTCGACGCCATGCCAGGGCATCCTCCATTCGCATCGACCTGGCCTGGACGCCCACGTCGGTGACCGTCTCCGTGCGGGACGACGGCATCGGATTCGTGCGCGCGAACGTGCGCCCGGGAGCTCTCGGGCTCATCGGCGCGCGCGAACGAGCGGAGGCCATCGGCGCCGAGCTCGTGATTGTCACCACGGTCGGCTCGGGAACCGTGGTGACCCTGGACCTGCCCATCGTCGAGGAAAGAGCGTGACCGCGCCACGGACCGTCGTCATCATCGACGACCACGGTTTGTTCCGCGAGGGCCTGCACAGCATCCTCGCCAGGGATGGGGCGCTCAACGTAGTGGGAGAGGGAGCGACGAGTGCGGATGCGACAGAGCTGGTCGCGACGCTGCGCCCCGATGTGCTGCTGCTGGACGTGGAGATCCCCGGTGCGCCGGCCGAAACGACGGTGCGCTGGGTGACCCGGATGCACCCGGGCACGGCCATCGTTATCCTGACAATGCATGCGGACCGGATCCTCGAGGCACAGCTGAAGGCGGCCGGGGCAGCCAGATACCTCCAGAAGACCGTTGCGTCACGTGATCTCCTCTCCGTCGTGAGGACGGTGCAGGCGGCGCGTCCGGTGGCTGACCCCACGACCGAATCCGCAGCGCTGATCCTCACGTCGCGGGAGCTCGAGGTGCTGCGCATGGTGGCCCTGGCCTATTCGAACCGGGAGGTCGGGTTGCAGCTCTCGCTGGCCGAGGGGACCGTGAAACGGCATGTGTCCAACATCTTCACGAAGCTTGATGTGACCTCCCGCATGGGTGCCGTGCGCCGCGCGGTCACCCTCGGCCTGCTGGGTTAGGGCCGAAGCCCCGGTGCCGACCGGGCTGCGTATGGTGGAAGCATGCTCGTCATCTCGAACGACCCGCGCGCCGAACTCGCGGCGCTTTGCGAGCGCGGGCTGGACTGGGGGACCGGCCGAAGCCGCGACCTCCCCGATCTGGGCAGCGCTCGCCGGGCCGCGGTTCTCGTGCTGTTCGGTGTGCTGGATGCGGTGCCGGCGCAGGCGCCCGCCGGCACAGACCGGGTTCCGAGGGATCTCGACGTGCTGTTGCTGCGCCGTGCCTCCACCCTGGGCAGTCACCCGGGTCAGATCGCCTTCCCGGGCGGCCGGCTCGAAGCATCCGATGCGGGCCCGATCGCGGCGGCGCTGCGGGAAGCCGTCGAGGAGACCGGGTTGGACGCAGCCGGCCTCGAACCCCTCGGCACGCTGCCAGCAATGCCGGTGCCGGTGAGCAACCATCTCGTCACCCCGGTGCCGGCCTGGTGGACCCGACCCTCCCAGGTGGCCGCGATGGACCATGCCGAAACCGTGGATGTCTTCAGGGTGCCCGTGGCGGATCTGCTCGACCCGGCCAACCGGGCGAACACCGAGCACACCGTGGGCGACGCCGTCTATCGGGCGCCGGCGTTCACCGTGGGTGACCGGCTCGTCTGGGGTTTCACCGCGATCGTGCTCTCGCGCATGTTCGACGAACTCGGCTGGGCCGACCCGTGGGATCACGATCGGATCGTACTTCCCGGCCGGTAACCGGCGCGCTTGTGTCCGGGCGCTCGGTGCTGCTCCTCGGCGCCAGGTGGTGCTCGGTGCACCACGTGTGGCCCACCGCGCCCGCTAGAGCGGGCGCGCTCGGCCACAAGGGGTGCAGAAACGGCGAGACCGGGTACGCCTTCCGCAGCGATCTTCGCGCGGCGAAGCTCGTCCTCCTCGGCGCCACCGCCGATGCTGTCGAATCCTCGGGCGCTGATGGGCGGGTGCCGATCTATCGCGCCGACGGCGTGACCGTGCTCGGATACCTCGATCCGGCCGGGTCGACCCGGTGAGGCGCTCCCGGGCCAGGGCGGCGATGCTGCTCGTGGCCTGCATGATCTTCGGGTCTGGCTGTGCGTCGAGGCCGACGCAGTACCGGCGAGAGCGTGGACAACCTCGACGCGATCATGCTCGGCTAGTGCGAGTCCTCGGCCTTGGCGATCGGCTCGCCGTCGACCCGGCCACGATCGGCCTTGGCGGCGTCCCCTCGGGTCTTGGCCAGGCTCGCGACGGTCGCGACGGTGACCGTGGCGGCGATGAAGACCAGCGAGAACCAGATCGGGATCTCGGGCACCCACAGCACCGGCTCGCCGCCGTTGATGAACGGCACCTCGTTGACGTGCAGGGCGTGGAAGACGAGCTTGAGGCCGATGAAGGCGAGGATCACGGCCAGGCCCTGGGACAGGTAGACCAGGCGCTCGAGCAGTCCGCCGATGAGGAAGAACAGTTGGCGCAGGCCCATCAGCGCGAAGGCGTTGGCGGTGAAGACGATGTAGGCCTCCGAGGTGAGCCCGTAGATCGCGGGGATCGAGTCGATCGCGAAGACCAGGTCGATGAAGCCGATCGCGATGATGGTGAGCAGCATCGGGGTGACGTAGCGTTTGCCGTTGATCTTGGTGGTGAGCTTGTCGCGGTCGTACTCCTCGGTGACCGGCAGAACCCGGCGGGCCAGCCGCACAAAGAGGTTGTCGGCCGGATTGCTGTCGTGGCCGCGCACCTGCATGTATGCCAGCACGAACAGCAGCGCACCGAAGAGATAGAACACCCAGGAGAAGTTCTCGATCAGGGCCGCGCCCACGGCGATGAACCCGCCACGCATGATCAGGGCGATGATGATGCCGAACATCAGCACCTTCTGCTGGTACGCCTTGGGCACCGAGAACGCGGCCATCACGATGAGGAACACGAAGAGGTTGTCGATCGACAGCGCCTTCTCGGTGAGGTAGCCCGCGAAGTACTCGCCGCCGTACCGCCATCCGGACACCACGCCGATGCCGACCCCGAACAGCAGGGCAAGGCCGATGTAGAAGGCCGACCAGCGGGCGGACTCGCCCACCGTGGGCTCGTGCGGCTTCCGCACGTGCGCGAAGAACTCGTAGGCGAAGAACGCGATCGTCACGCCGATGGTGATGATCCAGGTCAGGGGAGTGATATTCAAGGAAGGCTCCATGACAGGGGGTTCGCTTGGTGCTCCCCGTGCACCTTCCAGACTAAAGCATTGCTCACTAACCCGCTAAGAGTGCGCGTCGGTGAGCTCCGTCAGCAGCGCGAAGCCGTGGCGGTCGACCGAGCGTGAGGTGGCGGTGAGCACAACCACCCCCGTGCCGGCGGCGCGGTCCAGGCCGAGCCAGGAACGGAAGCCGCCTGTGGCGCCGTCGTGCCAGGTGATCGATCGGCCCCTGACCGACAGGGTGATCCAGGCCGCCCCGATGTTCACCCCACGGCGGGCGATCGGCGCCACCGGATCGAGAGCTGAGATCCCGGGCGCGGATCCCTCCAGCAACGCCTGGGTGAGCCGGGCGAGATCGGTGATCGACGAACGGATGCCGCCGGCCGGTGCCACCGCCTCTCCAGTCCAGGCCGGCCGCGGGCGGCCCGACCGGCTTGTGCCCTGCAGCGCGCTGGGTCGCAGCTCGGCCGGTGTCGCGGGTGCGTACATCGACGTGAGACCCAGCGGCTCGGTCAGTCGCTCCCGCAGCAGGGTTGCGTAGTCGAGGCCCGCGCTGCGGGCGACGGCATGGCCAAGCAGTTCGAAGCCGAAATTGGAGTAGCGCCGGCGCGTGGAGGAGAGCCGCACGGTGCGCGCCTGTGTCAGCAGTTCGGTGAGATCTTCGCCGTAGGGGTTCTCCCCGGTGCGCAGGAACCGCAGGGCGCGACGTAGCGGCTGCGCCGAGCGCGGCAGGCGGGGTAGTCCAGACTCGTGCCTGCTCACGGCCGCGAGCCGGAGAGGCCCGGCCGGGCCCTGCGGCAGTGGGAGCAGATCACCCAGAGTGGACTCTGCGCCGATCTCGCCGAGTTCACAGGCCTGACGGTAGAGCAGACCGGTGAGGCCCTTCGAGATGGAGCCGATTTCGAAGTCGGCGTCGAGCCCGGCGCCCACGCTCGCCAGCACCACTCCGCCGGGCGAGACCTGGGCGACGGCGGCCACCGGATGCCTGGGGCCCAAATGTTGCCGCAGCCGTGCGGCCAGCCCGGCGTCACCATCCGTCGCAGCCCTCGTCATGGGTTGATGATAGGGCGGCTACGGCGAAAGGCGGGGATTCTCGCGACACACCGTCAATCCGGCGAGCGGATGAGGGGTGTCGGGAGAATCCCCGCCCGTGTGTGAGCTGGTGTGACCTAGTAGCGGCGCGGCGGGCGCTCGGAGCGGTCGCCCTGCTGCGGCCGGTCGTTGCGGCCGGCCGAGGCGCCGTTGTCGGCGTGGATCTCGATGAGCTTGCCGCTGATGCGGGTCGCCGAGAGGCGGCCCAGCACATCGCTGGTCAGGTCGGCGGGCAGGTCCACCAGGGAGTACTCGGGCAGGATCTGGATCGCGCCGAAGTCTTCCCGGCTCAGGCCACCCTCGTTGGCGAGAGCGCCGACGATCTGGCGTGGTTCCACCTTGTGACGCTTGCCAACCTCGATGCGGTACGAGGCCATGGCCCGGCTGCTGTCGCGTGAGCGGCGTTCGGGGCGTTCGCTGCGCAGCGGGCGGTCATCCCGGCTGCCGCGGTCATCGCGGCTGCCCCGGTCGTCCCGACGGTCGTTGCGTGCGGGCCGGTCGCGGTCGCGGTGCTCGGTGCGCTCCCGGTCGAAGCGCGCCGCAGCACGCACGTCGTCGGCGTTGAGCAGCAGCGGGGTCTCTCCCTGGGCGACCACGGCGAGTGCGGCGGCGACGTCGGCCTCGGGCACGTCGTGGTGCTCCACGTAGTGGCCCACGATGTCGCGGAACGCGGCGATGCGAGCGGTCTCCTCCAGCGCAGCGGTGATCGCGTCGTCGAACCGGGCGAGCCTGGTGACGTTGACGTCTTCGACGCTGGGCAGCTGCATCTGGGTGAGCGGCTGGCGGGTGGCCCGCTCGATGGCGTTGAGTAGGTGACGCTCACGAGGGGTGACGAAGCTGATCGCGGCGCCGCTGCGGCCGGCGCGGCCGGTGCGGCCGATGCGGTGCACGTACGACTCGGTGTCGATCGGGATGTCGTAGTTGATGACGTGGCTGATGCGCTCCACGTCGAGGCCGCGGGCGGCGACATCCGTGGCGACGAGGATGTCCAGCTTGCCGCTCTTGAGCTGCTCCACGGTGCGCTCACGCTGCACCTGGGGCACGTCGCCGTTGATGGCGGTGGCGGAGTAGCCGCGTGCACGCAGCTTCTCGGCGAGTGTCTCGGTCTCGTTCTTGGTGCGGGTGAAGACGATCATGCCCTCGAAGTTCTCCACCTCGAGGATGCGGGTGAGCGCGTCCACCTTCTGCGGGTAGGAGACCAGCAGGTAACGCTGGGTGGTGTTGACCGAGGTCGTGGTCTTGTTCTTGACCGTGATCTCTTCGGGGTCATTGAGGTACTGCTTGGAGATGCGACGGATCTGCGCGGGCATGGTGGCGGAGAACAGGGCCACCTGCTTGTCGTCCGGGGTGTCGGCGAGGATCGTCTCGACGTCTTCGGCGAAGCCCATCTTGAGCATCTCGTCGGCCTCGTCGAGCACCAGGTACTTGAGCTGGGTGAGGTCGAGGGTGCCCTTTTCGAGGTGGTCCATGATGCGGCCGGGAGTACCGACGACAACATGAACGCCCCGGCGCAGCGCCGACAGCTGGATGCCGTAACCCTGTCCGCCGTAGACGGGCAGCACGTGCACGCCCTTCATGTGGGCGGCGTACTTCTCGAAGGCCTCACAGACCTGCAGGGCGAGTTCGCGGGTGGGGGCGAGCACCAGGGCCTGCGGGCTCTTCTGGGACATGTCGAGGCGGGAGAGGATCGGCAACGCGAAGGCTGCCGTCTTGCCGGTGCCGGTCTGGGCGAGTCCGACGACGTCGCGGCCGTCGAGGAGCGGGGGAATGGTGGCAGCCTGGATGGCCGACGGAGTCTCGTAGCCTACGTCTTTGAGGGCTTTGAGTACGGAGTCACTGAGCCCAAGCTCGGAGAACGTGATGGTCGGGCGGGCAGTGGCTGCCTCGGTCGGTGCAGTTGAATCAGGAGGCGTCATAGTACTACGGTAGCCGGTCGAAGTGCTCACCCCGTTCGGGAGCGAGAAATCCGTGCCGTGTGATCATGTCGTCGACGGCATTTCGGGCTCATTGACGGTCCGCCTGGCTTGAGAGTCCAGGCTCTCGTGCAGCGCGGCGGCGAGAACGGCGATGTCCACGTCGTGGGATTGGCCGGGGAGTTCCACGTGCCTGCCGTTCGGCAGGGCGGTGGCGAGGGCCCTGGCCGATTCGCGGATGAACTCCGGTGCGAATTCGCCGCTGAGCACCACCGCGGGGACCTGGACGGCTTCGATCCGGTCGTAGGGGAGTAGGCCGTCGCCGAGAACAGCATCGTCGTAGGCGAGCGTCGGGGCGATCGCCTCGAACCCGGCCCACATCGGCGTCTGCCGCATCCCCTCGATCTGCTCGGCGGGCATGCCCACCCGGGCCAGGAAGAGGGCCATGGCGTCTCCGCGGCGCCCGGCGGCCAGCGCGGCGGCGAGCTTCCGGGAGTAGGTGGTGACGACGGGGTCCAGGTCGATGCTCACCGGCACCTCGTAGACGGCCAGCTCGCTGACCGCCGCACCGAGCTGGGCGGCGGTCGCGAGGGCCAGGGCGCCGCCACTGGACATGCCGAAGAGGGCCGCGTGACCGCCGGCCGACCGGATCAAAGCGGCGATGTCGTCGATCTCCCGGTCGACCGAGAACGGCAAGGTGTCGCCGCTGGCGCCGCGGCCGCGTCGGTCGTAGACGTACACGGTGAAGCTGTCGGCCATCAGGGCGGCCAGAGGGCGCATCGGCCCGGCGTCGCGGTAGCAGGTGGCGCCGTCCACCAGGATGAGGGCGGGCCCGGTACCGAGACTGTCGAAGGCGATCGTGGTGCCATCGCGCGACCTGACTGTGGGCATGGTGTCTCCTTCGATGTCTCGACGGGTCCGCTGTCACTGACCGCGCCGCTGCTCGCTCACACCGTGCCACCGGGTGAGGGCGGCGGTCAACCGCTGGCGCCGGAATATCTGTCGGGTCTGCACGGACGTGCTCAGCCTTGGGCCGTGTTGTGCCCACACCTCTGAAGCGGATCGCGGGAGGATGTCTGCATGGCCACTACTGAGCAACAGCCCTGGGTTAAGCACTATCAGCCGGGCGTGCCCGCCGAGATCGATTACCCCACCACCTCGCTCGTGGAGATGCTCGAGCACGCGGTCGCGGAGGCCGGCGACCATCCGGCGCTCGAGTTCTTCGGACGCCGCACCAGTTACGCGGAACTCGGCGCCCAGATCGACAAGGCTGCCGAGGGTCTGCGCCTGCTCGGGGTGCGGGCCGGCGACAGGGTCGCGCTGATCCTGCCGAACTGCCCGCAGCACGTCGTGGCGTTCTACGCCGTCCTGCGCCTGGGCGGCGTGGTCGTGGAACACAACCCGCTCTATACGTCACCGGAGCTGCGGCACCAATTCGAAGACCACCAGGCCCGCATCGTGATCGCCTGGGACAAGGTCGCCCCGACAGTGCGCGCGTTCCCGGCCGACATCGAGATCGATCACATCGTCTCGGTCAACCTGCTGCAGGCTTTCCCCACCGTGAAACGGCTGGCCCTCTACCTTCCCGTGAAGAGTCTGCGCGAGTCCCGGGCGGCTCTCACGGGCTCGGCGGCCGGTACGACCCCGTGGAAGGACCTGTTCAGCCACGGCCGCATCGACCCGACCCACCCCCGTCCGGCGCTGCACGACCTGGCGGCCATCCAGTACACCTCCGGCACCACCGGTCGCCCCAAGGGTGCGATGCTGACCCACTACAACCTGCACTGCAACGCGCTGCAGGGCGAGGCCTGGATGCACGGCGCCGAGTACCGCAAGGAGGTCTTCTACGCGATCCTGCCGATGTTCCACTCGTTCGGCCTCACGTTGTATCTGACCTACGGCATCCACAAGCAGGCCCTGATCGTGTTGTTCCCAAAGTTCGATCCGAAGACCGTGCTCGACACCATGAAGAAGACCCCCGCAACTGTGTACTGCGCGGTGCCGCCGATCTACGAGCGCACCGCGCTCGCCGCGAAGGAACGTGGCATCTCGCTGCGCTCCTGCCGCTTCTGCATCTCGGGAGCGATGAACCTGCCCGACCATGTCGTGGAGCTGTGGGAATCGGTGTCGGGCGGACTGCTGGTGGAGGGCTTCGGCATGACCGAGGCATCGCCGGTGGCGATGGGCAACCCGTTCCACCCGACCCGCCGCCCCGGTACTGTCGGCATCCCGTTCTCCTCGACCCTGATGAAGGTCACCGACCCCGATGACCCGACCGTTGAGGTGGAGCAGGGCCAGCCCGGAGAGTTGCTGCTCAAGGGTCCGCAGGTGTTCAAGGGCTACTGGAACAACCCTGAGGAGACCGCCAAGACCCTGACGCCGGACGGCTGGCTGCGGACCGGGGACATCGTGACCGTGGACGAAGACGGGTTCTCCACCATCGTCGACCGGGCCAAGGACCTGATCATCACCGGCGGCTTCAACGTGGCGCCCACCGAGGTAGAGACTGTACTGCGTTTGCACGCGTCGGTGACGGATGCCGCCGTGTTCGGCAAGCCGCTGGAACGTGGCGGTGAAATGGTCGTCGCCGCGGTCGAGCTCGAACCCGGCGCGACGCTGGACGAAAAGGCCCTGCAGGACCACTGCCGGGAGCACCTGGCCGCATACAAGATTCCCCGCCGGATCGTGCAGATCACCGACACCCCGCGCACGATGCTCGGCAAGGTGCTGCGCCGCAAGGTGCGCGAGCAGGTGCTGCCCACCCTCTGACCCACCTTCACCCATCGCGGGTGACGCGAGCGCTGCCGGAGGGCTGGACACTGACACCTCCGGCAGCCGGAGACGACGGCGCACACCGGTTCCTTGCCCGGCTGTGCTCATCGTTCGCATCATCCAAGCGAAATGGAGTGGGTTATGACTGACACCATCGATGAACTCGGGCCGGTGGACTGGATCGTCGTGGAGTTTCCGGGCAGCACCTTCAACGGGTCGATTGCGCCGGAGATCACGTCGCTCGTGGACCGGGGCCTGGTGAAGATCCTGGACCTGCTGATCCTGACGAAGGACGCGGACGGCGCACTGGAAATCGCTGAACTCTCGGATCTCGAGGACGGCCAACTCGGTGAACTCCGCGCCTTCGAAACAGAACTGGCCACCCTCCTCAGCGAGGAGGACGTGATCTCCGCGGCCGAGGCCATTGAGCCAGGCAGCACCGCGGCGCTCCTGGTTTGGGAGAACCTCTGGGCCGCCCCGTTCGGCGCGTCGGTGCGTCACGCCGGCGGTCAGCTGGTGGCCAGCGGGCGCATTCCGGTGCAGGCTCTGCTCGCCGCCATTGAAGCCGATGACACGGAAGGAGCCTGACATGCCACTCGCACGCAGACGGGTCGGTCGCCCAGGGGTGATCGGGGCACCCGTGGCCCGCACCGCAGCCACAGTGGGAACGGCGGCCGTCGTCGCCCACGGAGTACGCCGCCGCGGCGATCGTCGGGATGACCGGCGCGACGACAGGCGCGACCGTTGATCCGCTGAGTTCCTTGACTCCGCGACACTCAGCGATATATCGTTGAGTGTCGTGGAAGTTCCGCGACGCGTGCTCGCGACACCCGCGAAGCACGACCTCGCGAAAGGATGAAAACGATCATGAAGCGCTTTCACCACAACCACCAGCCGGAGTCCGGCAGCCCCGAGTTCGGTGCCCCTGATTGCGGCCCGGGGATGAGCCGCGCCCACCACGACTCGCCCCAGGGCCACGGTCGTGGTTTCGGCCGGGGATTCGGGCCCGGCGGGCCCGGCTTCGGCGGTTTCGGCCCGGGATTCGGCCCCGGCGGTCCCCGTGGCTCACGTCGCGCCAACAAGGGCGACGTCCGCTCCGCGATCCTCTCGCTGCTGGCCGACGGTCCCTCCAACGGCTACGGGCTCATCAGGGCCATCGAGGAGAAGACCGGCGGCGCCTGGCGCCCCAGCCCAGGCTCCATCTACCCGACCCTCCAGCAGCTCGTCGACGAGGAGCTCATCTCACCGACGGGCACCGAGCGCCGCACGGACTATGAGCTCACTGAAGCCGGCCGGGCCTACCTGGCCGAACACGCCGACGACCTCAAGAAGGCGTGGGAGGCCACCCCCGGGCAGTCGGATTCCGACGCCGCCTTCCACGAGAGCGTCGGCAAGCTCTTCGGTGTTGTGCACCAGTTCCGCTCCTCGGCGACCGACACCCAGCGTGCCGCCGCCACCGAGAAGCTCGATGAGGTGCGCCGCGCGCTGTACCTGATCCTCGCCGACTGAATGAGGAAGGCCTGACGACATGACAACCGACGACGTGGACAGGGCGCAGGCGGGCCCGGACGATCCGCGTTTGGTGCGCGGGGACAGCGGCCCGGATCTCGTCTTGAGCCGCAGCTTCGCGGTCGACATCGATGGCGTCTGGGCGACCCTGACCGACCCCGCCCGAACGACGGAGTGGTACGGCCCCTGGGAGGGGAAGGGTGCCGCAGGCCACACCATCCGCGTGCAGATGCGCTTCGAAGACGGCGAACCGTGGTTACCGATGCGCGTCGATGCGTGCGAGCGGCCCACCCGCCTGGCCCTGTCGATGCTCGAGGACCAGGGTGACTGGCGGCTGGAACTGGTCCTCGCCGAGAAGGCCGGGTCGACCCGCCTGAGCCTGATCCACCATCTCAGTGGGGTGGACAGCTTGGGTGAGATCGGGCCGGGCTGGGAGTACTACCTGGACCTCTTCGCTGCGGCTGTGCGGGGTACGGCTGTGCAGGCGGCTGCAGGGCCCCGCACCGCGCCCGCGTTCGCGGACTACTACCCGGCGCGATCGGCCTTCTTCACCGCTCTGGCCGAGAGCTACACTCGGCGATTTACGCCTCTGCCATGACGACCTCGGCGCTGATCCTCGGTCCGATGCTGCGCTACGTCGATACCGACTCCGCCAGTGTGTGGGTCGAGACCGCGCGGGCCGGGCAGGTCACGGTGCGGGCCGATGCCAGGATGTGGTCGGCGCGAACCTTCGCCGTGCACGGGCATCACTACGCTCTGGTGCAGGTCGACGACCTGGCACCGGGCACAACCTCTCCATATGCGGTCGACATCGACGGCGTGCAGGTCTGGCCGCCGTTGCCGTCACGTTTTCCTGCATCCGTCATCAGCACGCTCACGCCAGGCGCGCCCCTGAAGCTGGCATTCGGCTCCTGCCGCACCAGCGTGCCGCACGACGAGAAAGGCAATCGCAGCCACGGTGTGGATGCCCTTCGCAGCTACGCGCTGCAGATGGCCGCGCTGCCCGGCCAATTCTCCTGGCCCGACCTCGTGCTCTTCCTGGGCGACCAGGTCTACGCCGACACCACGAGCGAGCAGATGCAGGAGTTCATCCGCGCCCGGCGAGACCTCACCGAGCCGCCTGGCGAGGAGCTGGCCGACTTCGAGGAGTACGCGCACCTCTACGGCCTGGCCTGGTCCGACCCGGCGAACCGGTGGCTGCTGTCGACGGTGCCCACAGCGATGATCTTCGACGACCACGATATCCGCGACGACTGGAACGCGTCGCTCAGTTGGAAGCGCGAGATGGAACAGACCTCCTGGTGGCACGGGAGGCTGGTTTCCGGGCTGGCCTCGTATTGGGTGTACCAGCACCTGGGCAACCTGTCGCCCGCCGACCGGGAGGTCGACGAGATCTGGCGGTTCCTCGCCAGCCACGACGGCGACGCCGAGCTCGACCTCAGTGAGAGGCTCGACGCTTTTGTCGAGCGCGCCGCCGCCGAGCCGGCCTGCTATCGCTGGAGCTACTGCCGGGACTACGGCGACAGCCGCCTGATCGTGATCGATTCCCGCATTGCGCGGCGGCTCGACCCCGCAGACCGGGCCCTGATCGACGACGACGAATCCGGCTGGCTAGACGAGCGGATGCGCGGCGGGTTCCGCCATCTGCTGGTGGGCACGTCGTTGCCCTTCCTGCTGCCGACGGGGCTGCACAATCTGGAGGCCTGGAACGAGGCGACCGCCGAGGGCGCCTGGGGTGCTCCGATGGCCGCCGTCAGCGAGAAGCTCCGCCAGGCCCTCGACCTCGAACACTGGGCGGCCTTCCAGTCGAGCTTTCGCCGGGTGGCGCAGATGGCCACCGACCTGGCCGACGGCAAACGTGGCCCGGCCCCCGACACCATCACGTTCCTCTCCGGCGACGTGCACTACTCCTATGTCGCCGAGGTGGAGCGCAGCTCGGGCAGCCGCATCATCCAGGCCGTCTGTTCGCCGATCCGCAACCCGTTGGCCCTGCCACTCCGGTCGTTCTCGGCCGTGCTGTCCTACGCCATCGCGAACCGGCCCAGTGAGATGCTTGCCCGGTCGGCCGGGGTGCCCGTGTCGCCGCTTCGGTGGTGGGGGATCCGGGGACCGTGGTTCGAGAACTGCCTCGCCAGCGTCTCCGCGACGCCGGCGGGGCTGCGGTTCCGCTGGATCACGGGCGTCGTTCGGGGAGACGGCCGGGCGCGGCCCCGGGTGAAGGAGATTGCTGCCCTCACCATGGCGCCGCGCCGGCACAACGGTGGCTAGGCGCTCGCGAGCCAGAGGTCGGGGCCGAAGACCTCGTAGTGGATGCGGGCGGCCGGGACCCCGGACGCCAGTGCCTGGGCGCGTATCGCCCGCATGAACGGCAGCGGGCCGCACAGGTAGACCGAGGCGTCGTCCGGGATGGTCACCGAATCCAGCGACATGAAGCCGTCGTGAGCGGTGTCCAGGGCGCTCGGCGCTTCGAGCCAGAGCTCGAGCTCGGCCGTTTCCAGGATGGCGACGTCGGCGCGCATCTGTTCGCGCAGAGCCCAGCGTTCGATGGTGCTCTCGGCGTGCAGCACCAGCACCTTCCGGTCCGACCCGGTCTCCACCAGCGAGCGCAGGATCGACGCCAGCGGGGTGCAGCCGATGCCGGCCGACGCCAGCACCAGGGGGCCGTTGCCCGTGCTCAGGGTGATGTCGCCGCACGGGTTGGAGAGGGTCAGTTGGTCGCCGACTCGCACGTCACGGTGCAGGACGGGGGAGACCTCCCCGTCGTTGTCCAGCTTCACCGTGAACACCCGGGTCGTGGTGCCGGTGCCGGCCGAGAGCGAGTACTGGCGCACCTGGCGGATCCCGTCGGGCATCCGCACCGTGACCCCCACGTACTGGCCGGGCCGGGAGGCGGACGCCGGGGTGTCATCGGACGGCACGAGCGTGAACGTCACGGCGTCGCTGCCGGCGGGCTCCCGGTGTGTGACCGTCCACGGCGCCAGCGGCTTGTCACTGGCCGCGGCGGCGTACAGGCCGGTCTCCTGCTTGATCAGGGCGTGCGCCATCAGCCAGTAGACCTCGGTCCAGGCATCCGCGATCTCGGCCGTGATGACGTCGCTGAGCTCGGCGGCGATGGACTCGAAGAGGTAGGTGTAGACCACGTCATACTGCTCGGGCAGGATGCCGAGGGAGACGTGCTTGTGCGCGATGCGGGAGAGCATGATCTCCGGCGCACTGGTGGGGTCCTTCACGAGATGCGCGGCGAACGCGGCGATGCTGCCCGCGAGGGCCTGCTGCTGCACACCGCTCTTCTGATTCGAGCGGCTGAACAAGCCGTCGAAGAGTTCGGGATGCGCGGTGAACATTCGGGCATAGAACCCGGTGGCGATGGCGGGCAGCCGTTCGCCGACCAGGGGGAGCGTTGCTTCGATGAGGGGGTGGGACTGGGGGGACAGCATGCAGGCTCCTGGTGGGTGGGGACGTAGTACGGGGTGGACGGGGAGTCTCACGCTAACAATCGCTACCCCCGTTCGGGGGAGTCCAAAGCCTCTAGTGACGCCGATGACCGATACCGGACGCGGGTCGCCGGCGGCTCAGGG
The DNA here is from genome assembly GCF_004402745.1 of Cryobacterium sp. TMN-39-2. Classification (NCBI taxonomy): domain Bacteria; kingdom Bacillati; phylum Actinomycetota; class Actinomycetes; order Micrococcales; family Microbacteriaceae; genus Cryobacterium; species Cryobacterium sp. TMN-39-2. The sequence continues at coordinate 176,701 of NZ_SOFX01000011.1, forward strand.
GCAACAGGGCCAGACTGGCCGCATGTCCACCGTCGTGCACCTGGTTCGCTCGCTCGCCGCGCCGCTCACCCGTACCCGACTATTCAGGGTCCTCGCGCCGTCGGTCCTGCCGCCGATCGAACGAGTCCTGCACAGGCTCAGCGGCGGACGGGTGCAGCTGAGCGCGCTGCTCGTCCCTTCGCTCGTATTGCACTCCACCGGCGCAAAATCCGGCCTTCCGCGCGAGTCAGCCCTGATGTACACGCCGGACGGCCACGGCCGGGCCATCGTGGCCGGCACGAGCTTCGCGCGCGATCGACATCCGGCCTGGACACACAATCTGCTTGCGCATCCCGAGGCCGACATCGTCGTCCGCGGTCGCCGGCTTCGCGTGCGGGCCACCCTCATCGGCCCCGAGTCCCGCGACGCGGCTTGGCGCCGCATCGAAGCGGTCTGGCCGGGCTACCGCGCCTATGAGCGCGAGTCCCCACGAGTGGTGCGTCTGTTCGTGCTGCGGCCTGTTTTCTCCCACGAATCGTGACTTTTATCCACCTAGCGGCTGATATTTCAAGGGGGTTGCGAAAAATCTTTAACGGGTTTCTGGGTCGCGGTGGGCCCCTCCTTCGACCGGATTGACCGGCTTTCTGAGGCCCGAATCGGGTCCTCATCAGGTATCGAGAAGTGATCCAGTGCACCGCCCGGGACACAATAGGGGTACCCGGATTGGGGGGAACTTCCCGGCAAAAAGTGAGGATCCATGCAGAAACATATTGCAGGGTAGTGACTTCGCCCGGGCGGGCCCCCGCCTGTGGAACGTCGAATAAGAACCGCTTTGCGCCCTCGTACATGCGATTCGCTCAGTGAGAGACATACATAACTGTGACTTCCAGCACTCCAGCAACACCCGAGACACCCGCTACATCCGCAACAGCCGTGATCCCCGCAACGCCCCTTGAGACCCGCGCGTCGAAGACCCATCGCACGCGCGTCACCCGTCGCTCCGCCGCCGCGCTCGCGGTGCTCTCCATCGGTGCCATGGTCGGCACGGGATTTGTGCTGGAGCCGGCGATGGCCGCCCAGAACGATCGTGCAGTCAAAACCGCGGCCGTCTCGGCCGCGCACGTGGAGCAGCTCGAGGCCTACAGCGAGATCAAGCAGGCCCGGGCCGAGAAGGCCGCCACCGACACCATCACCGGCGCGAGCACCGTGATCACCGCGGCCGAGAACAAGGCCGATGCCACACAGGTGGCGACTCCGGTGGCGATGCTCACCAACTTCAAGTACCTCGCACCAGAGCGCATCTACGAGCTCGTCGAGCAAACTAACGCAGAGCTGCCGCCCCTGCAGGCCGCAACAGCAGAGTTCGACCGTATCGCCGCCGAGCAGGCTGCCGCTGAGGCCGCCGCTGCCGCTGCCGCGGAGGCCGCTGCCGCCGCTGCCGCCCAGGAGGCCGCCGACGCTGAGGCCGCCGCCGCCGCAAAGGCTGCCCAGGCCGCCAAGGCCGCCCCGAAGGCCAACACCGCTCCCGCTCCGTCGGCGCCGACCAACCCGAGCGGCGCTCAGGCCGTCGCCCGCGACATGATGAGCGCCAAGTACGGCTGGGGCGCCGACCAGTTCGGCTGCCTCGTCAGCCTGTGGGACAAGGAGTCCGGCTGGAACGTGAACGCGTACAACGCCTCGAGCGGTGCCACCGGCATTCCGCAGGCGCTGCCCGGCAGCAAGATGGCCTCGGCCGGATCGGACTGGGCGACGAACGCCTCCACCCAGATCTCCTGGGGCCTGGGCTACATCTCAGGTACCTACGGCACGCCGTGCGCGGCCTGGTCCAAGTCCGAGTCTGTGGGCTGGTACTAACCGACCAAGCTCAATTATCACGTGAACGGCCCGCGGGCCAGGTTGGGGAGCACTGCTCCCTGAATCTGATCCGCGGGCCGTTTCTCGTGCGGGCGGGATGCGTCGGGTGCCCTGCCCAGCACGGGTCGGCGGGCGTACTCTCGGTGCATGAAACGTGCGCTCGCCTCCGGCCTCGTCTTTGTGCAGATCGTGCTGCTGGTAGGCCTTCTCGTCCTGCCGCATGGCACAGTGTGGCCGGTGAACGGGTTTGTCGTCGCCACAGCGATCGCGCTTATCGCGGTGGGGGTGGCTCTCGCGGTGCAGGGATCCACAACGCTCGGCCCCGCCATGACGGCAAGCCCGATACCGCGCGACGACGCCCCGCTGGCCACCAACGGGGTCTACGCGGTGGTGCGCAATCCCATCTACACAGGGCTGATGTCGGGAGGGTTGGGACTGGTCGTGATCGGCTCTTCCCTCATGCACGTCGTGGTGTGGGTGGCGCTGATCGGGCTCCTGGCCGGAAAGACCCGATGGGAGGAGCAAATGCTCTTCGAAGAGCATCCCGCCTACTCGGACTACGCGGCCAGGGTCGGTCGGTTCCTGCCGGGTGTCGGTCGGATTCGGTGAATGCGGGTATCGATTCGGCCCCGAAAACCGTTACCCCCAACATGACGACACCGCTCTCCATACTTGACCTCGCCCCTATCGCCCCCGGGCAGACCGTCAGGGAAAGCTTCGCCGCCAGTGTCGCGCTCGCCCAGACCGCCGAAAAGCACGGGTACCAGCGGGTCTGGTACGCCGAGCACCACAACATGCCAACGATCGCGTCGTCGGCCACCAGCGTGCTCGTCGGTCACGTTGCCTCCCAGACCTCCACCATCCGGCTCGGATCCGGCGGCGTGATGCTGCCCAACCACTCGCCGCTCACCATCGCGGAGCAGTACGGCACCCTCGCGGAGCTGTACCCCGGCCGCATCGACCTGGGCCTGGGCCGGGCTCCCGGCAGCGACCAGACCACCGCCAGGGCGATGCGCCGCGACCCGCGCGCCTCCGACCAGTTTCCGCAGGACGTGATGGAGCTGGCCGCGTACCTGCGCGATGAATCGATCATCCCCGGGGTGCGGGCGGTGCCGGGAGCCGGTACCAACGTTCCGCTCTACATCCTGGGGTCCTCCCTCTTCGGCGCCGGCCTCGCGGCCGCGCTGGGCCTGCCGTACGCGTTCGCATCGCACTTCGCACCCGACTCGCTGTTTGAGGCCGTCGCCACCTACCGGCGCGACTTCAGACCGTCGGCGCAGCTCGCCGAGCCCTACCTGATGGTGGCCGCCAACGTGATCGCGGCAGACGACGGGGCGCATGCCACGCAGCAGTTCGAGATCATGCGTCGCTCCAGGGTGCGCAGCATGATCGCCCGCGGACCGGCATCGCCGGAGTACTCCGACGACCAGATCGATGCCTTCCTCACCACCACGGAGGGGCGCCGCCTGGCCGACATGATGCGGTACACGGCCGTGGGTACCCCCACGGACGTGCGCACGTTCCTCGAGGAGCTGACCACCTCCACCCAGGCCGACGAACTGATCCTCGCCCACGCGTCGCAGCAGATCGGTGACCGGCTGCGGTCGGTGGAGCTGACCGCCGGCGCGATGGTCGGCGTTCCGGCCTGAGGCCTCGCCGAGTGCTGACTAGTCCGGGAGAAGTCGCTAGTGTCACAGACATGACCCCGGACGCCCTCGTTGAGTTCTGCCTCAGCCTGCCCCAGGCCACCGAGACGTTTCCGTTCGGCGACGAGATCAGCGTCTTCAAGACCAGCGGCAACGGCAAGATCTTCGCCCTCAGCGCGCTGGCCGGTGACCCGTTCAGCGTGTCGCTGAAGTGCGACCCCGAAGAAGGGCGCGCGCTGCGGGAGGAATTTCCCGGGCACATCCACCCCGGCTACCACCTCAATAAGAAGCACTGGATCACCATCGTGCTCGACGGGTTCGTGGAGGACGAGCTCGTGGAGCAGCTTCTGCGCGACAGCCATGCTCTCGTGCGGCCAAAGGTTCCCAAGGCTCCCCGGGATAGCGCGGAGTAGGGCGCCCGCTAGGAGGCGTCGAGCGCTTCGCCGGTCGGATCCACGGCGGTCGTGTCGACCAGCGGCATCCCGCCCAGCGGCACCCCCGCCCAGGAAAGCAGCGTCCAGCCCTCGTCGGGTGAGCCGATCAGCTCGACCACGCCGGTGTTGTCCAGGTCGTGCAGCCCGGCGAACATCGGCGGCACGTTGGTGGCCCGAGCCGCCGCCCAGACCCGGATCGCGGCGCCGTGGCTGAACACCGCCGCCGTCGCTCCGCTGGCGGCCGCCACGGCGATGTCGGCGTCGAACCGGGCGAAGAACGCGTGGCCATCCGGCCCGCCGGGCATGCCCACATCGAGGTTGCCGGCTCCCCAGGCGAACACTGTCTCCATGTAGGTGCGGATGGAGGCGTGATCGCTGCGTCGCTCGAGCGCGCCGGCTTCGATCTCGTGCAGGCCGTCGGCCACCTGGATGTCCAGGCCGCGGTCGAGCGCGAGGGGACGGGCGGTGAGCTGGGTGCGATGCAGTGTCGACGCAAATATGGTGTCAATGGAATCGAACCTGAGGGCCTCGGGGATGACGGCCGCCTGTCGTTCGCCGAGCTCGGTCAGGCCCGGGCCCGGGTGAGCGGTGTCGAGTTGGCCGAGCACATTGGCGGGCGTCTGGCCGTGACGGATCAGGAGGAGTCGCATGGTCGTTCCAGCATAGGCACGAGGCGCACGGAGCAATAGCCGGTCGGCCTTGCCGATTGCCCGGAAGCCTCTTAGAGTCGGCGGCGAACACCTGACCGGGGCAACCTGGGTGGAGGCGAGCGTGGACGACAAGAGCGCCGAACCGGCGGCCGTGTCCCTCATCGTGATCGGTGCGATCTGCGGGATCGCGTGGGCGGCAGGGTTCCGCGCCTACATGGTCGAGCTGGTCGGGATCGCCTCGACCTTCGAATGGGACGGCACCTTCGGCGCCATCCTGCTGCCCGGCGCCATCGCCGGCGCGCTGCTCGGCTGGGCGGAAGCGCTGCGGCGGTCCGGGGGAGTCCGAGGCTGGCGGTGGCTCGCCCTGGCGCCGCTCGCGTTCGCGGTGGCGCCATTGCTGAGGCCGGGAGCGGTCGTGGAGCTGGTGACGACGGGGATCGGCGGTGCTGCGGTGGGCGTGGCCCTGATCGGCATCGGCGGTGGCTACGCCATCTCCGGACGCGGGCGGCTGTGGGGCCGGATCGTAGCCGGTGTGCTCAGCGGTGCGTCGCTGGCGGCGATAGCGCTCATGCCGGCCGCGATCGGCGGCGCCAGGCTGACCGTCACCGAGCCACGCGGCGCCTGGGTGTCCGTGCTCGCCGGTTCGCTGCTTCTCGTGCTGGTCCTCGCATCGTCGATCCCGTTCCGCCGGGTGCTCCGGCAGAGTGCCGGGTAGGAGCGTTCGCTCGCCGTTCACCGGAAGTTTTCCTGGCATCGCCACAGTGGATCGGGCCCATCCGAGGCTCGTCACCCACAGCCTCGAAGGGGCATTCCTGTGCGCACTCACTGGCGTCGGCCAAGCCTGGCCGCCATCCTCACCCTCGCCTTGGCGGTTCCACTCGCCGCCACCCTGAGCCCGGCCATGGCGGCCCCGGCACCCTCGGTTCGTATCAACGAAGTCGAGTCCGACGGCGGCACGCCCGGCGACTGGATCGAACTGACCAACATCGGCCAGGTGGCGGCGGATGTCTCCGGCTGGGTCGTCAAGGACGACAAGGACGAGCGCACCTTCGCGCTGCCGGCGAACACGGTTCTCGAACCCGGCGCGTTCCTGGCCGTTGATGTGGACGGCGCCGGCGCCACCAGCTTCGGCCTCGGAAAGGCCGACATCGCCCGCCTGTTCCTGGCTGACGGCACCACCCTGGTCGACTCCTATGCCTGGGCCGCCCACGCGACCACCAGCTGGGGCCGATGCCCCGACGGCACCGGAGAGTTCCGTGAGACCACGGCAGCCACCCGCGGTGCGGCGAACGACTGCGACGTGTCCGTCGCCGACAACGTGCGCCTCAACGAGGTCGAGTCCAACGGTGGCACCCCCGGTGACTGGATCGAGCTCGTCAACCTGGGCACGGCTCCCGTCGACGCCTCCGGACTGGTGCTCAAGGACAGTGACGACACGCACGCGGCCGTGCTGCCCGTCGGCTCGACCATCGCCGGCGGCGGCTACCTCGTCGTCGAGGCACCCACCATGGACTACGGCCTCGGCGGCGGAGACGCCGCCCGACTGTTCGACACCGACGGGGTCACCTTGATCGACTCCTACGCGTGGACCGCGCACGCCGCATCCAGCTACGGCCGCTGCCCCGACGGCGTCGGCGAATTCGCCGACACGGCCACCGCAACGAAGGGAGCGGCCAACGACTGCGTCGTGCCCGAGACAGCGGATGTGCGCATCACCGAGACCGAGTCCACCGGCGGCACGCCCGGCGACTGGGTTGAGCTGTTCAACCCCGGCGCGAATGATGTCGACCTCACCGGCTGGATCGTGCGCGACAACGACGACACCCACACGGCCGTGCTGCCGTCCGGCTCCGTGATTGTCGCCGGCGGCTACTTCGTGGTCGAGGAGGGTCTGCTCGGCTTCGGCCTGGGCTCGGCCGACTCCGCCCGCCTGTTCGCCCCGGACGGCTTCACCCTGGTCAGCTCGGTGAGCTGGACCAGCCACGCGGTCACGACCTGGGGCATCTGCCCCGGCGGCACTCTGCTGACCCAGATGACCTCCACGACCAAGGGCGCCGCGAACGACTGTGGCTCGCCCGTGCGCCTCAACGAGATCGAGTCGAACGGCGGCACGCCTGGCGACTGGCTCGAGCTGATCAACAATGGTTCGACCGCCGCGGATGTCTCCGGCTTCGTCCTGAAGGACAACGACGACACGCACTCGGTCATCCTCCCGACCGGCACGAGCATTGCGGCCGGGGGATACCTCGCCATCGACGTCGACGCGGCCGGCGGATTCGGACTGGGCGGCGCCGACACCGCCCGCCTCTTCGCCGCCGACGGCAGCACCCTGCTGGACAGCTACGCGTGGACCGCGCACGCTGCGACCAGCTACGGCCGCTGCGCCGACGGCACGGGCGACTTCGCCGCGACGACCGCCAGCACCAAGGGCGCCGCGAACAGCTGCGCCGGCGACCTGGTCACCGCGGCCTGGCCCGGCTCGGCCGAGGTTCGCACCGTGGACCCGGCCGGCGTGCTCGGCGGCAACATGAGCGGGCTGGCCTACGAGGCTGCCGGCGCTGCCGGCACCGCCGGTGACGTGCTCTGGGCCGCCAAGAACGGCACCGGAGCGCTCTACAAGCTCGTCGCCGACGGCGCCGGCTGGGTGCCGGACACCACCGCCGGCTGGGGCGCGGGCAAGCCGCTGCACTACACCGACGGCACCGGCGACGTGGACGCCGAGGGCGTCACTCTGACCTCGGCAGGCGCCGACGGCGGGCTGTTCATCGCCAGCGAGCGCAACAACGCCGTGAGCGGCGTCAGCCGGCCCGCGGTGCTGCGCTATGACGCATCCGCCACCGGAACCCAGCTCACCGCGAGCATGGAATGGAACCTCACCGCCGACGTGCCCGTTGTGGGCGCCAACGCCGGCCTCGAGGCCATCGCCTGGGTGCCGGACAGCTTTCTGGTGGCCCAGGGGATGCTCGACGAGCGCACCAACGCCGCCTACGACCCGGCTCTCTACGCCGGTCACGGCACCGGCCTGTTCTTCGTCGGACTGGAAGCCAACGGAGCCATCTACGCCTACGCGCTGGACCAGGCCAGCGGCGGATACACCCGCGTCGCCACCATCGCGAGCGGATTCACCGGTGTGATGGACCTGGAGTTCGAGGCCTCGACCGGCCGGTTCTGGGCCGTCTGCGATGACACCTGCACGGGCCGTTCCGCGGTCCTGGAGATCGCGCAGTCCGGCGCCTCCGACGGGCGATTCGGAGTCACGACGGTGTACGAGCGACCGGCGTCGATGCCCAACCTCAACAACGAGGGCTTCGCCCTGGCCCCGCAGAGTGCCTGCGTCGCCGGAGCCAAGCCCGTCTTCTGGGCCGACGACTCCAACACCGGCGGCCACGCGATCCGGGTGGGCAGCATCGAGTGCACCCCGCTGACACCGACCGAGCCGACTCCGGTTCCGACGGTTGAGCCGACTCCGGTTCCGACGGTTGAGCCGACTCCGGTTCCGACGGTTGAGCCGACTCCGGTTCCGACGGTTGAGCCGACTCCGGTTCCGACGGTTGAGCCGACTCCGGTTCCGACGACCCAGCCCACCGCGGCCCCGACCGGGCCGGCCGCACCGGCTCCGGTGGCGACGGCCGCTCTGGTCGAGTCCGCGCGCGGACCGGTATCGGTGCCCACCACCGCGAAGCCGGGGGACACCATCACGGTCACCGTCGGCCGCGCGTTCGCGGGTGACGCGGTGAACGTGTGGCTGCACTCGACTCCGACGCTGCTGGCATCCACGACGGTCACCGCCGCGGGCACCGTGCAGGTCGTCATCCCGAACGGCACGGAGCCCGGCGTGCACCGCGTGGTTGTGGTGGCCGAGGACGGCACGCTGATCGGTTGGGACGACATCCTCGTCAGCGCTGCGGCGACGTCGTCGCAGGCCGCGCCGGGCGCCCTGGCGAGCACGGGCGTGAACCCCGCCCTGCCGGGACTGCTCGCGCTACTCCTCGTGCTTGCCGGCGGCGCCGTTCTGGTGCTGCGCCGGCGCGGTGTGGCGGCGTAACGACGGTGCGCGGAGCGAACCTCCGCTGACGGCGGCCGGTCAGACCGGGCAGAGCAGAGACATCCGTCCGGCGGCCGCACCCATGAGGTGCGGCCGCCGGACGCTTTCGTGCCGGCGGCGGCGCGACCCTCAACCCCCAACTTGCACATACCCCATGGGGTATAGCACACTGGAATCATGACCCAGAAGCGATATCTCATCATCGGCGGCGTCGCCGGCGGCATGTCCGCTGCCACCCGCCTCCGTCGCCTCGACGAGAACGCCCAGATCACGGTGTTCGAACGGGGCGGCCATGTCTCGTTCGCCAACTGCGGCCTGCCGTACTATCTCGGCGGTGTCATCGAAGAGCGCGCCAGCCTGCTGTTGCAGACGCCGGCCTCGCTCGCCAGCCGCTTCAACCTTGACGTGCGCGTGCGCACGGAGGTCATCGGCATCGACAGCGCGGCCAAGACCGTCACCGTACGCGACCTCGCCACCGGCCGGGAGTCGACCGAGGGCTACGACGCCCTCGTGCTCTCGCCCGGCGCTTCGCCCGTGCGCCCGCCGCTGCCCGGTGGCGAGCGGATGCTGACCCTGCGCGACATCGACGACGTCGACGCGGCTATGTCGGCCCTGTCCGTGGTGCCGCGAAGCGCCCTCGTCATCGGCGCCGGCTTCATCGGCCTCGAGATGGTGGAGAACCTCGTGCACCGGGGCCTGGACGTCACCCTGGTGGAGCTCGGTGACCAGGTTCTGCCGCCGCTGGACCCCGAGATGGCCGGCCCGGTGGCCGAGCGGCTGCGCGCCGCGGGTGTCAGCGTGCGTCTGGGCACCCAGGTCGCCGAGATCGGCGCGGACACCGCCACTCTCAACGACGGCAGCGTCGTGGCGGCCGAGTTCGTGCTCGCTGCCATCGGTGTGCGGCCGGACACCGCGCTGGCCCAGGCCGCCGGCCTCACGATCGGCGAACGTGGCGGCATCGCGGTGGACGACCAGTTGCGCACCAGCGACCCCGACATCTACGCCATCGGCGACGCCGTGGAGAAGACCGACGCGATCTCGGGCGAGCAGCGCCTGGTGGCCCTCGCCGGCCTGGCCAACCGCCACGGCCGCCTGGTCGCCGACGTGATCACCGGCAAGAGAATTCGGGTGCGCCCGGCCCTCGGTACCGCCGTCGTGGGCATGATGGGACTCACCATCGCCGCCACCGGCTGGAACGAGAAGCTGCTCGCGGCCCGCGGCCGGAACATCCGGGTGATGCACACCCACCCGGCCTCGCACACCGGCTACTACCCCGGGGCGAAGCCGATGGCGCTCAAGCTCGTCGTCGACGCCGACACCGACGCGATCCTCGGCGCCCAGGGTGTGGGCGGCGACGGTGTTGACAAGCGCATTGACGTGATCGCGACCGCCATGGCCGGCGGCATCACGGCATCCGAACTCGCCGACCTCGAACTGGCCTACGCACCGCAGTTCTCCTCGGCCAAGGATCCGGTGAACATGCTCGGCTACGTGGCCCTCAACGCCGCAGAAGGGCTGACCACGTCGGTGCAGTGGCACGAACTCGACGCGGCCCGCGCGGCCGGTGCCACCCTGATCGACGTGCGCACGGCGGGGGAGTACGCCGAGGCCGCCATCCCCGGCTCGGTCAACATCCCGCTCGACGACATCCGCGCCCGCCAGGCGGAGCTGCCCGAGGGTCGGCTGATCGTGCACTGCAAGGTTGGCCAGCGCGGACACACCGCCGTGCGGCTGCTCGCCCAGCTGGGCCGAGACGCCGTGAATCTCGACGGCGGCTACCTCACCTGGGCCGCGGGCACGGATGCGGCGCGCACCGCCCGCGACAGCGCCGCCGCCATACTCAAGGCCTGACCACCCCCACCGCCGGCAATAAAGGCCCCAAAAACCCGGAGTTCCTGGTGCTTGAGTCACAGTTCGCGGGGAGTTAGGTGAGGTCGCGCAGGCGCGCCGAGAGGCCGCCTCCCGCGGCACCCTTCCGCTCGGAAGTGATCGCGATCACGAGCATCACCGCACCGATGGTGGCCAGGGTGATCCACCACAGCAGCGGGTTGATCGTCTGCCCGATCTGCACCGTGAACACCACGATGACCTCGATGGGCAGCACGGCCAGGCTGATCACGAACGGGGCGGCCAGGCGCCGGGTCGAGCCGATCAGGATCGCGGTGAGCGCGAGGGACATCACCAGGATGGCGCGCCAGGTCTGCGGGTCGGTGCCGGTGGCCAGGACCGACGGTAGGAACGTGACGATGATGCCCGGAGCCAGCAGCCGCCACGAGCCGGCGAAACCGGCCGGCCAGGAGCCGAGGGTGGCCGGCACGGCGCGTGCGCCCGAGCGCATCCCGATGACGCCGGCACCGAGCAGGGCCAGGCCCAGGGGGATCGAGAATGCCTCGACGCGCAGCTCCCGTTCGCTCCAGCCCGCCACGGCGGTGCACCAGGCCAGCACGAACAGGAACCACACCGGCGGCAACGACACCGCACGGGTGCGGGCCCTGGCCGACACCACGAGCATGAAGCCCAGCATCATCACCATGAGCAGCACCAGGGTGCCGATCGAGAAGGCGTCCGGCCGGATGGCCGTGATCGGGCCGGCGACCAGGAACGCCGTGGCCGCGGCGTAGCGCCACCGCGACGGGGCGTTCGGGCGCGGTGCCGCGTCTCCCTGGGCCAGGAGTCCGGAGAAGACCGCGAGCAGGGTGGCCGTGGCACTGGCCAACAGCACGGGCACCATGACACCGGTCTGGGCGGTGGCGGTGAGGTCGTCGAGACCGAGGCCCCAGCGCATGGCCTGCACGGCGCCCGCCGCCGCGGCCAGGGTGGCCACCACCGCAGTGGCGCCGATGAGGCTGCGGAGCCCGATCAGACCTGTCGGGGCCGGGCCTGTCTGTGCCTGGCCAGCGGGAGTCGTTGCGGTCGAAGCCGCTCCGCTCACTGCGGTGGCGCGGACAATCGTGTACCCGATCACCACGAGTACCAGGGCAGCGGCCAGCAGGCCGTATGCCCGCCACGGCGTGACCGGCCCGAACGCGGCGGCCCCGAAACCGGCCGCCCCGAAACCCTCGGACCCGTTGGTGCTGAGCACCAGCAGGCTCGGCACCACGGCCAGGGCCAGACCGGTGGTGGCCAGCGTCTGGCCGGCCCGCCCCCTGGTCACGAGGATCGCGCCGACGATCACCAGCGCGAGCGCCGGCGGCAGCACGTACGGTTCGATCACCTCGATGCCACGGATGGCCCAGATGCACCAGAGGGCGCCGGTCCAGCTGGCGCCGGCCGCCCACCAGGCGGACCGGCGGCCGGTCTGCAGCGCATTGACGGCCGCCCCAATGCCGAGGATCACGAGCACGAGCACCGTGGTGGACAGGCCCGCAGCGGTGCGCACGAGGGCGAGCAGCACGGCCAGCACACCGGTGACCGCGGCGGAGGCCTCGATCCAGCGGCGGCAGGCATCCGCTTCGAGGGTCGCCAGGCCGCGCCTCTCGAGCGCCTGCGTGATCGGGCCGGTGGCCGCGAAGGTGCCGGCGACGATCAGTGCGATCAGCGGCAGGACCACCGGTGAACCGCTGGTGGCCAACAGCTGCGCGCCGAGACAGACCACGACGACCGCGAGCGAGGGCACCAGCAGGCCGGCCGCGAAGGATCGCAGCGGCAACGTCAGACCCGGCCGCCGGCTGGTCATCAGGGTCAGGGCCAGGGCGAAGGCCACGCCGGTCGACAGCGCCGTCCAGCCGCTGCGCACCAGCAGCACTCCCACCACCCCGGCGACGAACGGCACCGCGCTCACCAGGAGGACCGCGTACCAGCTGCGCGGGGTGAGCCAGGTGGTGACGGTGGCGGCGAGGGCGCAGAGCAGGCCGAGGGTGGCGGTGAGGCAGAGCACCGCGATGCCGTCGACGCGGGCGAGAGTGAGCGCGGTGGCCACGATCACCAACGCGTACGCGTAGCCGAGACCGAGGTACACCGGGCGCCACCGTGCGGGCAGGGTGTGGGCGAGCGCGGCCAGGGTGAGCACGGCGGCCGCGCCGACCCACACGGTGGTCGACTCCTGCAGCCAGCCGGTGACCGCCGACAGCAGCAACAGCAGATGGGCGCCGATGACCGGCACACTCCTGATCGTCGCCGGTGCCGCGGCGAGCGCGGGGACGAACAGCAGACCTGCGATGAGCAGGCCGGCGAGAACGAGGCCGACGACGGCCTGGCCGGTCAGCGAGAAGCCGGCCCAGCCGGCGACGGTGAGCAGGGTGAAAACGCCCATCCACAGTGCCAGGCGGATCGGCGTCGACGGCGCACTTGTGGGCGCGGGCGCCGGCGTCTGGGCCGCTGCGGGCACGGACGCCTCGGTTGCGACGCTCTCGCGGCTCACCAGCGCGACCGCCCAGGCCGTCAGCGCGAGGGCGGCCAGCGCGGCAATCGAGGCCAGGCCGAGGTTCTGGGCGACGAGGCCCGCCCCGTATCCAGAGGGGGTGGCCGAGCCTGCGACGAAGGCGAAGTCACCGCTGGCCGGGTAGGGCGACGCGTTGCCCGGGTAGCCGCCGGTGCGGTAGCCGGCCCAGCGCAGGGGCGCGAACAGCGCGCCGGACAGCTGCGTGACCGCGGTCACCAGGGCGGGGCTCGCGCCCAACGCCAGCACCGTGACGGCGCCGGACGTCAGAGCGCTGCGGCGGGCGACCGGGCTCGAGCGCAACGCGGCCAGCCCCACCAGGGCGACCCCGGCCGCCACCGGGATCAACGCCAGGTACCAGGCGGAATCGCCGAAGGGCACGGCCAGCGGCAAGATCGCCACCGCGGCCACCGCGAAGGCGCCCGCCGCGAAGCTCCAGAGCCGGGGCAGCCCATTGCGGCTGCCCAGCGCCGCCACCACGGCCAGCACCGCCAGGACGCCCGCATAACCCAGGATCTGCGAGGTGATCGTGGTCAGCGACAGCAGCGGTAACTGCAGCAAGGCGGCGAGCACCGCCACCGCCTGCAGAGTGGTCATCGTGTTGCGTTCGAACCCCAGCGCGGAGCCCAGCCCGGAGGAAAGGCGCGCGAGCACGGGGTGCAGGCCGAGCGCCACGACGGCCACGCCCAGGCTGCCGAGGATCGCGCTCCAGGTGCCGCCGCCGCTGCCCAACAGCCCGGGGGACAGGGCCAGGCCCACGACCGCCGCCCACAGCCACACCCGCACGCCGGAGCGGGCGCCCAGCCCGAACAGCAGCGCGGAGCCGAGCAGGGTGCCGAGCGCGGCGAAGGTCCAGCCGCTCGCGGACACCGGCGCCAGCTGCACGAAAGCCCAGACATCGAGGGCGATGAACACCACGCCAAGGGCCGCCACGGACTCGGCCGAGAAGCGCAGGCCCCGCCGGGCGAACAGCCAGGCGCCGCCGAGGAAGACCACCGTGATGACGGCGACGATACTCGTGCGCACGGCGAAGCTCGTGAGGTCGGGATTGAAGAAGGTGAAGACGAGGGCGGCCACGGCGAGCAGGGCCGCGCCGGCGAAGGCGAGCACCGACTGCACGCTCACCTGGGCGCCCGCATCCGGGACGGCCGTGGCACGGGCCGGGTCCGCGGGGACCCGTGGCGAGTCTGTCGGTTTCGGTTGTGACGGAGCAACAGCCGACGCCGTACGTGCCGGAGCTGTACGTGCCGGCGCGGTGCCATCCGTCGTGCCCGCCGGCCACACCGTCGGTATCCGCTCGATCAGGCGGTCCCGCGCCTGCAACGCCTTGACCACCCGTCCGGTGGCCGAGACCATCTCACCGCCGAGCGGACCGCTCAGGTCCGCCCCGCAGCCCGGGCACCATTCGCCGGTCAGTCGCGCGTCACATCGGGGGCAAATCCGCCGGTCCTGCAGATATCGAACGGCAGCATCGTTCCAGATTTTCCCCATGGCCGCAGTCTAAGTGGCTCTCACTTACTAAAATGGGCCTGTGACGGATGCGACGCAGCACGCCAGGGTGCCGATATCCCGCATCGTCGATGAGGGGCTGCTCATCGCGCTGTCCTCGGTCCGGATGGCCGTCAAGAACGACATCATCGTCGCGGGCCTGGCCGAGCATGCCGACTACGACCTGGCCAGGTTCGCCGATTCGGCCCGCCGGGAGATGCTCGCCCTCTCCCGGGAGAACCAGGAGTCCGGCGAGAGGGTGCGAGCGCAGCGCAAGGAACTGACCTCGTCGACCTGGCGGTACGACCTCACCCAGGACCAGCTGATGGACCTCCACAAGCTCAAGCTGCGCCGGAAGGTGCACAAACTCCTCGCCCTCGCCCTGGTCGCCGTGGCCGACGACGAGGACCAGGTGGCCCGCCTCGTGCGCGACGCCCAGCACGCGGCCAGTGATGAGCTTCAGGACGCCATGCACACCCGCCTGATGCGCCTGTCGATCGACGCACTCGACCCGGAGTATCAGCTCCGCCGGGCCGAACGCACCGAAATGTTCGTTCTCGTCGATCTGGCCCTGCTCAAGCTCAAGGCCGACGAAGCAGCCGGTCAGGGCCTCAGCGACTACTGAGCGTGTCGGCCGGCCGGGCCAGGCGACCGCACGGCACACCTACGCCGCCGATTCGCGGTCGCCGGGGCGACTACGGTTGAGGAGGTCCGGGGACGGACCGGTGAGAAAGGATCGGGCACGAGTGAGCGACATAGCGGCCGAATTAGCGCGGGTGCACAGCGCCTTCGACCGACCCACCCTGCGGCTGCTCGACCGCAAGTGGGCGCCGTTTGTGCTCGCGGTGTTCAAGTCCTCGTTCAGCCGGGACCGCCGCAGCGTTCAGGCCGACAGGCTGCACACCCAGGTGGATGCCTACCTCGCCGACCTCCGCTCCGTGGGCAGCGATGTACCCGGCAAAAACGGTCGCGCCCTGTGCGTGCAGTGGATGAACGACCAGTGGCTCTACCGCGAGACCGGGGAGGACGGTGAGGAGCAGTACTCGCTCACCTCACACGCCCTCGAGGCCCTGCTACTCGTGGACGGGCTCTCCCGCGACCGGGCGCTGATCAGCGAATCCCGCCTCACCACCATCGTCGACACCGTGCGGCACCGCGCCACCCAGGCGAATCCGGACCGGGACGAACGCATCCGCCGGCTCGACCTGGAGATCGCCCAGAAGACCGCCGAGCGTGACCGACTCGCCACCGGCGGGGAGATCGCCGCGGCCTCGAACGATGCGATGCACGAGGGCTACGCCAACCTGATCGACCTGATCACTCAGCTGCCCAGTGATTTCAAGCGTGTCGAGGAGTCCGTCGCCGGCATGCACCGGCAGATCGTGAACGACTTCCGCGCCGAGGAGCGGCCGATCAGCGAGGTGCTCGACGAGTATCTTTCCAAGACCGACACACTGATGTCGTCGACCGCGGAGGGCCGCGCATTCGAGGGCGCGTTCGTGCTGTTGCGCAACGACGCCCTGCTTGCCGAACTCAAGAACGACCTCGAGTCGATCATGCTGCACCCGTTCGCCCTCCAGCTCAGCGCCGCCGACCGGCGCAGCTTCATGGGCACCGTCAGCCTGATCCGCAAGGGTGTGGACGACGTGCTCACCCAGCGCAACGGCCTGACCACCACCCTGCGCGAGCACATCGTGAACCACGACGTTGTCAAGGACCGCGAACTGGAACGGTTGCTGCGGGAGATCAACAAGGAACTCGCGATCTGGATGGAGACCGCCGGGCCCCGCTCCACGGTGACCGCCGAGCTGATGCCCGGCACCCTGGAGCTCGAGCACCTGCGCGAACGGTTCTACGACCCCGGCGCCCACAAGGCGCCGCCGCCGCTGGAGGACGTCTCGGCGTTCGCTCCGGAGCCGCCTACCCTCGATGCGATGCGCACCCAGGGCGGCCCGCTGCTGGCCGAGCTTCGCGATGCCATGGTGACGGCCTTCAGCATCGACGGCGCCGCCTCCGTCGGTGACGCGTTCAACAACCTCGACCCGGCGATGCGCCGGCCTGTCGAGATCCTCGGGCTGCTGCAGATCGCCACCCAGGTCGACGCCATCGACCGCACGGATGCCGCGGCCGCGACAGCGGGGTCAGACACCGAGGCCTTCGAAACCGTGCGGCCCGACGGCTCCCGCCGCACCTTCAGGGTGCCGCGCATCATCTTGACCGACGACGACACCGCGGCCCTGGCTGCCCTGAACTATGGATCTGATCATGACTGACAACGTGACCGCTGACGTGACCGACGACCTGACCGACGACACTGTCGAAGGCGCCGAGACCACCGAGGAACAGGACGGCGCCCAGAGCTTCTCTTTGTTCGAGGGGGACGAGGGCGGCCTGACCGTTGAGCAGCGCCGCACCCTGGTGCTGCTGCTCAAGCACCGCTACATCTCCGCCGCCCTGCAGCCGGCCGAGTGGCGCACCCTGCTCGCCTCGCAGAGCCTGCTCAAGTCGCGGCTCAACGATCTGTTCCTCGATCTGCACGTCGACCTGCACTACGAGGTGGCCTTCAAACGCCAGGCCGTCGGCGAGGGCGGCGACAGATTCCCGACCCTGCTGCACGACGTGGCGTACACCCGGGAGGAGACCATCCTGCTGGTGCTGTTGCGCCAGCGGTTCCGCAGCGAACGCGCCAGCGGCGTCGACATCGTCATCGTCGACCGGGACAACCTGGTCGAGAACGTTGCGCACTTCCGGCCGGAGCACGCCACCGACAGGTTCGGTGACGCTCGTCGCGCCGCCGCGGCCGTGGACAGCCTGGCGAAGGCGCGGGTGTTGCTCAAGACCAGCGATCCGGACCGGTTCCGCATCTCGGCCGTGATCGAGGTGCTGCTGCCCATCGAGCGACTCGGCGAGCTGTGGGAATGGCTGATGGAGCAGAACGGCCAGGAATTCCGTGAGCCCGAACCCGGGACATCCGACCCTGCCGACCCCGCCCTGGAGGCCGTCTCATGACCGATTCCCCGCTGTTCCACATGGACGGTGCCACAGAGGGAACCACCCAGTGGCGTGCCGAGTCCTTCCAGATGGTCAACTGGGGTGGCTTCCAGGGTCACCACGAGGTGGACTTCGCCGCCAGCGCCACCCTGGTCTCCGGCGCATCCGGCACCGGCAAGTCGAGCCTGCTCGACGCCTACCTGGCGTTGATGATGCCCTCGGACACCCCGTTCAACGGTGCGTCCAACGACGCTGGTTCCGGGCGGGCCCGCAGCGTCGACCAGCGCAACCTGATGACGTACCTGCGCGGCAAGACCGACTCCAGTCGCGAGGCCGAAACCGGGCAGATGCACGATCAGGTGCTGCGCGGCGCCGACTCGGCCACCTGGGGTGCGATAGCGATGACCTTCATCGACGACAACCAGCGCCGGTTCACGGTGCTGCGCGCCTACTTCGTGCCGCGCGGCGCCACCAAGTTCGCCGACGTGACCATGAAGATGGCCACCCGTGACGGCCGGCTCGACCTGCGCGACCTCGCCGACGTCACCGAGGCCCGCTTCGACAAGCGCGCCCTGAAAAACCGGTTCGCCGACCTCGACGTGTTCGACACCTATGCCGCGTTCTCGCAGACCCTGTACACGCGGCTCGGCATCGGCGCCAACGGTGAGGGCGGCAAGGCGCTGCGACTGCTGGCCCGCATCCAGGCCGGCCAGCAGGTGAAGACCGTCGACGGCCTGTACAAGTCGATGGTGCTCGAAGAGCCCGCCACCTACGCCGCCGCCGACAAAGCCGTCGACCACTTCGAAGACCTCGAACGCTCCTACGGCGCCATGGTCACCGAGGCGCAGAAGGCCAAGGTCCTCGAACGCCTCCCCGAACTGCACCGCGACTACGAGACCGCGACCGAGAAGGCCGACCTCATCGACCGTTTCGGCGTGCACCGCGACGGTGACACCCCCTTCGTGCTCTGGCAGCTGCTCACCGAGCACGGTCTGCTCGATACCGCCGCCGACACCAACCGCGCCCGCCGGCGCGACAACCAGGCCAAGCACAGTGCCGCCCGGGATGCCGAGACCGACCTGAAGGTGCGGATCGCCGACCTGGTGCACCAGCAGCGCGACAACGGCGGCGACGCCCTCGCCGGCCTGCAGAACGACCTCGACGTGCTCGCCAGCAAGCGCGACGACGTGGCCGCCGAACGCGCCAGGTTCGATGAGCGCATCGCGCTGATCGACACGCCCATCGAGTCGGCGGATGCCTTCTCCGCCGCGCAAGAACAGGCTGAGTCGTTCCTCGCCGGGTTCACCGCCACCGAGCAGGAACTCGACCTGCAGAGGGTCGGCCTGCAGCGCACCGCCTACCCCCTCGAAGAACAGATCCGCACCCTCAAGCAGGAGCACAGCTTTCTCAAGGGCCGGGCCAGCCTGGTTCCCCAGCACCTGCACAACGCCCGCCTGATGATCGCCGAGGCCGCCGGGATCCCCGCCGAGGAGCTGCCGTTCGTGGCCGAGCTCATCGACATCGCTCCCGGCGAGGACGCCTGGCGACAGGCCGCCGAGGTCACCCTCGCCTCTGTCGTCCGGGTGCTGCTCGTTGATGAGACGCGCCTCGCCGCCCTCGGCGCAGCCATCGACCCTTTGCACATTCCCGTGCGCATCCACTTCGAAGGCGTACCGCTGCACCCGCACCAGCAGGTACACCCCGACCCCCGCTACGTCTCCGGCAAGCTGGTCTTCAAGGACTCCCTGTTCAGCCGCTGGGTGCAGGACCGCGTGCAGACACCGAGCCTGGACGCACTCTGCGTCACCGGCCCCGCCGACCTCGCCGGTGAGGGGTCCAGGGTCACCCAGAGCGGACAGACCCGCAACGGCAAGCGCGGCGCACACGGTTGGAACAAGGACCAGCGCTCGATCATCGGCTTCTCCAGCGGGGTGCGCCTGGCCGAGATCGCCGACGAGCTCGCCGCGCTCAAGGAACGTGCCGACGACCTGGCGGGGCAGGCCTCCGCCATGGCCGGCCGGATCATCGCCCTGCGGCGCCTCAAGGATGCCCACCAGCACGTGCTCGACACCGTGTGGGCGGCCATCGACGTGGCCGGCGCCCAGGCACGCATCGGCGCCAAGGAGGCCGAGCGGGAACGTCTGCTCGCCGGCAGCGACGTGCTGCGCGGGCTCCAGGACGAAGAGGCGCGGCTGTCCGCCGAACTGGAGACCGCCCAGAAGCACAAGCACGAGACCGAGCGGGAGGCCGCGGTGCTCGGTGAGGAGCACGCCGCGATCGTGGACCGCCAGGACATCGTGAACGACAGGCTCGAGCGCATCACCGCCGACGAGTCGGTCAGTCTGCCGGACGAACACGCCGCCGTCCTCGACGCGCAGTTCGCCGCCGTGAGCGACAGCGCCGAGCTGGCCACCTTCGCCAACGGCGTGAAGCGCCTCCGCGAGCGGCTCACCGAGCAGTCCAGCCAGGACCGTGACACCGCCCGCAGTGCCAGGGACACCCTGATCGGTATCTTCGAGACCTTCCAGAGTCGCTGGCCCGACCCCAACATCGGCGTGGCGATGGAGTCATACTCCAGCTACAGCGACATCCTCGACGCCGTCTACACGCTCGGCCTCTACGAGCGCCGACAGGAATGGAAGCGGCGCCTCTCCGCGTGGAGCGGACAGGACCTCGTTCCTCTCGTCGGCGCCTTCACCACCTCGATCGAGGAGATCGAAGACCGGTTGCGGCCGATCAACGACATCCTGCGGACGCTGCCGTTCGGCGCCGGCCGCGACCGGCTGCAGATCTCACTGCGCCGGCTGCACCGTGACGATGCCTCGGCGTTCCGCAAGGAGCTCAAGCTGCTCTCATCGGGGTCGACCGAGGAATTCACCGACGAGCAGACCGAGAGCCGGTTCACCAGGCTGCAGGCGTTCATGAATCTCATCCGCCGGCCGGACGAGCTCGACATCGCCGGCCCGGGGCGTGCCGGCGCCGCCCGCCACGCCGCCAGGGCCGACTCGGACCGCGACCTGCTCCTGGACGTGCGCAGGCACGTGGAGATCACCGCCGTGCGCACCACACCGGACGGGGTGGAAGTGAGCACCTATTCGTCGCTCGGCGGCAAGAGCGGTGGCGAATCTCAGGAGCTCGTCGCGTTCGTCGTCGGCGCCGCCCTGCGGTTCCAGCTCGGCGATGAAAGCCGCACCCGGCCACGGTTCGCCCCGGTCTTCCTCGACGAGGGCTTCGTGAAGTCGGACTCCGAGTTCGCCGGCCGGGCCGTCGCGGCCTGGAAGGGCCTCGGCTTCCAGCTCATCGTGGGATCGCCGCTCGACAAGGTCACCGCGCTCGAACCGTACATGGACCTCGTCCTGTCGATGACCAAGAACACCGCGACGGGCTTCTCCTACATCACCCCGCTGATGTCGCCGGAACCGAGGGACGCCGAGCACGCCGAACCGGACCAGGCGGTATCTGACCGAAGCCTGGCCTGACCCGCGCGCCGTGCCGGCCGGGCGCATGAATCCGGCTTACGCTGGCCCGATGGTGTCAGTGCAGGATCTGCGGCGCTCCGACGGACGTGTGCTCAGGGTGCACGACAGTGCTGGGAGTACCGGCGTCGCCGGGGAGTCCGCTGGGACGGCTGAATACGGCGGTCTGGACGGTTACGACCCCGTCGGCGAACCTGGCCCGGCCCGGCTCACCGTGCTGTGGCACCACGGTTCGCCACAGACCGGGGCCCTGCTCGAACCGTTGCTCGCGGCGGCGGCCCAGCGGCGCATCCGGCTGATCTCGTACGGACGGCCCAGCTACGGCGGGTCGACGCCGCTGCCCGGCCGCTCCGTCGGGTCGGCGGCGACGGATGTGGCGGCCATTGCCGACGCCCTGCAGCTGGACCGGTTCGCGGTGATGGGCGCCTCCGGAGGCGGCCCGCACGCTCTGGCCTGCGCAGCACTGCTGCCCGAGCGGGTGACCGCCGCCGCGTGCCTGGCCGCGATCGCGCCCTTCGACGCCGACGGCCTCGACTTCTTCGCCGGCATGGCGTCGGATGGCGCGTTGCGCGCCGCCTGCTCAGGCCGGCCCGCCCGCGAGCACTACCAGGCGACCGCGGAGTTCGATCCGGCGAGCTTCGTCGAGCGGGACTACGCCGCCCTGAAGGGTGACTGGGCGCCGCTGGGAGCGGACGTGGGGGAGGCCTCGGCGGCCGGCCCCGACGGGCTCATCGACGACGATATGGCGTTCGTGGTGCCGTGGGGATTCGACGTGACGGCGATCTCGGTGCCCGTGCTCATCGCGCAGGGCGGCCGCGACCGGGTGGTGCCGCCCGCGCATGGGGCCTGGCTGGCCCACGCCATCCCGAACGCCGAGCTCTGGGATTGTGCCGATGACGGCCACATCTCGATCCTCACCGAGTGCGCGCCGGCGCTGGACTGGCTGCTCGCGCACTCCTGAGCCCGGCGCGGGTCCACAGGCCGTAGCCTGTGCAGATGATCGGGAGAACTCGCGGTGCATCTGAGACCGAGAACGCGGATGTCGGTGTTGACGCTGTCATTCAGGGTCCGCACGGCCTTGTTCCGGTGCGCCGGTATGCCCCGCCGGTCGGCACGGCGCTGGTCGGATCGGTGTCGCTCGAGCCGGCGCCGATCGTCTGGGTGCATGGTGGCGCCTTCGTCAAGGGCGGCCTCGGCCTGCCGGAAACCCACGAGGTGGCCCTGGCGCTGGCCGCAGCCGGATTCACCGTGATCACCGTCGACTACAGGCTCACGTCGATCCCGGGGCTGCGCAGATTCGGGCGGACGGCAGCGTCGACCGGACGCATCCACTTTCCGGTGCCGGTCGATGACGTTGTCGCGGTGGTGCGGGCGGTGCAGGGCGAGTTCGGCGACGGGGTGATCCTGGGCGGAGCGAGTGCGGGCGCCTGCCTGTCGGCGGGAGCCGTGCTCCGGCTGGCCCACGGTGGCGCCGAGCCCCTGCGCGGGGTCTTCTTCGCCTACGGCCTCTTCCATGCGAGCCTGCCCGAGCGCTCGCGCGAGCTGCGCAGCCGACTGCGCGGCCGGCGCAGATTCACGCACACCCCCCTGCTGCTCAACGGGGTGAACCGCATCTACGCCGGGAGCCGGGCCGCACTGGCCGATCCGTCCGCGTTCCCCGGCGGCCACTCGCTGCCCGACTTTCCCCCCGCGCTACTCATCGACGCGGACAGCGATTCGATGCGGTCCTCCGGCGAGCAGTTCGCCAAGGAACTCGCCGCGGCCCGGGTGCCCGTCGAGTACCACGTACTGACGGATGCCGCCCACGCCTTTCTCAACCGGCCGAAGTCACCGGACTTCGCCGCGGGCATCCGCCTGATCGTCGACTGGGCCCGCCGGCTCTAGCGCGGCTCGCCGTAGCCGCCGGCACCATCACCAGCCGCTCAGCTCGCCGACTTGCCGCACAAGACTCCTTCACGACCCGACAAGGGGCATTTCTCGGCAAGTCGCGAAAAGGTAAGTAAAAAATACTTGACACGATGTCTGGTCGGGCATACATTCATCGTGTCAACAATCTTTTACACGCCGGCACGGACCGGCATCGAGGCAGGGAGCCGCAGATGGCACGCGAAGAACAACGCGCCTGGATCATGGTCGTCGTCGCGATAGTGGCGTACGGCATCTATCTGGTTCTGGTGCTGGGTGGCGCAGGCGGCGCCCCCCTCGAGCAGGCGGCTTACATTCCCGCGATGCTGTGGACCATCGTCGGCTCGATCGTCGCGGGGATCCTGCTGAACATCATCGCGGCCATCCTGTCGCCCCACGAGGCCGGCCGGAAGGACCAGCGCGACAAGGAGATCAACCGGCTCGGCGAACACATCGGCCAGTCCTTCGTGATTCTCGGGGCCTTACTCGCGCTGGTCTTCGCCATCACCGGGCTGGACGCGTTCTGGATCGCCAACGTGATCTACCTGGCCTTCGTGCTCTCGTCGATCCTGGCCTCCATCGCCAAGATCATCGCGTACCGCCGGGGATTCCAGTCATGGTGAAGGCGACGAGCGTGACCAACAACATCCGCGGGCTCCGCTTCGCGCACGGAGAGATGACCCAGGCCGCGCTGGCCGACCGGGTGGGCGTGACCCGGCAGACCATCATCGCCATCGAGCAGGGCCGCTATTCGCCCTCTCTCGAGGTGGCGTTCCAGATCGCCCGGGTGTTCAATCGACCACTCGACGACGTGTTCCAGTACCCGGCAACTCCCATCCTCACTCGACCTGGAGGCACATCATGAGGGCCATCGTCCACGACAGCTACGGCTCGGCCGACGTTCTACACCCCGCCGAGATCGAGCGGCCGGCCGTCGGCGCCGACGACGTTCTCCTGCGCGTCGAGGCCGCGAGCCTCAATATCGGTGACTGGCACCTGATGGCGGGGCTTCCCTACCTCGTGCGGCCCGCCGTCGGCCTGCGCGCCCCGAAAAGCCGGGTGCGGGGCATGGATGTCGCGGGTCGCGTCGAGGCCGTCGGCGCCAACGTCACCCGGTTCACACCGGGCGATGAGGTGTTCGGTGTCGGTGAGGGCTCCTTGGCCGAATACACGACCGCCCGGGCCGACAAACTCGAGCCCAAGCCGGCGGCCCTGAGCTTCGAGCAGGCCGCGGCCGTGCCGACCTCGGCCGTCACCGCCCTGCAGGCCCTCGCCCCGCTGCGGGACGCCGGCCCTGGGGAGCGGGTGCTCGTAATCGGGGCCTCCGGCGCCGTCGGCGGCTATGCCGTGCAGCTGGCCAAGACCTTCGGAGCGCACGTGACGGGCGTCGCCAGCACCGCGAAGCTCGACTACGTTCTCTCGCTCGGGGCGGATGCGGCCGTCGACTACACCCGCGGCGACATCACCCGGTCGGGCGAGCGCTACGACCTCGTGCTCGAAACCGGCGGCAACCGGTCGGTCTCCTCGCTGCGCAGACTGCTCGCGCCCCGCGGCACCCTGGTACTCGTCGGCGGCGAAGGCGGCGGCCGGGTGACCGGCGGTTTCGAGAGGGCCCTGCGGGCCCTGCTGCTGTCGCCGTTCGTCTCCCAGAAGCTCACCGGTCTGGTCTCGGTCGTACGTCAGGATGACCTGCACACCCTCGCGGGCCTTCTCGAGAGCGGCGCGATCAGGCCCGTCATCGATCGGGTGTATCCGCTCGCCGAGGCCGCGACAGCCATGCGCCGTCTCACCGATGGAAGCATCCGGGGCAAGGTCGTCGTCATACCCTGACGCCCGCGCTCCTGATGACTAGTGCTCCTGACGCTGGGCCGCGCCGCCGGAGACGCCGAGCAGCCCGGCGGCACGGCGCAGTTCGGCGCTGGGATCCTGGGCCCACCGGTCGAGCACGATCTGCGCCCGGCTGCGCGCCGGACCGGTCAGGGCATCGACCAGCGGCCGCACCACATCCGCTGTGAGCGGGTCCAGGAGAGCGGGCAGCTGTGCGGTCCGCAGGAAACCCTCGATGCGGGTGAGGTCGGAGGCGCGCAGCATTCGCACGTGGGATTGCAGCAGCACCACGGCCGCCAGCCGGCGCTCGTAGACCGGCACCGCCCACAGTTCGGAGCTCAGGGCCGTGATCTCGTCGTGGCCAAGGCCGGGGTAGCGCCGCCCGGCATCGCGGATCGTGCCGCGTATCGCGCCGACGGATGCGCCGTAGAAGGTGAGGCTGCCGCCCAGCCGGGCCCGATCGGCGTCGGCGCGCTCCCAGGAGCTCTCCCGCTGCAGGGTGGCGTCGATGAACTCGCCGGCAGCACTCATGGCTCCATTCTCGCCGATCTGCAAGGCTGGTCGGCATGACCGACGCCGACATGACCGCAGATCTCCGCCGCTACCTGCAGGAGGCCCGGGAAGCCCTGGTCTGGAAGCTCGAGGGTCTCGGCGAGTACGACATTCGCCGGCCCCTGGTGCCCACCGGCACCAACCTGCTGGGCCTGGTCAAGCACATGGCCGGGGTCGAGGCCGGGTACCTCGGTGAGACCTTCGGCCGCACCTTCCCGGAAGAGCTGTCGTGGATGGGCGACGACGCCGAGGACAACGCCGACATGTGGGCGACCCCGGATGAGTCCCGTGACGCGATCGTCGACCTGTACCGGCGGGTCTGGGCGCACTCGGAGACCACGATCACCGAGGTGCCGCTGGATGCCACCGGCCGGGTGGCCTGGTGGCCCGCCGACCGCAATGTGGTCACGCTCCACCGCATCCTGCTGCACCTGATCGCCGAAACCCACCGGCATGCCGGCCACGCCGATATCGTGCGCGAACTGATCGACGGGGCTGCCGGGCTGCGGGCCGGAAACGAGAACCTGCCGTCGGGAGACGCCGGCTGGTGGGCCGGCTACCGGGACCGGGTGGAGCAGTCCGCCCGCCCGGCCTGAGGCCGTCGGGCTGCAGCCCGACTGCGGTGTTCGCGGTTCGGACGCCTAAAGTGGACTGCGCCTGAAAAGGCCAAGCTGTTTACGCGCCCGAACCCGAAGGACGATGCCACTCGTGTCGAGAATCTCTGCCCGCCGGACCCTCCTGGGCGCGAGCGCCGGCTTCGCCCTGCTCGCCCTCACCGCCTGCACCGGCCAGCCCGTCGCCGGAGCCGGCTCGGGAGCCGGCGCAGCCCCGGCCGACGACTCCGGCCGCACGTACGCTCTCGTGGTGCACTCGGTTCCCGGCGACGCGTTCTGGGACGTCGTGAAGACCGGCGCCGAGGCCGCCGGAAACCGCTACGGCGCCACCGTCACCTACCAGGGTGACCCCGATGTGCAGAAGCAGAGCCAGCTGATCGAGACGGCGATCGCCGCCAAGGTCGACGGCATCATCGTGTCCATGGCCAACCCCGAGGGCCTGCGCGGTGCCGTCACGGCTGCCGTGGCCGCCGACATTCCCGTGATCACCATCAACTCCGGAGCCGAGGAGTCCGCCGCGCTCGGCGCCATGACCCACATCGGCCAGGGCGAGTACCTGGCCGGTCAGGGCGCCGGCCGCCAGCTCGCCGAGGCGTCGGCGAAAAAAGTCATCTGCGTCATCCACGAGGCCGGAAACGCCGGGCTCGAGGACCGCTGCCGAGGGGCCGCGGACACCCTCGCCGGCAGCCTGACCAACGTGCAGGTCGACATCGCCAACGTCGCCGAGGCCCAGAGCACCATCACGAGCGCCCTGCTGGCCGACCCCGGCATCGACGGCGTGCTCACCCTCAACTCCGCGGTGGGTGTGGCCGCCGCGCAGGCCGTGGCCGAGGCCGGCAGCGACGCCCAGATCGGTACCTTCGATGTCTCCGCCGACGTCACCAGCCTCATCACGGACGGCAGCATCCTCTTCGCCGTCGACCAGCAGCCCTACCTGCAGGGCTACCTGCCGGTGGACTTCTTCGAGCTGTTCTACACCAACGGCAACGTCGTCGGCGGCAGCCAGCCGGTTTACTCCGGGCCGGGCTTCGTGACGAAGGAGAACGCCGAGCAGGTGGCGACGTTCGCCGGCAACGGCACCCGATGACGATGCTGACCGCACCGGGCGCCGCGCCGGATGCGTCGCCGGACGAGCGCCTGACGCGCACGCATCCGATGGTGCGGCTGCTGCGTCGGCCGGAGATCGGCGCCCTCGTCGCCGCCCTGGCGATCTTCGGGTACTTCTCCGTTGCGACGACATCCTTCCTGTCGACGGCGGGCGTGGCCACCTGGCTCTACTCCGCGTCGCTGTTCGGCATCATGGCCGTCGCCGTGGCGATGCTCATGATCGGCGGCGAGTTCGACCTCTCGGCCGGAGCCATGACCGGCACCACCGGGCTGCTCGTCGGCGCGTTCACCACCCAATGGGGCATGAACCTGTGGTTCGCGATGCTGCTCGCCCTACTGATCGCCCTCGCCGTCGGCGCCTTCAACGGGTTCCTGGTCGTCAAGACCGCCATCCCCAGCTTCATCGTCACGCTGGGCACCTTCTTCATCCTGCAAGGGCTCAACCTCGCCGGCACCAAGCTCGTCACCGGCCAGGTCGCCATCCAGGGCATGACCCTGGTGCCCGGCTTCGACGCCGGCAAGGCGATCTTCGGCTCGACGATCCCGGTCTTCGGGGTCAACCTCAAGGTGTCGGTCTTCTGGTGGCTCGGCATCACCGCCGTGGCCAGTTGGCTGCTGCTGCGCACCCGGTACGGCAACTGGATCTTCGCCATCGGCGGGCAGTTGCAGAGCGCCGTTCAGACCGGCGTGCCGGTCAAGCGCACCCGCATCGGCCTGTTCATGGGCACGGCGGCGGCCGGCTGGCTGGTAGGCATGCTCTCGCTCTTCGACGTGGCCACGGTGCAAGCCACCACGGGCATCGGCCAGGAGTTCATTTACATCATCTGCGCCGTCGTCGGCGGGTGCCTGCTCACCGGCGGTTACGGGTCCGCGATCGGCGCCGCCCTCGGCGCGCTGATCTACGGCATGATCCTGCAGGGCATCGTGTTCGCCCAGTGGGACAACAACTGGCTCAAGGCCTTCCTGGGCGGGATGCTGCTGCTCGCCGTGCTGGTGAACCTCTCGGTGCGTCGCCAAGCCGGGGTACGCGCATGAGCGCCGCAGGAGCAACCCGGCCAACGCCCATCCTCGAGGTGCGCGGCATCGGCAAGGTCTACGGGTCGGTCATCGCGCTCAGCGACATCTCCACCTCGGTCGGCGCCGGTGAGGTGCTTTGCGTGCTGGGCGACAACGGCGCGGGCAAGTCGACCCTGCTCAAGGTCCTCGCCGGTGTGTACCCGCACTCCTCCGGCGAACTCCTGCTCGACGGGGCCGCGGTGCGCTTCACCGGGCCGCGCCTCGCTCTCGACGCCGGTATCGCCACGGTCTACCAGGACTTGGCGATCGTGCCGCTGATGCCGGTGTGGCGCAACTTCTTCCTCGGCGCCGAACTCAGCGCCGGGATCGGCCCGTTCTCCCGCCTCAAGGTTGCCGAGATGCGCGCGATCACGCTCGCGCAGCTGGGCCGGATGGGCATCGACCTGCGTGACGTGGACCAGCCCATCGGCACCCTGTCCGGCGGAGAACGGCAATCCGTCGCCATCGCCAGGGCCATTTACTTCGGTGCCAGGGTCGTCATCCTCGACGAGCCCACCTCGGCGTTGGGCGTCAAGCAGGCCGGGGTGGTGCTGCGCTACGTGGCGCAGGCCAGGGACCACGGCCTCGGCGTGGTGTTCGTCACCCACAACCCGCACCACGCGTACCCGGTGGGGGACAGGTTCCTGGTGCTCAACCGCGGGGCCAGCCTGGGCGAGTTCGACCGGAAAGGCATCACCATCGACGAGCTGACCCGGCTGATGGCCGGCGGGGCCGAACTGGAGTCCCTGGCCCGGGAGCTCGAGCGGGACTGATCCCGCCAGGCCAGCGCGGGGTCGGGCACGCCTCATCCGTTTCGGACGATTCCGGAACGGCGCCATCGGCGGGACGCGGATTGGTTGCTACCGTCTGCGGCGTGAGGCCGGCGTGCCGTCGTGGTGCGCCCGTCGAACACCGAAGAATCCGGAAAACGCGAACACCAACAGGGTCCAACCCTGGAAATGGAGCGATACCCATGGCCACAGGAACAACCCCGGTACTGGATGCGGCGGCCGAGATCAACGCTGTCTCGCTGTCCCGCACCGACCTCGATCCGCGCACGCTGATGATCGCCCGGATCGCGGCCCTGGTGGCCGTGGATGCACCGGTCGGTTCGTACCTCATGCACGTCGGACCGGCAGCGGAGGTCGGGCTGACCGCCGACGACATCGAGGACGTTCTCATCGCCGTTGCCCCGATCGTGGGCACGCCACGGTTGCTGTCATCGGCTCGCAAGATCGTCGAGGCCTTCGACCTCGCGATCCAACTTGACTCCGAGGGCGACACCCAGTAACGCCCAGAGTCCACCGCAGCCGCGTCGTGCGGCAGATCCAGTGAGGAGCACCCCCAGTGAGAAAGCCCATCGTTTTCATGGCCCTGCTGGTGCTCCTTGCCGGATGCGCGCCCGCTGACGGCACCGATCCGACACCGAGCAGTTCGTCGCCATCGGCCGCAACGGCCACCCCGTCACCCGGTCAGACGGCGTCACCTCCGACAGATGCACAGATCACCTGGGCGGGCACGGTCTGCAGCGACGTATCGACCGTGCAGACCGACGTTCAGGGGCTGGCGACGGCGGCGGTCACCGGGGGCGATTCGGTGGGTACCGCGGTGTCCAACCAGATGGATACCGTGTCGGCCTCGGTGAGCGCCCTGGTCGACACTGTGAAGTCGCCACCGGAGAATCTCGGGGACGACCCGGAGCTCCTGGCCGTGCAGGAGTCGATCGACACCGTCGATCAGTCGTTCACGACCTTGCGGGCGAGCGCCAGCGCGGTGGAGGGCACCAGCGGGGCCACCCTGGTCGATGCGCTGGCGACGCTCGTCGGTGACACCGGTACAGTGCTCTCCGACGTGGGTGCCGCCGCTCAGACCATCACCACGGCAACCCAGGACACCTCCAGCACCCTCGGCCAGGCCTTCCGAGCTGCACCCGAGTGCGCCGACCTCACCTCCTAAGACCCGGTGACCCGGCCTGTGTGTCGTGCGCCCGGTGGCAGTGACTTCGGCGTCCGCCGGACGCAGTGCGAGCGCGGATTCAGGGAAATCTCAGGATGCCGCGGGAATGAAACGCGCGCCCAAACGTTGACTTGAGTCGAGGTCACTCAAGTTTTGGGTTTCCTCCTCGTTCAGATTCCCAGGAGGTTTCCTTGCCTACATACTTCGGCCCGACCGGTTCCGACAACGGTTCGTTCGACGAGTTCCTGGCCCGCTACCTGCAGGGCCAGCGCGCCGCGCAGTCCGGCCGCCCCATCGAGATCACCCGGCTCCTCAGCCGCCGCACCCACGAGATCCTCGTGCAGGCGGCCCAGTTCGCCGTCGCCCACGGTCACGCCCACGTTGACGCCCTGCACCTGCTGCGGGTGATGGTCGAACAGGAACCCGCCGCCTCGGCCATCCGCCGTGCCGGTGGTGACCCCGCCGCCATCGCGGCCGCCGCCGACCAACGCCTGCCGGAGTCCGGCGACCGTGAGTCCCAGTCCGCGCCCGGTCTGACGCCCTCGGCACAGCGCGCCCTGCTGGATGCTCACCAGGTGGCCCGCGCCTTCGGCTCCACCTACATCGACCCGGAGCACCTGTTCTTCGCCTTCGTGGTGAACCAGGACTCACCCGCCGCCCGGGTGCTGGCAGAGTCCGGCGTCACGGCCGAGTCACTGCAGGCCGGCGCCCAGCAGGCCGAGGACGACGAGGCCCAGGCCGGCAGCTCGGCCGCCGACAGCGCCTCAGACACCCCGATGCTCGACACATACGGCATCGACCTCACCGAGCGTGCCCGCTCCGGCAAGCTCGACCCGGTGATCGGCCGTAGCGACGAGATCGAACAGACCGTCGAGATCCTCTCCCGCCGCACCAAGAACAACCCGGTGCTGATCGGCGAAGCCGGGGTGGGCAAGACCGCCGTGGTCGAGGGCCTGGCCCAGGCCATCGTCGACGGCCTGGTGCCCGAACAGCTGCGCAGCAAGCGCGTCATCGCGCTCGACCTGCCCGCCATGCTCGCCGGCACCCGCTACCGCGGCGACTTCGAAGAACGCCTGACCAAGACCATGGACGAGATCAGCGAGCGCAGCGATCAGATCATCGTCTTCATCGACGAACTGCACACCGTGGTCGGGGCCGGCGGGGCCGGCGAGGGCGGAATGGACGCCGGCAACATCCTCAAGCCGCGCCTGGCGCGCGGTGAGCTGCACGTCGTGGGCGCCACCACCCTCAACGAATACCGCAAGGTCGAGAAGGACCCCGCCCTCGAACGGCGCTTCCAGCCCGTGCGGGTGAATGAGCCCAGTATCGACGACGCGGTGCAGATCCTCGCCGGCCTGCAGGGCCGCTACGCCGAGCACCACTCGGTGCGTTACACGGATGCCGCGATCCGCGCGGCCGTCGAAATGAGCGCCAGGTACGTTCCAGACCGGTTCCTGCCCGACAAGGCCATCGACCTGATCGACCAGGCCGGGGCCCGAGCGCGTCTAGCGCTCGGCTCGAGGGTCGACATCGAAGGCCTGCGCGAACAGCAGGCCGGCCTCGAAACGGCCAAGACCATCGCGGTCGCCGCCGAGGCCTACGAGGAGGCGTCCCGCCTGCGGGACGAGACCGAGCAGCTGGCGGAGCAGATCACCGCGGCCGAGGCCGCCCAGGATGCGTCACAGCCGGCACCGTCCGCCGTGGTGGACGAGGCCGAGATCGCCGCGATCATCGCCCGCGCCACCGGCATCCCGGCCAGCCGCCTCACCGCGGGCGACCGCGAACGCCTTGCCACGCTCGAGGACGACCTGCACCAGCGGGTCATCGGGCAGGAGGACGCGGTGACCGTGATCGCCAAGGCCGTACGGCGCAACCGCACCGGAATGGGCGATGCCTCCCGGCCTGTCGGCAGCTTCCTGTTCCTCGGCCCCACCGGGGTGGGCAAGACCGAGCTCGCCAAATCGTTGGCCGAGTCACTGTTCGGTGACGAGAAGGCGATGCTGCGCTTCGACATGAGCGAGTTCGGTGAACGTCACACCGTGAGCCGCCTGGTCGGTGCTCCTCCGGGGTACGTCGGCTACGACGAGGCCGGCCAGCTGACCGAACACGTGCGGCGGAACCCCTACTCGGTGGTGCTGCTGGACGAGATCGAGAAGGCGCACCCCGACGTCTTCAACCTGCTCCTGCAGGTGCTCGACGACGGCCGCCTCACTGACGGCCAGGGCCGCACTGTGGACTTCCGCAACACCGTGATCATCATGACGTCCAACATCGGCTCCGAGGTGCTCGCCAGCCGCAGCGGCGCGCTCGGCTTCACCGCCGACCTCGACGGAGCGCACAACGGCTTCGGGTCGGAGAAGGCCCTGCGGGACCGGGTGATGGCCAAGCTCCGTGAGGCCATGCGGCCCGAGTTCCTCAACCGCATCGACGAGGTCGTGCTGTTCCGGAAGCTCGATCAGCCCCAGCTCCGCCAGATTGTGCGGCTGCTGCTGAACCAGACCGAGGCCAGGCTGCACGCCCAGGGACACGCGCTCACCGTGAGCGACGCGGCCGTGGACTGGATCGCCGAGAACGGCTACGAGCCCGAGTACGGCGCGCGGCCGCTCCGCAGGGTCATCCAGCGTCAGCTCGACGACAGAATCGCCGATCTGCTGGTGGCTTCAGAGCTCGGCGCCGGGGGAGTGGTGGCCGTGACCGTGGCCGACGGTGCCCTGCACGTGGCGTCCGAACCGGCACGGATGCCGCTGGCGGCGTAACCGCGGATGAGAACGCCCCGACCGGACCTTGACGGGTCCGGCCGGGGCGTTTCTGCGTTCGGCCTGTTCGTGGAAGCTACAGAATGAAGAGCATCTCCTGGTAGGTCGGCAGCGGCCACAGGTCATCGGCCACGATGCCCTCCAGCACGTCGGCCGCCGCGCGCACGGCGCTCATGGCCGGCAGCAGGTCATCCCTGGCGTGCTCGGCCTCGGCCAGCGCGCTGCCGGACTCGGCAGCCAGGGCATCTTTGAGCACGGCCAGGGCGGTGCGCAGCTTGGCGATCGGAGCGCTCACCTCCAACAGGGCGGCTATGTCGGCATCCCCGCCGGCGGCCCTGACGGCGCCGATGTTGAGTGCCACCTCGGTCTGGTGCCGCATCGCGGCCGGCAGGATCTGCGTCGAGCCGATCTCGAGGGTGAGCCGGGCCTCGACGCCGATGGTGAGCGCGTACTGCTCCAGACCGATCTCATAGCGGCTGTGCATCTCCCGGTGGTTGAACACCCGGTACTTCTCGAACAGCTCCAGGGCGGACTCGGTGATCAGCTCCGGCAGGGCGTCCAGCGTCGTCCGCAGGTTCGCCAACCCCCGCTTTTCGGCCTCGATGGGCCAGGAGTCCGCGTAGCCGTCGCCGTTGAACACGATGGCGCCGTGCTCGGTGATGATCTGGGTCAGCAGGGCCTGCACGGCGGTGTCGAAGTCGGTGCCGGCCGCGACGGCCGCCTCAAGGTCGGTGGCGATGTAGTCCAGCGACTCCGCCATGATCGTGTTGATCGTCACCATCGGGCCGCTCACGGTCTGCATCGAGCCCGGCGCGCGGAACTCGAACCGGTTGCCGGTGAAGGCGAACGGGCTGGTGCGGTTACGGTCGCCGGGATCGGTCGGCAGCTGGGGCAGCGTGTCGACGCCGATGATCATGGTGCCCTTGTCCTTCGAGGAGGTCGCGGGACCCTTGGCGATCTGCTCGAAGACATCCGCCAGCTGGTCGCCGAGGAAGATCGAGATGATCGCCGGCGGGGCCTCGTTGGCGCCCAGACGGTGGTCGTTGGTCGCCGAGGCGACGGAGACCCGCAGCAAACCGGCGTACTTGTGCACGGCACGGATGACCGCGGCGCAGAAAACCAGGAACTGGGCGTTGTCGTGCGGGTTGTCGCCGGGGACGAGCAGGCTGCCGAGCTGGTTGTTGCCCAGCGAGAAGTTGACGTGCTTGCCTGAGCCGTTGACTCCCTGGAAGGGCTTCTCGTGGAAGAGGCACTCCATGCCGTGTTTCTTGGCGATGGTCTTGAACGTGGTCATCAGCAGCTGCTGGTGGTCGGCGGCGATGTTGC
The DNA here is from genome assembly GCF_004402745.1 of Cryobacterium sp. TMN-39-2. Classification (NCBI taxonomy): domain Bacteria; kingdom Bacillati; phylum Actinomycetota; class Actinomycetes; order Micrococcales; family Microbacteriaceae; genus Cryobacterium; species Cryobacterium sp. TMN-39-2. The sequence goes on from NZ_SOFX01000011.1 coordinate 210,741, forward strand.
CGCGTTCGAACATCGGCGCGATCTCGAACTGGCCGGGCGCGACTTCGTTGTGCCGGGTCTTGGCGGGGATGCCGAGCTTGAACAGCTCCCGCTCGGTGTCCATCATGAAACCGAGCACCCGCTCGGGGATGGCACCGAAGTAGTGGTCGTCGAATTCCTGGCCCTTGGGCGGCTTGGCGCCGAACAGGGTGCGGCCGGAGTTGAGCAGATCGGGGCGGGCCAGGAAGAAATGCCGGTCCACGAGGAAGTACTCCTGCTCAGGGCCGCAGAACGCGACGACCTTGGCCGGCTTGACGTGGCCGAACAGGCGCAGGATGCGCTCAGCGTGTTCGCCCATCGCCTGCTGCGAGCGCAGCAGCGGCGTCTTGTGGTCGAGGGCTTCGCCGGTCATCGAGACGAAAACCGTGGGAATGCACAGGGTGTTGCCGTTCGGGTTCTCCAGAACGTAGGCGGGGCTGGTGACGTCCCATCCGGTGTAGCCGCGGGCCTCGAAGGTGTTGCGCAGGCCGCCGTTGGGGAAACTGGACGCGTCGGGCTCGCCCTGCACGAGGGTCTTGCCGGCGAACTCGGCCAGCGCGGTGCCGTCGCCGACGGGTTCGAGGAAGCTGTCGTGCTTTTCGGCGGTGAGGCCGGTGAGCGGGTAGAACACGTGCGCGTAGTGCGATGCGCCCTTTTCCATCGCCCAGTCCTTCATGGCGGAGGCGACGGCGTCGGCGACCAGGGGATCCAGCATCGCACCGTGCTCGATGGTGGCCATGACCGACTTGTAGACGAGCTTGGGCAGCCGCTTCTGCATGACGACGCTGCTGAACACGTTCTCACCGAAGATCTGGCCAGGGGTTTCGGCGTCGGTGAAGCTGACGGCCGGGGGCACATAGGCCTCGACATCCCTGATCGCCTGCAGGCGCATGGCATTTCCACTCATGGTTTACCCCTCTATTCGGGTCTTTTCGGGCTCTGTCCGCGACGGGGTGCGGAATCCGGTAGCCCAAACCTAGGGAGCGTGTATGCCGGGGACATTTCGGCCGCGTGACGGATTCGCTCTGCCGGTGCTCCCGGTTGGGGGTCGAAACCCAGCAGCATCGTCAGCGGCTAAACTGGTCGTTTGATTTGAGGGGTGTTTGAGTGGTTGATACGGAGCTCGCGCGCGAACAGGACTATGTCGCCACGCTGTACGCGCGCCTCGACGCGCTGCAGCGGGAGGCCGAGGCCCAGCTGAAGGCCGTGCGGATTCTCGACGTCGGTGGTAACCACCAGTCCCGGTCCGAGCGCGACACCTTTGCCCGCACCTACGAGGACCGCATCGTGCAGCTGCGCGAGGTGGACGACCGCCTGGCCTTCGGCCGGCTGGAGACCGCCCCGGAAGAGGACGGCGCACCCGTCTACAGGTACATCGGCCGGGTGGGCCTCCGCGACGAGAACCTGCAGCCGATCCTGCTCGACTGGCGGGTACCGCAGGCCAGCGCCTTTTATCAGGCCACCGCCGCGACGCCGCTCGGTGCCCGCTCCCGCCGGCACCTGCTCTCCAGCGGCCGGCGCATCATCCGCATCGAAGACGAGATTCTGGATGCGGCGCTGCTGGAGGGCGACACCGCCAACCTGCATCAGGGCGAGGGGGCGCTGCTCTCGGCGCTGACCGCCCAGCGCACCGGGCACATGTCCGACATCGTCTCGACGATCCAGGCCGAACAGGACCGCATCATCCGCTCGGAGCTGAACGGTGTGCTTGTCGTGCAGGGCGGCCCCGGTACCGGCAAGACCGCCGTGGCCCTGCACCGCGCCGCCTACCTGCTCTACACGCACCGCGACAGGCTGCAGAACGCCGGTGTGCTCATCGTCGGACCGTCCACGTCGTTCCTGCAGTACATCGAGGCGGTGCTGCCGTCACTCGGTGAGACCGGGGTGGTGCTCGCCTCGGTAGGCCAGCTGTTCCCCGGCGTCGAGGCCGGCCACGAGGACGCGCCCGCCGTCGCCGCGCTCAAGGGCCAGACGTTCATGGCCGACCTGATCGCTCGGGCCGTGAAGAGCAGGCAGAAGGTGCCGGCCGCCGCCCAAAAGCTGCTCGTGAACGGCGACACCCTGGTGCTCAAGCCCCAGCTGATCGAGGCAGCCATCCACCGCGCCCGCTCCGGCGGCAAGCCGCACAACGAAGCCCGCGTCGTCTTCGTCAAGCACGCCCTGAACGCGCTGGCCCGCGAGTGGCTCGAGCAGCTCCAGCGCCAGGGCCGGTCGATGGACGACACCGACCTTCCGATGCTGCGCGAAGACCTCCGGCTGGCCGACGATGTACGGGTGGCGCTGAACACCGCGTGGCTGCCACTCACCCCGCAGAAGCTTGTGCAGGACCTCTACGCCCGGCCGCAGTGGCTGGAAGAGCTCACGCCGCGCTGGCGGGCCGCGCAGCGCGCGCTGCTCCACCGACCGCGTGACGCCGAGTTCACCATCGCCGACATCCCGCTGCTCGATGAGGCGGCCGAGCACCTCGGCGAGTACAGCGCCGTCGACGCGGCCCAGAAACGTGAGGCCAAGGAACAGCGCAAGCGCGACATTGAGAACGCCGAGCTGGCGATCAAGAACATGGACGTCAAGGGACTCGTGAATGCGAAGGCCCTCGCCGACAACTTCGCCGAACTCGGCGACCGCGCCACCACGGCCGAACGGGCGGCGCTGGATCGCAGCTGGACCTACGGGCACGTGATCGTGGATGAGGCGCAGGAGCTCTCGCCCATGCAGTGGCGGCTGCTCATGCGCCGCGGCCCGCGCCGCTCGTTCACCATCGTCGGCGACATCGCCCAGGCCGCCGCGGCCGCCGCGGCGGACAGCTGGCGGGAGGCCCTCGCACCCGTGCTCGAGGCCTCGTTCGAAGCCGACAGGTGGCGCCTGGAGGAGCTGACGGTGAACTACCGCACCCCCAGCCAGATCGCCGAGGCCGCCGAGGAGATGGCGGTGGCGCACGGCCTGCCGATCACGGCGTCACGCACGGTGCGCGCCAGCGACTGGCCGGTCGTTATCGTGACGGACGCCGTGGACGCCCTGCGGCGGGAGCGCGCCCTGGGCGTGGGCGGCACTGTCGCGGTGATCGTGGTGGAGGAGCACATCGATGCCCTCGCCGAGGCTCTCGACGCCGAGTTCGGCGACATCGTCGGCCGCGGGGCGCTCGGTCTGCTGCGGGATGTGGCGTTGCTCACCCCGCACGACTCCAAGGGTCTCGAATTCGACGCCGTGATCGTCGTCGACCCCACCGCCATCGTGGCGGCGTCCGAACGCGGAGCCGGAGCGCTCTACGTGGCCATGACCCGCGCGACCCAGCGCCTGTACCTCGTGAGCGACGGTCCGCTGCCCGCCGGGCTGAGCGACCTGCCCTAACGTCCGGCTGCGCTGCCTCGCCGCACCGACGTCGCCACTTCGGGCAATAGTCCCCTTCACGCGTGCAGAAGGAGGTATTTGCGGCAAGTCGGCGGGGGCAGATTCGCCGACTTCGGCAAGAAATCCGCTTCACGGGCGCTGAAAGGGGTTTTTGCGGCAAGTCGGGGGAGACCTGTCTCGGGCCCCTCTGCCTGTCTCGGCGCCGGCCTCCTCAGGACGACTTGCCACTTCGCGCCCATTGCTCGACGGTGACAGGGCCTCACCTGGCAACTCACCGAGTCGGGCCGTGCCGACTCTTCGTCTGGCGCCCCCTCGTTGCGCGCCAATGGGCTAAAACTGGCAACTCGATGCGGGCGGTGCCGGCGGGTGATGGGGTGACGGCGGTCAGGCGGCGCGCGGCCGCAGGGCCCTGATGGTCGCGAGCAGCGCTTCGGAATTGATCAAGGCCGAGTTGCGGATCGCCTGGATGGAGGCGCCCTGAATGAGCGCCACGACTGTGGCCGCGAGGTCGGCGCCCGAGACGCCCTCCCCGCCGGCAGGGGACCCGGCCGCGCCGACCGCCGCGCGGCAGACCGGCAGGAACGCCTCCAGGTAGCGCCCGAATGAGGCCTCGATGCGGTCGCGAAACAGGTCGGCGTGGCGGGAGAAGTAGAACGCGAAGAGTAACTCCACGCCCGCGTGGTGCTCGACCAGGCGTTCGAGCTCGACCCTGACCATCCGTTCGAGGCGGTCCCACGGTGCCAGGGCGGCCAGGCTCGGGTCGGTGAGCGCGTCGAGGGTGCCGTCGAGCAGCAGCGCGAGCAGGGCCTGGAGCAGGCCGTCCTTGGACTGGAAGTGGAAGAACACCAGGCCAGGGGAGATACCCGCTGCGGTGGCGACGCGTCGGGCGGTGACGGCATCGAGACCGTCGGTGAGGGCGATCTGGTAGGCGGCGGTCAGGATGGCGTCGCAGCGTTCCTGTTCGGGCAGTTTGGGTCCGCCCATGGGTCAGTTGCCGCCGTCGGCGCGCCGGCCGGTGCGATACTCGCGCCACGCCTTCCAGGCGCCCGTTGACCAGAGCGCCCAGAGCACAAGCACGGGCTGGAAGAGCAGCCGGATGGTGCGGTCGAGGTCGGTGTTCAGCCCGAATGAGTCGGTCTGGGTGACGAGCTGGGAGATGTTGCCGGGAAAGATCGCGACGAAAAACGCGGCCACGATCCAGCCGACCTGCACACGGAACCGGCCCAGCGCCAGCAGCGCCGCACCCAGGATGATCTCGACGACGCCCGAGGCCACGACCACGAAGTCGCCCTCCAGCGGCAGCCAGGTAGGTACCTGGGCGAGGAACGCCTCGCGGTTGACGGTGAGGTGGCTGATGCCGGCGAGCAGTAGGAAAGCGCCGAGCACCAGGCGCAACACTGTGCGGACAAGCGTGGTGCGGGTCTTCTGCGGGGCGAGGAGGGTCATGGCTCCCACCCTACATTGATCACTGGGTCAATGACTCGGCCTACCGCGGGGCGGCGGCCACCAGTTCGGCCACTTCGGCGTCGGTGCGGGCCTCGAACACGCCCCACATCATGTGGGTCGGCCCGCTGCCATCGCTACCCGCCCTGGCGGGGCGGCTGATCCACCGATTGGCGGTTGCCGCGGCGCCCAGGGAGACTAAGGAAGGGGCGATGACGGTCTTGCGCAGAGTGCCGGCCACGACGCTGCCGTCGCTCCCGAGTCGCCAGCCGCGGCTCGCGGCCAGCACCTGGCCCACCTCTTCGTCGGTCAGCCAGCGGGAAAAGCTCCGACCGGGCGGGTCGATTCTGGTCAGCTTCATGGGAACAACACTAATCTCGCCGCCCGAGGCGCTTAGGCCGGGACCAGGGCGAGTTCGGCTTCCAGTCGTTCCACGTCGGCCCGGTGGCAGAGCTCGGTGGCCGGTGTCATCGCGGTGGCGCTGCCGGCCGCGACCGCCGCTCTGAAGGCCGCGGCAGGGTCGTGGCCCTGTGCGATGCGCAGCACGAACGCGCCGAGGAAACTGTCGCCGGCGCCGACAGTGCTCTGCACCGTGACCTGCGGAACGGCCAAGCGCATCACGCCGGCCGCCGAGGCGAGCACGGCACCCTTGCCGCCGAGCGTGAGGGCCACGAACTCGGCGGATCCCCGGGAGACGAGGGTGCTTGCCGCGGCGATCTGGCTCTCTTCGGTGTCGAGCGTCGAGCCCACCAGCTCGCCCAGTTCACGTCCGCTGGGTTTGACCAGGAAGACCCCTTCCGCGAGGGCTGCGGCCAGGGCCGGCCCGGACGCATCCACTATGCAGCGCGCGTCGTGCGCGCGGGCCAGGCGGGCGACCCTGGCGTAGAAGTCGTCGGGCGCGCCCGGCGGCAGGCTGCCGCTGGCCACCACGTAGCCGCCGTGCGGGATCGACTCCGCCACCCGGGCGAGGCAGGCACGCCACTCGGGTTCGGTGATTTCCGGACCCTGCAACACGAAGCGGAACTGTTTGCCGGTGGTCGTCTCGTCAACCGTGAAGCTCTCCCGGGTGCTGCCCGCGATAGGCACCACCACGGTGGGGAGGCCTTCGGCTTCGATGAGCTTGCGGTAGGCGTCGCCGGTCGGCCCGCCGGCTGCATATATGGCCAGGGTTTGGCCACCGAGACGCTGGATGACGCGGGAGACGTTGATGCCGCCGCCACCCGGGTCGAGCCTGGAGAGTCCGCAGCGCATCTTGTGCTCACCGACCACGTTTTCTGTCGAGGTGCTGACGTCGAGGGCGGGGTTGACCGTGAGAGTGAGTATCGGTCGCAGCGTTGTCGGCCTGGGAGCATCCATGACCCCAGCGTAGGACTGTGAGCGCTTTTCGCCGTTCAGCCGCGGGAGAACAGCCTGGTGAAGAAGCCTCCCCCGGAGGGCTCCTTCTGGTGTCCGGCGCAGCGATCGATTCGGGGGACGCCCCGCATGACCTGGTCGACGTGTTGACCACAGCCCGCCCAGGTGGTCTTTCCGCAGGTTCTACAGGTCACGGCTCGGCACACGGAGGACTCCTTCTGGTTGGCCAGGCCGGGCGGCCTGGAGGACTCAACAATACCCCATGGGGTATCCAATTCTCTGACCGGATGCTGAGCGTCGCGGGGTCGGGCCGCCCAGGCGGCGTAGGGTGGCGGCGTGCATCCCTCACCCGTGCCGACCTACACCGCAGCCCAGGTGCGCGAGGCCGAAGCACCCTTCCTCGAGCAGGGAGTGCCCCTCATGGCCCGGGCGGCCCGGGCACTCGCAACCGAGGCAGCGGCCCTTCTCGCGGCGCGGCGCGGCGGATCGGATGGCGGAGCGGTTGAGGGTGCGCGCGTGCTGGTTCTGGCCGGGTCGGGCAACAACGGGGCAGACGCCTTGTACGCCGCGGAGCTGCTGGCCGGCTGGGGCGCCACCCTCTGTATCCTGCCTACCAGCGACCGCCCACACCGGGAAGCGCTCGAGGCGGCCCTCGCGCACGGAGCTGACCTGCGCCCGGTGGGCGAACCACCCGAGGTCGTCACAGGCCTCGCTCGTTCGGCCGACCTGATCCTCGACGGCATCCTGGGCACCGGGACCACCGGCAATCCCGCCTTGCGTGGAGTGGCGCGCGGCACTGTGGCGGCTATTCTGCCGGCCCTCGCCGGTGAGCATCCGCCCCTGGTCGTGGCCGTGGACCTGCCCAGCGGCATTGGTGTGGACGATGGCAGCGTGCCCGACCCCACGGTGCTGCCGGCCGACCTGACGGTGACCTTCGGCGGTTGCAAGACCGGGCTCATCACGCGCCCGGCCGCCGACTATGTCGGCCGGGTCGTCGTGGCCGACATCGGTATCGGTGTCGAGCTGGAGCGCATCCGCCGACGTGACCTGGGCTAACGCGCCGGGGGCACGGGCTCCGACAGCGCGCCGACCGCGGCGATCACCCGGGCGCGCAGGCCGTTGCTCCGTTCGGTGAACCCGCGTTGCCGCCGCACGTACTCGGCCTTGCCGGCCGGGGTCTCGATGGCGACAGGGGAGTAGCCCCACTCGGAGAGGTCGTAGGGGGATGCCTGCATGTCGAGTTCCCTGATGTCGCGGGCGAGGTCGAAGCAGTCCAGCAGCAGGTCCCCGGGAATCAGGGGGCCGAGCTTGATGGCCCACTTGTAGACGTCCATGCCCGCGTGCAGACAGCCGGGCTGCTCCAGACGCGGCTGGTTCTCCCGGGTCGGCAGTACGGGGCGGGCCTGCTCCGAGTTGAGGTCCACGGCGGCGGGGGTGAAGAATCGGAACGCGTCGAAATGCGTACAGGCGATCCGGTGGGATTCCACCACGGTGTCGGTGTCGCCCTGGCTGAGCCGCAGCGGAGATTCATGGCGGTGCTCGCCCTGTTTGTACACCATGGCCCATTCGTGCAGGCCGAAGCAGCCGAAATTGCCGGCTCGCTGTGCGGTGCGGCCCAGCAGTGTCACGATGAAGCGGATGCTCCGCGCGTTCTTCTCGATGAAGGCGGCGTGGTCGACGACCAGGTCGTCCCGCTCGGAGCGGTACCATTTCCACCCGGCCCGCTCCTCGGTCGCCGCGCCCTGCAGGACCACGTTCGCACCGGGATGCCACCGCCGCAGCAACCCTGGACGGAACGGGTAGTAGGTGAACAGAAAGTCGTCCACCGGATGCGTGTGTGCGGTGCCGGCGCGTTGCCGGCGTCCCAGCGTGGCGGCGTCGGCCCGATCCTGGTGCCGCCGTTCCAGTTCGCGCCACTCGCCGGCGGTGAGCGCTGTGAGGGCGGTCGCGGGAGAGATGTGCACCATACGAGGGTACTCGCGGCCGTGCGGGGCCCGTCCAATCTGCAGGTCGGGTCGCCCGCCAGCGTGATCACCCCGTAGAGTAGTCACTAGGCGGAACGATGTTCCGTCCAGCAGAACATCCAGCGCGACCCGGCACACTCACAGAGGAGCACCAACATGACCGCGAACCCCTTCGACCTCACCGGCAAGGTGGCCATCGTCACGGGCGCCAGCAGCGGCATCGGGCTCGCCATGGCCGAGGGACTCGCGGCCGCCGGAGCCGACATCGTCGGCGTGAGCGTCAACATGCCGATGACCGGCAGCGAGGTCTCCCAGCGGGTTGAGGCACTGGGCCGCACCTTCACCCCCTACGACGCCGACTACGCCGACCGTGCAGTGATCACCGCCCTCGGCACCGAGCTGGCCGCCCTGAACGCCGACATCCTCGTCAACAACGCCGGCACCATCCGCCGGGCCCCGGCCGCCGTGCACTCTGACGAGTTCTGGGACGAAGTGATCGCCGTGAACCTGTCGTCGCAGTTCGTGCTGAGTCGCGCCGTCGGCGCCAACATGGTGGCTCGCGGCCACGGCAAGATCATCTTCACCGCCTCCCTATTGAGCTTCCAGGGCGGCGTGAACGTGCCCGGCTACACGGCATCCAAGTCGGCTATCGTGGGCCTGGCCAAGGCACTGGCGAACGAATGGGCCGCGTCCGGCGTCAACGTGAACGCCATTGCACCCGGTTACATCGCCACCGCCAACACGAAGGATCTGCGGGCGGACGCCGACAGGTCCAAGGCGATTCTCGATCGCATCCCCGCCGGACGCTGGGGCGAGGCCTCCGACCTCGTCGGTGCCGCCGTCTTCCTCTCCAGCAACGCATCCGACTACATCAACGGAATCACCCTGCCGGTCGACGGTGGCTGGCTCGCCCGCTAGGCGCGACTGAATTGCAGAAATCCCCCCTTCCTGTTGCCAGGTAAGGGGGGATCTCCGCACCTCAGTGCAGCCTAGAGCGCCGGCACCCGCTCGCTTTCGAGCGGCGCCTCCGGCGGGGTGCCGTCGCCGAACGGGCGGCCGCCCAGGGCCTCGCGGCCGTGCGCGGTCAGCCACCCCGACGCATCCGGCCCAGCGGGCACGATGCCGGTGGGGTTGATGTCGCTGTGCGTCACGTAGTAGTGCTTCTTGATCTGCTCGAAGTCGATAGTGTCGCCGAAGCCCGGGGTCTGGAACAGGTCGCGGGCGTAGGCCCAGAGCACCGGCATCTCGCTGAGCTTGTTGCGGTTGCACTTGAAGTGACCGTGATAGACCGCGTCGAACCGGGCGAGCGTGGTGAACAGGCGGATGTCGGCCTCGGTGATGGTATCTCCCACGAGGTAGCGCTGGTTCGTCAGGCGTTCTTCGAGCCAGTCGAGCCTCGAGAAGAGGGTGCCGTAGGCCCGCTCGTAGGACTTCTGGCTGCCGGCGAAGCCACACTTGTAGACGCCGTTGTTGACGTCGTGGAAGATCAGGTTGGCGACCTCGTCGATCTCGGCGCGGAGGGCCACCGGATAGAGGTCGGGCGCGCCGGGCCGGTGGTAGTCCGCCCACTCGGTCTCGAAGTCCAGGGTGATCTGGGGATAGTTGTTGGTCACGACCTTACCGGAGGGTACATCCACGATCGCCGGCACCGTGATGCCGCGGGGGTAGTCGGGAAAGCGCGCGAAGTAGGCCTGCTGGATGCGCTCGATGCCCAGCACCGGGTCTACTCCGTTCGGGTCGAGGTCGAAGGTCCAGCTGTTTTTGTCGTGGGTGGGGCCGGGCATGCCAAGGGAGATGACCAGCTCCAAGCCGAGCAACCGGCGCACGATGGCGGTGCGGTTCGCCCACGGGCAGGCGCGGGCGGCCACCAGGCGGTAGCGGCCGGGTTCCACCGGCCAGCCGTCGCGGCCGTCGAGGGTGATGCGGTCTTCGATGTAATTGGTGTCGCGATCGAAGTCCTTGCCGGGCTCCACGTAACTGGGACGCAGCGTGCTGGGAGTGAGGGTCTCGTTGCTCATGGCTCCACGCTACGGGAAAGAACCCGTGCGTACGCATAGAGTTGCCCTCATTCGTGCAGGTGGTGCACCGGCCAGCCGGCGACGTGGGCGAGCAGGTCCAGCAGCGACTGGGCGGAGGCGCGGGCCTCAGCCTGGCCGCGGGGATCGTGCACATCGAGGGTGAGGGGCGGGGCCTCACCGAATTTCGGGATATCCACTTCCACCCAGCCGCCCTGCGGTAGCCCCACGAAAGCGGAGGCCGTCCGCGCCCCCTGCACCGGGGCATCCAGCGTCGCGGCGATTACGGCCAGCGCCTCGGGCTTGGTCAGGTGAATATCGGCGACGATACTGGCGACGTGGTCCATTGGGGTCCTTCGATATCGACACGCACAGGCGCTGCCTGCTCAGCGTCAGCTTAACCGACCTTCGGTAGCTGTGGATGTCGGTGTCCCTCCCTGGTCATCGCTCAGCGGCCCGGTGACCTGCACCTCGATGTGGCCGTTTTGGGGGTGCGCGGAACCTTAACGCGCGGCAAACGGCGGCGAGCGGGTTTTGTGACACCCAGTCGCTCCGGTATTGATTTTGTATGAGCTTAGAATTTCCGCCTGTAGCCCGGGAACTGCATGCTGACCGGCCCGTCAGCGTCGGCGAACTGGCCACACCCGCCCGACTGGTACCGGGAGACACCCCGCTGGCCGACATCGACCGGACTTTCCGGGCCGAGCGCCAGCTCCGCTCCCTGGTCGTGCACGACGGTGAACGATACGCGCTGTTGTCGCGCGAGCACGTGGAGTACACGCTCACCGGGCGACTCGGCTACGGACGGGGGTTGCACGTGAGGTCAACCGCGGCGCAGATGGTGTCGGAGAATTCCTTCTCGCTGCCGGGAAACCTCGAACTCGGCCACGCCGCCCAGCGCATCCTCGCCCTGCCGGAGGAGTCCCGATATCGGGACGTGCTGGTACTCACCGATGCCGGGCCCGGTGTTGTCGCGGTGTCCCAGCTGTTCGAGCGGCTGTCGTCCGACTTCCGCTACGCCGCACTGCACGATTCCCTCACCGGACTGGCCAACCGGCGCCAGCTTGAGGAGCGGGGCTCGACGTTCACCGCGGATGACCTGGCCGGCGTGGCCGTGTTGTTCATCGACCTTGACGGGTTCAAGGCCGTGAACGACACCTTCGGACATCGGGCCGGCGACGAGGTCCTCGTCGAATTCGCCGACCGGCTGCGCAGGCTGGTGCGTCCCACGGATGTTCTGGCCCGGTTGGGTGGGGACGAATTCGCGGCGCTTCTGGTGAACGTGACGGAGGCCCAGGCCCTCGACGTCGCGGACCGAGTGCTGATCAGTGCCACCGCACCGTTCCCGAGCGACGGCCACCTGCTGCACGTATCCGCGTCGGTAGGTGTCTCGATGGCCGTCGACGTGGTCGACGAACTGGAGCTGAACCAGCTCGACGCGCTGCTCAGACACGCCGACGGAGCAATGATCAAGGCCAAACAGTCCGGCAAACGCCAAGTGGCAAGGCTCGACGGACAGGGCGCCGCGCCGATCACCCGGAACGCGCTCATCCGCCGTCGGCTCACGGCGGCGTTCGAATCCCGCACCTTCGCACTGAACTATCAACCGCAACTGGACCTGGTCACGGGAGACTGCTCCGCCGTCGAGGCTCTGCTGCGCTGGAACGACAGGGTGCTGGGTGAGGTGTCGCCGGCCGAGTTCATCCCGATCACGGAGCTGTCCGGCGACATCCACCGCATCGGTGAGTGGGTGATCGACCAGGCGTGCGCCCAGGCGCGCCAGTGGCTGGATGCGGGTGAGCCACGCAGCATCGCGATCAATGTGTCGCCGCTGCAGCTGGCCGCCCGCACCCTGGTTCCGCAGGTGCTCGCGGCACTCGCCGCCCATGGGGTGCCCGCGGAGCTGCTGCAGATTGAGATCACCGAGGGGTCCGCGATCACCGACCTGCCGCGGGCGATCGGCCAGCTGCAGGCGTTGCGGGACGCGGGCCTGAGCATCGCGCTCGACGACTACGGAACCGGGTACTCGTCGCTGGCGATGTTGCGTGACCTCCCACTGACAACCGTGAAGATCGACAAGACCTTCATCGACACGATCGAGGACTCGCCCCAGGACGCGCTTCTGGTGGGTGGGGTCATCGACACGGCCCACGCGCTGGGCCTGCGGGTGACCGCTGAGGGGGTGGAACGTCCCGGCCAGTTGCACCTGCTTCGGGCCATGGGCTGCGACACCGCACAGGGCTACCTGATCTCGCGGCCCGTGCCCGCCGAGCTGCTGCCGGTGGCGCAGCCGTGCTGACCCGAACGGCCTGAGCCGGCGCACACCTCGCGCATCTGCGCCGTCCGGTTGATAATCGGCAGCGTACGCAGACGCACCTTCCACCACCGATGGCACGGGCAGCGAGGTCCGGGCAGCGAGGAGACATCATGAGCACGAAGCTCAACCCCTATCTCGGATTTCGTGACAACGCCAAGGAGGCGATGGAGTTCTACCACTCGATCTTCGGCGGCGAATTGACGCGCAGCACGTTCGCGGAATACCAGGCCAGCGAGGACCCGAGCGAGCAGGACAAGACCATGCACGCGGCGCTCACCACCCCGAACGGCCTGTCGTTGATGGCGGCAGACACCCCGAACGCCATGGAGTACACGCCCGGCAACAACTATTCGGTCTCGCTGAGCGGCGACAGTGACGACGCCGCAGTCTTGCGCGGCTACTGGGACCGGCTTGTCGACGGCGGAACGGTGACGATGCCGCTGGAGGTCGCGCCGTGGGGCGACAGTTTCGGCATGTGCGTCGACAGGTTCGGAGTGGCCTGGATGGTCAACATCGCGGGGGCTGCGCAAGAGGCTGCGCGATAGGCCCGACCGATCCGACCACCCCGGGACTGGGGTGGTCGGTTCTGGTTGTTCTGGGGGTGCCGTCACTAGCATGAGCACATGAGAACATCTCGGGGGAGATCAATGGTTCGTGCACGGTCATTCTTGCTGATCGGGGCCTTGGCGGTGGCACTCACGGGCTGCGCCGGGGAGGGATCGGCAGGCACCGCGGCCTCGCCAGAGCCGTCACAGACATCCGTCGCCAGCCCGACCGCAACGCCGGTGCCGACGGAAACACCCGCACCCGCGGCGGCTGCCGCTGTCACCGGAATCGTGCTGACGCCCGAGGCCATGCAGGTGACCTCGAGCGACGACAGCGTGGTGTCCTTCAGCTACTACGATCCGATCGAGGACGTCGTCGCCGCCCTGACCGCGGCCTTCGGCGCCGACCCGGTCGTGGGCCGGGAGTATCCGACTGTCGAGCCCGGCCCCCAGACCCGCTACGAGTGGCCGGGGCTGCGGATAGTGGACGAGGACTGGCCGGCCGCCGCGCCGCTGGACTCGAACTACTACGTCGTTCTCGAGGCGCCGGAACTGAACGGCGTGTCACTGGCGACGATAGACGGTATCCAGATCGGCGATTCGGCGCTTACCCTCGCCGACCAGTATCCGCACACCTTGACCGACGAGGCCAGCTTCACCGTGTTCGTCGGCGGGGTCGCTATCCCCAGAAGCGACGCGAATCCACGAGACAACTCGTCGATCTCGGTGTGGGTGTCGACCGACAATCCCGAGCGCACGATCACCAGCATCTCCTCGCCGGCCGAGGACTACGGCGTCTGACCTCGCTCAGATGAACAGTGTCGTGGTCGGCTCCGAGGGTTCGCCGAGCAACATTGTGACGCCGCCGAGGTCGACGCCGGGCATCAGGTCGGATTCGGCGCTGCGCGAAGACATCCGCGAGCTGGGAGACAAGCCCCAGAAATCGCGAATTTCTGAGGCTTGACTCACGGTTCGCGGGGGAGATCCGGGTTAGGTTGGGCGCATGGCGAGTGAAGCGACGGAGCTTGTTGTCCAAGGGCCACACGGCGAAAGAGTCGTGCGCGTCTCCAGCCCGAGCCGGGTGCTCTGGCCGGAGGTCGGCATCACCAAACTCGACCTGGCCGAGTACCTCGTGGCGGTGGGGGAGTCCTTCGTCGCCGCGAACGGCGACCGCCCGGTGTCGCTGCAACGGTTTCCGGGCGGCATCGACGGCGAACAGTTCTTCTCGAAGAACCCGCCCAAGGGCGCCCCCGAGTTCGTGCGGGCGGTGCCGGTGGTCTATCCGAGCGGGCGCACCCATCCGCAGCTCGTGATCGACGAACCGGCCGGTGCCGTCTGGGCGGTGCAGATGAACACCGTGGTCTTTCACCCCTGGCCATCGCGGGCAGAGGACACCGACAACCCCGACCAGCTGCGCATCGACCTCGACCCGCAGCCAGGCACCGACTTCGACGACGCCATCCCGGTGGCCATCGAGCTGCGTGCCGTGCTCGCCGAGGCGGGCCTCACCGCGTTCGTCAAGACCTCCGGCAACCGCGGCCTGCACGTCTTCGCGCCCATCGAGCCGACCCGCGAGTTCCAGGTGGTGCGGCACGCGGTGATCGCGGCCGCCCGCGAGGTCGAACGGCGGATGCCGACGACTGTCACCACGAACTGGTGGAAGGAAGAGCGCGGGGCCCGCATCTTCGTGGACTTCAACCAGGCGAACCGGGACCGCACCATGGCCGGTGCCTACAGCCCGCGGGCGCTCGCCCATGCGCCGGTGTCGTGCCCGATCACCTGGGACGAACTGGGGAGCACCGACCCCAAGGTGCACACCATCCTGACCGTGCCGAAGCGCCTGCAGAGCACCGGCGATCCCTGGGCGCAGATGCACGAGAAGCCGGGCCGTATCGACGTATTGCTTGAGTGGTGGGAACGCGACCTGGCCGCCGGGCTGGGCGAGCTGCCCTTCCCGCCGGACTATCCCAAGATGCCCGGCGAACCCCCGCGGGTACAACCCAGCCGGGCCCGCCACGACCCGTAGCGCGGCTCCCGGCATCTCCGCCGAGCGACGGATGTCGGCCGGTCGGTTGCTGACTAGCGTTGCAGCCATGAGCACACCAACCCTCAGCGATCCACAACCCTCGACCACCGCGGCGGCGGTGCCGTTTCCGGATCGGGTGCCGTGGACCGCGGTGGCGGTGTTCGTGATTCTGGCGTGCGGCCTCGCCTGGCTGGTGGCCCTCCCGCTCTGGCTGGACGGCAGCGGACTGGCCAACCCGCTCGCCGCACTCCTGCTGCCGGTCATGATGTTCACCCCCGGCATCGCCGCGCTCTTCGTGGTGCTCGTGGTGCAGCGCCCCCGCCCCCGATCCATCCCGGAGTACCTCGGCCTGTGGCCGTTGCGCCCGCTCAAACGCACTCTCTGGATGACCGTGTTCGGCCTTCTCGGCAGTGCCCTGCTGGTGATCACGGGCGTATTCCTCGCCGCGGCGCTCGGGCTCGTGCAGCTTGATCTTGTGACCTTCTCCGGCTTCGCGCAGGTGCTGCAGGACGCCGATCCCGCCGGGACGGCCGCACCGTCCTCGGTTCCGGTTGGGGTCATCGTGCTCCTGCAATTGCTGACGCTCCCGGTGGCCGCGATCTTCAACGGTCTCTTCGCGCTGGGCGAAGAGATCGGCTGGCGCGGCTGGCTGCTGCCGTCCCTGCGCCCGCTGGGCACCTGGCCGGCCTTGCTGATCAGCGGGGCAGTCTGGGGGTTCTGGCACAGCCCGGTGATCCTGCTCGGCTACAACTTCGCCCAGCCCAACCTGCTCGGCGTCGCCCTCATGATCGGGGGCTGCATGTTCTATGGCGTCCTGATCGGCTGGCTGCGGCTCCGCACCGGCTCGGTGTGGCCGGCGGTCTTCGCACACGGCGCATTCAATGCCGCCGCGGGCTTCCTGTTCCTGGTGGCCGTTGACGGCACCTCCGCCGACCCTGTGGTGCTCGGCCCTCTGGGCTGGGTGGCCTGGATCGTGATGGCCGTTGTCGTCGCGGTGCTCGCGCTCACCGGACAGTTCCGGATTCAGCCGGCCCTGCAGCGTCGGGCGCGTCAGCTGGCGCCGGCCGACCGCTAGGCGCACGTTCACCGGGCGTGTGTTGCGGCGCCCTGGCGGTGGCTAGGCGGGTTCGCGATGGTAGCTCACGAAGCGGTAGCGGAGGTCTGTGCGGGAGGTCTGCCACTCGGTGACGGCGGTCTGCGTGAACGCGGCGTCGATCACCGGAGCCAGGGTGTCTCCGACGGGTTCGGCGTCGACCTCGGTGACCTCGAGATGATCGGCCAGCGGCATGGCCTGGCGATAGATCTCGCCGCCACCGATGATCCAGACGCGCTGGGGGGCGGCAGCGGACTCCTGGGCGGCCCAGTCCAGCGCGGCCGTCAGGGAGTGCAGCACGGTGGCGCCTTCGGCGACCCAGTCCTCCTGGCGGGTGACGACGATATTGTCGCGCCCGGCCAGCGGGCGGAACCGTTCCGGCAGCGAGTCCCAGGTGCGGCGGCCCATGATCACGGCGCCGCCGAGGGTGAGCTCCTTGAACCGGATGAGGTCCTCGGGCAGTCGCCAGGGGATGCTGCCGGCGTCGCCGATGACCCCGTTGACCGCCTGCGCCCAGATCAACCCGATCCGGGCGTCCTCAGACGGCAACTGGAGCCTTGATCGCGGGGTGGTGCACGTAGTCGACGACCTCGAGGTCCTCGAACTCGTAGTCCAAGATGCTGTCGCGCTCGGTGGTGATCTTCAGCTGGGGCGCCGGGAACGGGGCGCGGCGCAGCTGCTCGGTGACCTGTTCGAGGTGGTTGGAGTAGATATGGCAGTCGCCGCCGGTCCAGATGAAGTCGCCGACCTCGAGGCCGGTCTGCGCGGCGACGAGGTGGGTGAGCAGCGCGTAGCTGGCGATGTTGAACGGCACGCCGAGGAACAGGTCGGCGCTGCGCTGGTAGAGCTGGCAGGAGAGCTTGCCGTCGGCCACATAAAACTGGAACAGGGCGTGGCACGGTGCCAGGGCCATCTCGGGGATGTCGGCGACGTTCCAGGCCGAGACGATGATCCGACGGGAGTCCGGGTCGGTCTTGAGGGTCTCGATGACCTGGGCGATCTGATCGATGTGGCCGCCGGCCGGGGTGGGCCAGGAGCGCCACTGCACGCCGTAGACCGGGCCGAGTTCACCCTGCTCGTCGGCCCACTCGTTCCAGATGCGCACGCCGTGCTCCTTGAGCCAGCCCACATTGCTCTCACCGCGCAGGAACCAGAGCAGCTCGTAGGCCAGCGACGGGAAGTGCACCCGCTTGGTGGTGATCAGCGGGAAGCCCTGGCTGAGGTCGAAGCGCAGCTGGGCGCCGAACACACTCAGCGTGCCGGTGCCGGTGCGGTCGGCCTTGGTGGCGCCGGTTTCCAGAACCAAACGCAACAGGTCTTCGTACGGGGTGGCGATCGGGCTGGTCTGGGCTCGAGTGTTCATCGACTCAAATCTACAGGGCGATGCCAGAAGACGGGAGTCACATCCGGTGCCCTGGCCGCCAGACTCGGTAGCATGGGGCGGTGAAGCCCTTTCTGCTGCTGGCGACCCGTTCCGAGGATGAAGCCGCCGACGACGAGTACGCCGGCTTCCTGGCCGCCGGCGGCCTGCTGCCCGAGCAGCTGCACAGGGTACGCCTCGAGGCCGCCCCGATGCCGCCGATCACCCTCGCCGACTACTCCGGCGTGATCGTGGGCGGCAGCCCGTTCAACGCGAGCGACGCCGACGAGACCAAGTCGGCGGTGCAGCACCGCGTCGAAGGCGAACTCGCCGGCCTACTCGACGACGTGGTGGCCCAGGACTTCCCATTCCTCGGCGCCTGCTACGGCATCGGCCTGCTCACCAGCTACCTCGACGGCGTCGTCGACGACACCTGGTCGGAGGTGGCCGGACCCATCGTGGTGAGCCTCACGCCCGAGGGCAGCGCCGACCAGCTCTTCGGCCGGATCACCCCGACCTTCGAAGCCTTCGTCGGCCACAAGGAGGCCTGCACGGTGCTGCCGACCGGTGCAACGCTGCTGGCCACGGGGAAGGACTGCCCGGTTCAGGCGTTCAGGATCGGCCGGAACGTCTACGCCACCCAGTTCCACCCAGAACTCACCCAGGCCGGCATCCTCACCAGGCTGCGGGTCTACCACGACAACGGCTACTTCGAGCCGGATGCCTATGACGAGGTCATCGCCGCCATCGATGCCTCGACGGTGACCGAGCCGGCCACCATCATGAAGGCCTTCGTGGAGCGGTTCGGCACGGCCTAACCCTCTAGAGCAGTTTGCGCGCCGTGGCCCACGCCGTGAGCTCGTGCCGGCTGGAGAGCTGCAGCTTGCGGAGCACCGCTGACACGTGGGTCTCCACGGTCTTGGGGGAGATGAAGAGCGCACTGGCGACCTCCTTGTAGGCGTAACCGCGGGCGATCAGCCGCATCACCTCTTGCTCTCTGGCCGAAAGCCTGTCGAGCTCGTCGGTGGTCGCCGCGGTCTCGCCGGCGACCGCGCCGAAGGCATCCAGCACAAAACCGGCCAGGCGCGGCGAGAAGACGGCGTCCCCGCCGGCCACCCGGCGGGCGGCTTCCGACACCTCGGCCCCTGACGCGCTCTTGGTGATGTATCCGCGGGCACCGGCACGGATGACCGTGACGACGTCGTCGGCCGCATCCGACACGCTCAGGGCCAGGAACAGCGTCGACGGAGCCAGCGGCGCGGCGGCCCGGATCACTTCGGCGCCGCCACCGCCGGTGCCACCGGGCAGGTGCACGTCGAGCAGCACCACCCGCGGCTGGGTGGCGACGACCACCGCGATGGCCTCGTCGACCGTCGCCGCCTCGCCGAGCACCCGCAGCGCCGGGTCCAGCTCCGAGCGCAGCCCGGACCGGAAGATCGAGTGGTCGTCAACGATCACGACGGTGAGGTCATTCATGGGGTGTCTTCCTGGATGTCGAGGGGGAGGGAGAGCCGGATCTCGGTGCCGGTGCCACCCGGGCCGGGGCTTACCGAGGCGGTGCCGCCGGCCCGCTGCATGCGGGCCAGGATCGACTCGCGCACGCCCATGCGGTCGGCTGGGATGTCACCGATCGTGAAGCCCGGCCCGCGGTCGGTGACACTGACCTCGATGGCGGTCGGCGACGACTCCACGTACACCGACACACTGCCGCCGGCGTGCCTTGCGGCGTTGAGGATTGCTTCGCGTGCGGCCGCGAGCAGGGCCTCGGGCACCTCCCGGTCGACGGAGCCGACCGCGACGACGTCCACGTGTACCGCATAGTCGCGTTCGACGGTGGTCGCGATACCGCGCAGCTCCGCGGCCAGGTCGACCGGACCGTTCGCGGCCCCGGTGAACGGCCAGTCCCGCAGATCGCGTTCCTGGGCGCGGGCGAGCCTGGCGGCATCCGAGTGCGGGCCCGCCTTCTGCTGGATGAGAGCAAGGGTCTGCAGCACCGAATCGTGCAGGTGCGCGGCCATCTCGGCCCGGCCGGCCTCCCTCTCGCGTGCCGCCCGCTCGTCGGAGAGGTCGCGGGTGAGCCGCACCGCCCAGGGGGCCACGACCACGGCGACCCCGACGAGCACCGACATGGCCGCCACGACGACGGTCCAGACGTTGGGGTTCTCGCTGGTGACGAAGAACAGCAGGATGCCCAGCGCCACCAGGACCAGCGCCCCGAGGGCTCGCACCAGCATGCCGGAGCTGCGGGGACCGGCGCCGCTGCGCAGCTCGGCGAACTGGCGCCAGGCCAGCCCGGTGCCCGCCAGTGCCACGATCGCGGGGATGATGGCGTCCAGCGGCAGGTCGGCGCCGAGCCGGTTGGCGATCAACGCGCCGGCCGTACCGACCAGCGCGAGCCCCAGCAGGATCTCGGTGACCGGCGCGCGACGGGGCTCCGCGGAGCCGGCATCCGCCTCCGGCCCCGCCGTTCCGACGGCCGGACCCGACGTCGCACCGGCGGACGGGGCGCCCGGCGGGGTGCGCGCATCGGGCAGGGTCACGGTGGAGCCGGTGAGCGCGGCCTTGGGCAGGAGGTCCCGGCGCGGGGCGCTGCCGGCCGCGCCATCCGCCGATTCGTCGGGGGTCGTGGCCCACAGCCAGCCGTAGAGCAGCACCCCGGCGCCGCCGCAGAGGGCCAGTACGAAGGTCACGGTGCGTACAAAGGTGACGGGCAGGCCGGAGTGCCGGGCGAACCCCGCGCACACGCCGGCCACGATGCGCAGGCGTGGCCGCACGAGGTGCCCGGTGAAACGGGTGTCGGTGGGACGCAGGTCGGTCACAGCACCATCCAAGCACCCATGGGCTGCTCGCTCGCACCCCGAACCGCTTCGTCAGGGTGCAATCAGGGTCTTCCCCCATGGTCGGCCGCGCCGCACGGCAGCAAGATGGAGTCATGACCGAGACACCGTCCTACAACCCGCCGCCGACCCCGTACGGCGCTCCAAGCGCCACCCGGCCGCCCCAGGCCCCTGGCGGCGCCGCGTTCTTCGACTGGGTGCGTGGCCTCGGCTTCGTGCGTGGACAGGATCGTTGGCTGGCCGGCGTCTGCGGGGCCGTCGCGGCACGCACCGGTCTCGACCCGTTGATCGTGCGCGGCATCGCCGTCGTGGTCGCCATCCTCGGTGGCCCGATCTTCTTCCTGTACGCGGTGGGCTGGGCGTTGATGCCCGATGAGTCCGGTCGCAGCCTGGTGGAGCAAGCCGCCCGGCAGATCTTCGAACCTGCCATGATCGCCGTCGGTGTGCTGCTGTTTCTCACCTTCGTCCCGTGGATGCAGGGAATCTGGTGGCAGGGACCGCCAGAGGTCTGGGGGATGCCCGGCTGGCTGGAGGTGCTGCTGCGCACCAGCTGGGCCATCGGACTCACCGCGGGCATCATCGTGCTGGTGATCTACATCGCCAAGCGAGTGCCGTCGCCGCGTAACCAGCCGGCTGGCGGCAAGGGCGCCGGGGTGTACCAGCCCAGCACCGCGCCGCAGCCGGGCACAGCGCAGCCTGGCGCGGCTCAGCCGAGCGCGGCTCAGCCGACCGCTCAGTCCGAGTCAGCTGGTGCGTCCCAGCCGACCCCCACCGCGACCTTCATCCCGCCGATTCCGCCGGTGCCGGAGCCGCCCGCCGCCGGCCCGTCACTCTGGGACGACCTGACGGGCAAAACCAGCGCGGCCGGTTCAGCGCCGTACGGATCAGCGCCGTACGGCTCTGCGCCCTATGGGTCCGCCGCCCCGTACGGGACGGACCCCGGCCAGTCTGCTCCGGCGTCCACCTTCGACCCGCACAGCTACCGGGCGATCCAGCGCCGCAAGCACCTCGGCGCCGGCTTCATCTCCGTCGTCGCCGGTCTCGCCCTCAGCGCGGGAGCCGTTGCGGCATCCTTCGTTGCCGACGGGGCCTGGTCGAACAGCGCCTTCCTGGTGGGTGCCTCCGCCGCGCTCGCCGTGATCGCCCTGGGCATCGTCGTCGCCGGAGTGCGGGGCAAGGAGGGCGGCTGGCTGAACTTCTTCAGCATCGTCCTGGCCGGCGCCATGGCCTGGACCGCCGTCATCCCGGTGGGAACCGATGTGGTCCCCGTCGGCGATCCCACCTGGCAGTACAGCACCAGCAGCCCCAACGGCTTCGCGATGTTCGCCGGCGCACCCGTGATCGATCTGACGGATGTCGACACCGCGCCGGCCGGCGCCGACCACACCGTCGATGTCTGGATCGCGTTCGGCGACGTTGAGCTGCTGCTGCCCGACAACCGCACCGTGGCCGTCGAGGCCAGCAGCCTCGCCGGCGGGGTGGATTACACGGGAATGGACGATCTCGACAGGGGCGGCGTGCTGTTCCACGACTCCCGCGTCGTGGCCGAGGGCCGCGGCACCGGCGTCACGACAGTCCGGGTCTGGACGCTCTTCGGCCAGGTCACCATCAACCAACCGGCACTGCGGTAGCCGGCACTGAGCTCGTAGGAGAACACCATGACCGACCCGAACAGCCCCACCGAAACCACGCCGCTGAAGACCTCACCGGCGTCAGAGACTTCCTCCCCGACGCCTGACCGGCTGCCCAGACAACGACCGCTCTTCGCGACCATCCTCTGGGGCGCCCTGATGCTCGCGCTCGCGGCGTTCATGGCGGCCCGTGAGTTGGTGCCGGGTGGGTTCGACCTGGTCACCTGGCTTCTCACGGCTGTCGTGGGCATTGGGCTCCTGCTCGTGGTGGCCGGTATAATCGCCGCCTCCCGTCGCGCCGGCTGATGATGCCCCAGGACCGCGCGCATTTCCAGCCCCGACGAGCTAAACGACCCTGAACACCTTGCTGATCACGGGTTCATCATCCGTCAACTGCCAGTCGGGCTCGCCGAGGTGCTTGCGGACGGCGGGAACCAGGGTCTCCCAGTAGTCGCGGTGCACGGTGCGCCAGTGCTCGAGCGTCGGCGCTTCGTGCTGCGCCTGCTCGAGGGTGACCTCACGAACCGTGGTCTCCACCACCTCGAGGATCTCGAGCACGGCGACGCGGGTGTTGGCGGAGTCGACCAGGGCGTAGAGCGAGCCCACGGTGGGCAGCGCCTCATCGGTCATCTCGTAGGCGACCCGCAGGTTGGAGGAGCCGGTCTTCGCCCCGGTCATGACCAGGGCCACCATCAGTTCGCGGAACTCGCTCGGTTCACCGAACACGAGCGGGGGAAGGGTGTCGATATCGGCGATCATGGTGGCTTTCTTGCGCGGGCGCCCGCGTCTACGCGCGCGAGAGGGGAACACCAGCATAAGCGGCACTGACAGCTCAATGTCCCGGCGCGTCGCGCGAGCGGTGCGCCGGTGGCATGATGCGACTAACGCGCTCCGCCAGTTCCGGTGCCTGCGCGGCAACGATGGGAGAAAACCATGGCATCACGGAAGTGGAGCGAGATGACCGGAGGCCAGAAATCCGGCGTCATCGCCGGCGGTCTCGTGCAGCTGGTTCTGGCCGGACTCGCCTGGAGCGACCTGGCGCACCGGCCGGCAAAGAAGGTCAACGGACCCAAGGGTGTCTGGGCCGCCGTGATCTCGATCAACTACGCCGGCCCGATCGCCTACTTCATCGCCGGCCGCAAGGACTAGCCACCGAACGATCGTGACCCCGCGGTGCCGGTGATCGGTCAGCGGCGCATCCGAAAGCGCAGGTGGAGCACCCGGGTGCCCTGAATCACCACGTCCGGATCCTCCAACAGGTGCTGTGCGTGCACCGACCCGAAGTAGCGCTTGCCGGACCCGAACACGACGGGGACGACGTCCATGCGCACCTCGTCGACCAGGCCCGCGGCGAGCACCTGGCCACCGACATCGCCGGCGGCGACCTCGACGATGCGGTCACCCGCGAGCTCCCGCGCCGTGGCCACGGCTGCCTCGACCCCGTCGACGAAGTGAAACGGCGCCTCGGCAGCCCAGCCCTCTGGCTTCGGCCGGTGCGTCACCACGACCACGTGGTCGACCCCGCCCGGAGGCATCCCGTCCCAGCCGTCCGTGATGTCGAAGACGTGACGGCCGACGATCGTCACACCGATCTGGTCCCAGTAGGGCCGGATGTAGTCGTAGGACGTCTGCGACACCGTCACCGCGCCGCTCTCGTCCACCGGGACGTCACCGCCGGACAGCCAGTCGAACAGCGGTCCGGGCTGGTCGTTCTCGTCCGCGATGAAGCCGTCCACCGACACCGAGCTGTACATGACCACCGTGCTCACGGGGCTCTCCTTTGGTTGGGGGTGCGCCAGACGTCACACCCGGTCATCCGGCCGGTCAGTCCAGCACCTCGCCGAGGTCATAGTCGATCGGCCGTTCCAGCTGGTCGAAGGTGCAGGACCGGGCGTCCCGGTCCGGGCGCCACCGCTCGAACTGCACGGTGTGCCGAAACCTCTCGCCCTCCATGTGGTCGTACCGCACCTCGAGCACGCGGCTGGGCTGCAACCGCACGAAGGAGGTGTCCTTGTTCGCCGAGAACCGGTTGCGCTCGGTCTCCCCGGTGACCACGGCGCCCTCCTCGTCGCGGAGCACCAGCGGTTCCAACTCGTCGATCAGCCGCAGCCGCCAGGCATCGCTGAACGCGGATGCGCCGCCGACGCTGTGCAGTTCACCGTCGTCGCCGTAGAGGCCGAGTAGCAGCGATCCCACACCGCTGCCGCTCACGTGCGTGCGGTAGCCCAACAGCACGACATCGGCCGAGCGGTGGTGTTTCACCTTGAACATCGACCGCTTGCCCGGCGCGTACACGGCCGCGAGCGGCTTGGCGACGATGCCGTCAAGGCCCGCGCCCTCGAACTCGATCAGCCACCTTCGGGCCAGGGCGACATCCCGCGTGGTTCGGGTGAGGTGGATGGGGTCGCCGAGGTCGCCGATCAGGTCTTCGAGGGCCGCCCGGCGGTCGACGAACGGGGTGTCGAGCAGGCTGTGACCATTGCGAGAGAGCAGGTCGAAGGCGACGAAGGTGGCCGGGGTCTCGTCGGCGAGCCGGCGCACCCGGCTGGCCGCCGGGTGGATGCGCTGCGACAGCTGCTCCCAGGAGAGGTGTTCGCTGCCCGGGTCCCCGGTGCGCAGCACGATCTCGCCGTCGAGGACGCAGGGCTCCGGCAGCAGGTCTTCGAACGCGTAGGTGAGTTCGGGGAAGTACCGGGTGAGCATCTTGGATCCGCGGCTGGCGATCGTGCTGCTGGTGCCGTCGAAGGTGACAATGCTGCGGAAGCCGTCCCACTTGGGCTCGTAGCTCAACCCGCCGGGCACACTGTCCGGTTCGGGAACCGTGGCGACGGCCCTGGCGAGCATGGGGGAGACGGCTGTTGCGACTGCCATGCCCGCAGTCTGGCCCGCTTCGGCCTGGCCGAACACCCCTTCGTGCACATATTCCCAGCCAGATGGGTGTCCATGCCCGTGGAGGCATCCAGGGTGAGGAAGATGGAACCATGACTGAGCGCCCGAGTACGACCAACTTCCGCCGCGCCCGCGACCAGCTCCTCGAGCTGCGGGCCGACCACCAGGGCGCCGCCGCCGCCTTCGTCTGGCCGGACGTGGGCGACAGCTTCAACTGGGCCACCGACTGGTTCGACGTGATCGCCACCGGCAACCACAAGACCGCCCTGTGGATCGTCGAGGAAGACGGCCGCGAACTGAAGGTCAGCTTCGACGCGATGGTCACCCGCTCCGACCAGGTCGCCACCTGGCTCGTGCAGCACGGCGTCACCCGGGGCGACCACGTCATGCTCATGCTCGGCAACCAGGTGGAGCTGTGGGAGACCATGCTCGCCATCCTGAAGGTCGGCGCGGTCATCCTGCCCACCTCCACGGTGCTCGGCAGCCACGACCTGGCCGACAGGGTGCTGCGCGCCGGCGTGCAGCACGTGATCGCCAACACCCCGGACACCGCCAAGTTCGCCGACGTGCCCGGGGAGTACTCGCGTATCTGCGTCGGCGAGCCGGCAGCGGGCTGGACCGACTACGCCGAGTCGCACCGCGCCGAAGCCGACAAGGTCGACGTCGCGGTATCCTCCACCGACCCGTCGCTGATCTACTTCACCTCCGGCACCACGAGCAAGCCCAAGATGGTGGTGCACAGCCAGACCTCGTACCCGGTCGGGCACCTCACCACGATGTACTGGCTGGGCCTCCGCCCCGATGACGTACACCTGGCAATCAGCTCACCGGGCTGGGGCAAGCACGCCTGGAGCTGCTTCTTCTCGCCGTGGATCGCCGAGGCCACGGTGTTCATCTACAACTACTCGCGATTCAACCCCGCCGCGCTGGCCCACCAGCTGCACCGCGCCGCCGTCAGCACCTTCTGCGCGCCGCCGACGGTGTGGCGCATGCTGATCCAGGCGGATGTCGGCGCCAAGCCGGCGAGTCTGCGCGAGATCCTCTCGGCGGGTGAACCGCTCAACCCCGAGGTCATCAACCAGATTCAGCGCGCCTGGGGTCTGACCATCCGCGACGGCTACGGCCAGACCGAGACCACCGCGATCGTGGGCAACGTGCCCGGCTCGGTCCTCAAGGCCGGTTCGATGGGGCTGCCGCTGCCCGGTGTTGCCGTGGTGCTCGTCGACCCGGTCACCGGGGCCCTCACCGAGGAGGGCGAGATCTGCCTGGACCTCAGCACGCCCGCGGCGAACCTGATGTCCGGCTACCACGGCGACACCCGGCGGAGCGCCGAGGTGCTGCGCGACGGGTACTTCCACACCGGCGACGTCGCCATCCGCGACGAAAACGGCTACCTCACCTTCATCGGTCGCACCGACGACATCTTCAAGTCCTCCGACTACAAGGTCTCGCCGTTCGAGGTGGAGAGCGTGCTGATCGAGCACCCTGCCGTGATGGAGGCCGCCGTTGTGCCCGCCCCCGACGACACCCGGCTGAACATCGCCAAGGCCTATGTGGCCCTTGCGGCGGGCTGGGCGCCGGATGCGGAGACGGCCCTGGCGGTGCTGCGGCACGCCCGCAACGGCCTGCCGCCGTACATGCGGGTGCGCCGGGTGGAGTTCTTCGAGCTGCCCAAGACCAACTCGGGCAAGATCCGCCGGGTGGAGCTGCGGGCGCGGGAGACCGAGGCTGCGGCAGCGAACGTGCGCCTGGCCGATGAGTGGCGCGACGACCAGTTCCCCGAGCTGAAACAGCGGTCCTAGCGGGGAAACTCGCGGGGGTCAGCCCGGGCTGTGGGCGGCGGCATGGGCATCCTGGGCGAGGCGCCGCACCGCACGCAGCGGAATCGGCAACCAGGTGGGCCGGTTGCGGATCTCGTAGATGCTCTCGTAGACGGCCTTGTCGAGTTCGAACGCGGCCAACAGGGCCTCCTGCCCGGCATGGGCGGTCCCGGCCTGGGAGTCGCCGTCCCCGGCGTGGTAGCCCAGCAGGAAGGCCGCCCTGGCGGTCATCGCCCACTCGATCGCGGCGGGCGCTGCAGCGGGGTCCCGCATGGCGATGGTCGCGCCCACGTAGTCGAACGAGCGGAGCATGCCGGCCACGTCGCGCAGCGGGATGTCCGGCAGCGAGCGTTCGGCGAGCGGGCGCAGAGGTTCGCCCTCGAAGTCGATCAGCACCCAACCGCGCCCGGGCACATCAAGCACCTGGCCGAGGTGGTAGTCGCCGTGGATGCGCTGCAGCCGCGGCCACGGCGCCGCCTTGGCCCTGGCGAAGACGGCCTCGATGGCCTCGCGGTGCGCGGCCAGCTCCGGTACCTCGCGGGCGGCCAGACGGTACCGTTCCCGCATGGTCAGGCACAACTGGTTGATCACATCCGGGGTGGACGCCACGGTGGGGAACACCCTGTCGAGGTCCCGGTGTACCGCGGCGGTCGCGACTCCGAGGGCGTGGGCGGGGATGCTGAAGTCGTCACCGGCCGCGGCAGCAGCCAGGGCGACCCGCCAGGCGTCGTCGACCCCGGGCAGGAACTCCTGAGCGAACACGAGGTGACCGCTGTGCCGGGCGGCAGAGAGCGGGTTCGTCCACTCGCCCGACACGGCTCCGATCGGCTCGGGAACAAACCTGGATCCGGCGCCGGCCAGGGCCGACTGCACCGAGACATCCGGGTTCGACCCGGCTGCGACCACCCTGAACACCTTGCAGATCACCGGGCGGCCGGGCCGGCCGGCCTCGTCGGCGACATCGAGGATGATCGAGGTGTTCGACTGTTCGCCGCTGATGACCCGGCTGGCCGTGACGCTGTACGGGGTCGAGTCATCGGGCCCCATTCCCGCCCGCAACAGCTCACCCCGCGCGGTGACACCGCCCGGCTCGTCGGACGATAGCGACGCGGCCGAGGTGATGAACCTGAGCAGCGCCGCGGCGTAGACGGGATCGTGCGGGGCGTCGTACACGTAGCGGGGGAGCCCGTCGCGACCCACCGTCTGGGCGATGAGAGCCGACGACTCAGGCAACGGCGCCGTGCGCTCGGTCAGCGGCAGCTGGTAAAGCGTGGAGAACCTGCTGGCCGTGTCGAGCACCAGGTGGCAGGCGATGCGCACCCCCGCCTCGTCGGTCGGCAGCGCCCACTGGCCGATGCTGCGCAGCACCGGGCTGTGCGCCTTGCCGGCAAACCAGCGCTGCGCGCCCACCCAGCCGTCGATGGCCGGGGTGAGGTCGATGCCGGTGCCGGCGCTGGCGTGCTTCATGTGGTTCAGCGTAGCCGGACCCGCTACCGCCCAGACGCCGAACGAACCTTCGGAACGGCTGCGCTCAGCAGCGACACGACTACGGTGTCGTTTTTGGTGGCCTGCTGCCCGATCTCGGTGAAGCCCAGCCGGCCGTGAAAGGCCAGCGACTCGGGATTGGCCGGCCGTAGGTTTACCTCGCAGAACACCACATCGGTGGGCAGGGCACGCGCGGTGTCGAAGACCGCCGCGTAGAGCCTGGCGCCGAGGCCCCTGCCGCGATGGCCGGCCGCCACGACGATGCGGTCCACGTAGAGGAAGGTGCGGGCGCGGCCGGAGAAATATCGGTAATTCTCACTGGCATAGTCGGCGCCGGCCGCGAACAGGATCGCGAAGCCGAGCACAGTGTCCGGCTCGGCCTCCGCCACGACGACGATCGCGCTGTGGCTCGCAATGATCAGCGCCGCCAGGGCGTCGGCGTCGAGGTCGTTGACGGCGGGCACGGCGGCGCTGTTGAGCGCGAGCACCTGCGCGGAATCGGTGTCGAGGAAAGGACGCAGGGACACCTGAGGCAGCGTTGCGGTCATTCTCTGACGATAATCGATGTTTGCTCCGGTGTATCGCTGGGCACGGGGGCGGGGGCGCTACGCTGATCCCGACGTGAGGGGGAGCCGTGACGCAGGACCCGACGCTCGCGGCGCCCGCCGTCGAATCGTCGTCCGTCCCCACGCCCCGTCCCAGAACGCGCCGCACCATCCTGACGACGCTGGCCGTGCTGCTCGCCGTGGCCGTGGGCGGTGGCGGATTCTGGGGTTGGGGCGCAGCCGCCCAGGACCGCTACGAGACGGCAACCTCTGCGCTCACCGCCCAAGTCGGCGAGGAGACCGACGCCAGGAACGCCTCCGACGCCAGGTCACGCAACCTGGTCTGGCTCGCCGAGCGAATCCGCGCTGTGGCCGCCACTCCCGCCTTCGCCGCCGACGCACTCCCCGAAGCCGACGCGCTTCGCGAGATCCTGGCCGAGCTCGAACCCGTCATCGAGGCATCCGGCACCGCCGAAGCGATCAGACCCCCGGCAAACGACGAGCCCGTCAGCGACAACGACCACAGCCTGCCCTGGCAGGCCATGGCCGAGGCCGAGCGCATCGAGGGCCTGACCGGTCAATCACAGAGTGCCGAAGACCGGCTTCGCGCGTCGGCTCAGGCGGCGACGACCGGCCGGGACGACCTCGATGCGGCGGAGGCGGCATATTTCACCGCGGCGGCGACCCGGGCCGAGCAGACGATCGTCGACAACCGACTCTCGAATCGTTCGGTACAGGTTCCGCTCATCCGTCTGATCGAATACGCGCGGGATCCCGCCATGTCGAGCGCCAGGGACGCCGTGTTCCTGACCTCGATGACGGATGCCGAGGCGCAGGTGCGTTCCTCGGAGGCCATCCACCAGGCCGAGGCCCACGATCCGGCCTGGGCGGTGCGACGGGAGATCGAAGCGTACGCCCGCTCGCTCAGCAACGGCATCGCCCTGGAGTTCATCTGGGCACCCGAGGTATCCGGTCTCGGCGCGGACTGGCTCTCCGGCACCGCAGAGACCTACGATTCCGATGGCGGCTGGTCGATCATCAGCCTCAACTACACCATCGAGAATGTCTGGTACGAGGGCTCGGACGCCCACGCGGTCGTCGCCCACGAGGTGGGGCACACCCAGGTCTACCGGGAGAACTGCTGGCCGCTCTTCTCGGGCTCCGCCTTCAGCCAGGATCAGGAGGCCTGGGCCACGGCCTGGTCGATCAGCCAGGGCTTCGACGAACCTGGGTCGGGCATCGAGGCCTACGGCCGCCCCACCAACGAGCAGATCGCCGTCGCCGGTACGTGCCGCTGAGCCCGGCCCCGCAGGCCGCGGCACTCTAGCCGCATCCGCCGCAGAGCAGTAAGTTGCGGCTGGGGAGTGCGGCGCTGCACCAATGCCAGGAGGAATCATGCGTGGTCGCGAAGTGGTCTGGTTCAATTCCATCGGCCTGACGGACATCCCGCAGGTCGGCGGCAAGAACGCCTCCCTGGGAGAGATGGTGCGCTCGCTCTCGGCGCGCGGCGTGCGGGTACCCAACGGCTTCGCCACCACTGCGGATGCCTACCGCGCGTTCATCGAGGCCAACGGCCTGGAACCGGTGATCCGTGAGCAGCTGGACCGCTATCACTCCGGCGCCGCGTCGCTCCGCGAAACCGGCCAGAACCTGCGCGAGGCCTTCCTGGCCGGCGAGTTCCCAGCGGCCATCGCTGAGGACATCCGGGTGTACTACCGCACTCTGTCCAAGGACGCCGAGGTGCCCAACCTGCCCGTCGCCGTGCGCAGCAGCGCCACCGCCGAGGACCTGCCCGACGCCAGCTTCGCGGGCCAGCAGGAGACCTTCCTGAACGTGAGCGGCGAACGCGACCTGCTCGACGCCTGCCGCCGCTGCTACGCGTCGCTGTTCACCGACCGGGCCATCAGCTACCGCGAGGTGAAGAAGTTCGACCATCTCGACGTGGCCCTGTCGATCGGGGTGCAGCGGATGGTGCGCAGCGACCTCGCCGGCTCCGGCGTGATGTTCTCCATCGACACCGACACCGGTTTTCCCGGCGCCGCCGTGATCAGCGCGGCGTGGGGCCTGGGCGAAACGGTGGTGCAGGGCGCCGTCGACCCCGACAAGTACCTGGTCTTCAAGGCGCTGCTGGACGAAGAAGACTACGAGCCCATCATCGAGAAGACCCTGGGCCGGAAGGACCGCAAGATGACCTACGCGGAGGGCGGCAGCGCACGCACCCGGGTCATCGACACCCCGGAGCGGGAACGCCGGGCGTTTGTGCTCAGCAACACCGAGATCGTGCAGCTCGGGAGGTGGGCGACCATCGTCGAAGACCACTACGGCCGGGCGATGGACATGGAATGGGCCAAGGACGGCCTCACGGGTGAGCTGTTCCTGGTGCAGGCTCGGCCGGAGACCGTGCACTCGCAGAAGAGCCTGACCCGGTTCTCGGTCAGCCGCCTCACCGAGACCGGACCGCTCCTGGTCTCCGGCGTGGCCATCGGCGACAGCATCGCGTCGGGTACGGCCTGCGTTATCCGGGACCCCGCCGACATCGAGAACTTCCGCGACGGCGCCATCCTTGTCACCGAGATGACCGACCCGGACTGGGTGCCGATCATGACCAGGGCGGCCGGCATCATCACCGATCACGGCGGTCCCACCAGCCACGCCGCCATCGTCAGCCGCGAACTCGGCGTGCCCGCGGTGGTCGGCACCCGCAATGCGACCGAGGTACTCACCGAGGATTCGCCCATCACCATCTCCTGCGCCGAGGGCGACGAAGGATTTGTCTACGCCGGCATCCTGGCTTCTGAGACCGAACAGATCGACCTGGGCGCCGTGCCGATCACCCGCACCCAGGTGATGGTGAACATCGCCAGCCCGGCGGCGGCCTTCGAATGGTGGAGACTGCCCACCGCCGGTGTGGGGCTGGCGCGGATGGAATTCATCATCAACAACCTCATTAAGATCCACCCGATGGCGCTGGTGCATCCGGAGCGGGTCACCGACCCGGCCGTGCTCCGCCAGATCACCGAGCTCACCCGCGGTTACGCGGACCTCGGCGAGTACTTCGTGAACACCCTGGCTCTGGGTATCGCGAAGCTGGGAGCGCCGTACTACCCGCATCCGGTGATCGTGCGGCTGAGCGACTTCAAGTCGAACGAGTACGCGCACCTCATCGGTGGCGACGTCTTCGAGCAGGCGGAGGAGAACCCGATGCTGGGCTTCCGCGGCGCATCAAGGTACTACGACGCCAAGTACGCCGAGGGTTTTGCGCTGGAGTGCCGGGCGCTCAAGCGCGTGCGCGAGCGGATCGGCTTCAGCAATGTGATCGTGATGGTGCCGTTCTGCCGCACCACCACCGAGGCCGACAGGGTGCTCGCGGTGATGGCGGGGAACGGCTTGGTGCGCGGCGAGGACGGGCTGCAGGTGTACATGATGTGCGAGATCCCGGCGAACGTCATTCTGGCCGAGCAGTTCGCCACCAGGTTCGACGGCTTCTCGATCGGCTCCAACGACCTCACCCAGCTGGTGCTCGGTGTCGACCGGGACTCCGGCGACCTGGCGGCGCTCTTCGATGAACGCAATGAGGCGGTGCTGCGGATGATCAGCGAGGCCATAGACAAGGCACACGCGGCCGGCATCAAGATCGGTATTTGCGGGCAGGGACCGAGCAACTACCCCGATTTCGCCGAGTTCCTGGTGGGCGAGGGTATCGACTCGATCTCGCTCAACCCGGATTCATTCCTCAAGACCGTGCACCGCATCAAGGAGGCCGAGACGGCGGGGGCGGCCGGCGAATGGCCCCAACCCGCCAGGGTGACGAAGCCAGGCTGACGAGGCCAGGCGGCGAACCTAGTCCAGGTCCTCGTTGCCACGCAGATCCGCACCGTCGAGCACGGCACGTTCGTAGTCGGCCTCTGCGGCGTCGGCGACCTGCCGGGCCGCGATCACACGCTCGCTGATCCGGTGTTCGACGGCCTCGGCCATCGCCACCTCGTCCGGGGAGGCGTTGGCCAGTAGGTCCTCGAGAACGTCGGGATCGCGATGCATGGCCTCGATCGCGGACACCTCGGCACGAGCCACCGCCGCCCGGCTGCGCAGGAAGGTGATCCGCGCCTCCCACCGGCTGTCGGTCAGGCTCGGCTTGGGTCCTGGGTCCGGGTTTTCGCTGTTGTTGTCGCTCACGGCGCCTCCCTTGTCGGTGGGAGCCTAGCGCCGCAATCCGGCCTGCGGAATGGACCGTCAAACCGGACCGGACCCTCAGTCATAGGCACGCAGCAGCTGCCAGCGGCCGCCGCCGTCGTCGTGCTGGATGTCGAAGACGAGCGAGGTGCCGTCCTCGGCGGTGCCCTGGCAGCGCCAGGCGGCCACCGGTTTGGGCGGATGGGTGAGGAAGTACAGCAGCTCGTCGGGCAGCGACACCGACGCCGTCAACGGCGTGGGGGTGTCGGTCACCCTGAACCGGCGGGCACGCCAGACCAGGCGAACCGGAGAACCCTCCGGCGATACCCAGACCGCGACGGTTTCGTTAATCAGACTCATGGCACATCACCTCAACAGTTAGAACATATGTTCGAAGTTTACCCCTCGGGGTCTGACAATGCGAGATCGGGTTGCCTCCGGTGCGAATGACGCTTCGGGTGATCACCGACACGGCAGGCCGACTCAACTGCGGCTCATAACCGCCGCATAGCCGACTCATAGGGATGTCCGGCTAGATGGACAACGTTGCGTTACCGATTGTTCATTTGGAGGACACCATGCTGCAGGCCACGATCATCCTGATCGATCTGCTCTTCATCAGCCTGCTCACGTTCGGGCTGTATTTTCCGCGTCACCGGCGCCGGGACCTCGTTGTCGCGTACCTCGTGGTCAATGTCGGCGTGCTGGCCGTGGCCCAGGTGCTCGCGTCCAGCACCGTCGGCGTCGGCCTCGGCCTCGGCCTGTTCGGCGTACTGTCGATCATCCGGCTGCGCTCGAGCGAGATCGAGCAGCACGAGGTGGCCTACTACTTCGCGGCGCTGGCCCTGGGCCTGCTCGCCGGCCTCAGCGCCGAACCGACGGTGCTCACCGTGGTGTTGATGACCCTGATCCTCGCCGTGGTCTACGTCGGCGACAACCCGCGCCTGTTCCGCAGCTACCGGCAGCAGAGCGTGGTGCTGGATGCCGCGTTCGCCGAGGAATCCGCTCTCATCGCTCACCTCGAGGGGCTGCTCGGCGCCCGGGTGCACGGGGTGCACGTACGCAGTCTCGACCTGGTGAACGACACCACCCTCGTCGACGTGCGGTACCAGGTGGGTGCGGGGCGTGCCCCGACTGCCACGCCGGCGCCGGTTCTGCAGGAGACGAGCCGATGAGTGCCGTACCGATGAGTGCCGTGCCGACCGGCGTGGTGCTGGACGTGCCGCTCGCGGGCCTGGGCACCATCGGCCTGGCCGAGCTCACCGACCGGGCCGGTCTGCTCACCCGCATCGACCGCAAGTACGTGGTGCCCCGCTCGGAGCTGGACGCTGTCCTGGGCGACCTGGACCCCGGTGTGCGGGTGCTCGACATCGACGGGGTGCGCTCTGGCGCCTACGAGTCGGTGTACTTCGACACCCCCGAGCTCACCAGCTTCCTGATGGCGGCGCATCCGCGCCGGCGCCGCTTCAAGATCCGCACCCGCACCTACGTCGACTCGGCTCAGAGCTACCTCGAGGTGAAGACCCGCGGCGGCCGGGGCGTGACGGTCAAGGACCG
Organism: Cryobacterium sp. TMN-39-2; assembly: GCF_004402745.1. Classification (NCBI taxonomy): domain Bacteria; kingdom Bacillati; phylum Actinomycetota; class Actinomycetes; order Micrococcales; family Microbacteriaceae; genus Cryobacterium; species Cryobacterium sp. TMN-39-2. The sequence goes on from NZ_SOFX01000011.1 coordinate 245,157, forward strand.
CCTGCCGTATCCGATCGACGACAGGGCAACGCTCACCACCGAGGGGCGCCGGTACACCGACACCGTGCTCGACGAGGCCGACATCACCGGCGCCGAGGGGCAGGACCTCGTGCCGACCCTCACGACCAGGTACCGGCGGACGACCCTGTTCCTCCCGGAATCCAGCAGTCGCGCCACCATCGACACCGGACTGTCGTGGTCGACGGTTCGCCGGGGGAGCACCCCGCAGCTCCGGCTGGACCGGCCGGGGCTGTCGATAGTAGAGACCAAGTCCGGCTCCCGGGCATCCGCCGTTGACCGGATTCTCTGGGCCCACGGCCATCGCCCGGCCACCATCTCGAAGTACGGCACCGGCCTGGCCGCCCTCCGCAGTGACCTGCCCGACAACAAATGGGCGCCGGTGCTTCGCCGGTACTTCCGCTAGCCGGCCCCGCACTCCTTGATCCTGTTCGACCCCACCGATTGTGAGTACCCCATGAAGAAATCTCCCCAGACCCCCTCTCCCCGGACCGCCCACCGGGTGCTGCCGTTCCTCGTCACCGCCGCACTGCTGACCGGCTGCACGGCCGTCACCGCGACCACGGACTCGACGGGAACCACGTCCGCCGGCACCGCCGCGGTCGCGATCGACGAGTCCACCACGGCCGCCGAAGTGCTGGCCGCCAACCAGGCGACCCACGCCGACGCCGACGACGACGAGTGGGACGCCGCCGACGTGGTGCAGATCACCCTGGCCGGCGACAGCGTGTCGGCAGAAGGCGGCGCGTCGGCAGAAGGCGGCGCCGTGACCGTCGCCGGCAGCACGGTCACCATCACCGCGGCCGGCACCTACGAACTGAACGGCACTCTGGAGGACGGTCAGATCGTCGTCGCCTCCTCGGGCGAGGGCACCGTGCGCCTGATCCTCAACGGCGTCGAGGTCAGTAACTCCACCGGGGCAGCACTCGTGGTGACCGAGGCCGACGAAGCGATGATCGTTCTCGCCGACGGGTCTGCCAATACCCTGGCCGACACCGACTCCTATGCGGAGGACACCGACGCGAACGCGGCGCTCTACAGCGCGGCCGATCTCACGATCACGGGCAGTGGGTCGCTCGAGGTGACCGGCAACGGCAACGACGGCATCACGAGCACGGATGGCCTGATCATCAGCTCGGGCACCGTCACTGTGACGGCGGTGGACGACGGCATCCGGGGCAAGGACTATCTGGTGGTTGACGGTGGCACCGTCAGGGTGACCGCCGGCGGCGATGGCCTCAAATCCGACAACGACGAGGACGACACCCGCGGCTACCTCGCTCTCATCGGCGGCGACGTGGAGGTGATCGCCGGCGGCGACGGCCTGCAGGCGTTCACCGATGTCGTGTTCGCCGGGGCCACCGTCACGGTCGAATCCGGCGGCGGCCACACCACCGCGGTGTCGGAGGACGCGTCGGCGAAGGGCGTCAAGTCTGGGGTAGTCACTGTCGTCGACGGCGGCACCCTCACCGTCGACGCGGCGGACGACGCGCTGCACTCGGACGGCACCGTGCGGATCGCCTCCGGAACGGTGAGACTCGCGGCCGGTGACGACGGCGTGCACGCAGACACGGCGCTGGACGTCATCGGCGGTGACACCACCATCACGACCTCGGATGAGGGCCTGGAGAGCACCGCCATCAGCATCGGCGGCGGCACGGTCTCGATCACCGCCAGTGACGACGGCATCAACGCGTCCAGTGGCACCGAGACCGGTGCTGAGACCGGCACCGAGGCACAGGGCGGCGGCGGTGGCGGTATGGACGCCGACGGCGGGGAGACCATCACCATCACCGGCGGCACCACCACGATCGACGCCGGCGGAGACGGGTTCGACTCCAACGGGTCGGCGACCATGAGCGACGGCATCCTCGTCGTGAACGGGCCGACCGACAACGGCAACGGGGCACTCGACGTGAACGGCAGCTTCACCGTCACCGGCGGCACCCTGCTGGCCGCGGGCAGTGCAGGAATGGCGGTGTCGCCGGAAGCCGGGTCAGAGCAGACCTTCGTGGCGATCGCCCTCGACTCGACGCCGGCTGCCGGCACTGTCGTGCAGCTCGTGGACAGCGCCGGCGACGTGGTGATGGCCTACGAGTCGGCCAAGGACTTCCAGTCCGTGGTGTTCTCCTCCGAGGAACTGGTCGCGGGCGAGACCTACAGCGTCTACGTGGGAGGCACGGCGTCCGGCGAGATCGCCCCAGGCGTTTATGCCGACGGTGATTACGCGTCGGCGACGAACACGACCACTGTCACGGCCGGCGAGGCCGCGACGGGCACCATGGGCGGCGGCGGCGTCGGCGGACCCCGCTGACCGAGACTCTCACCGCAGTGCGACGGCCGGCCCCGACGGGCCGGCCGTCTCGCGGTGCGGAGCCTCCCACAGCGGGTGGAGCAGCCACAGGGCGGCCGGGGATGACGCGGACCCGTGGCGGCGCTACCATCGCGGCATGATTCGCATCCTGCTGCGCGCGCTGGTCTTTCTGCTTTCGGCGGCCCTGGGCCTGTGGGTGGCGTCCCTGGTGCTGCCCGACCTCACCGTCACCCCGAGCGGATTCGTGACCGCGGTGGTCGTGTTCGCGGTGACCCAAAGCGTGCTCTCGCCATTCCTGGCCAAGGTCGTCGCGCGGGGAGCGCCGGCGTTCCTGGGCGGCATCGGCCTGCTGTCGACGTTCGTCGCGCTGTGGATCGCCTCGCTGTTCCCGGGCGGCCTCACCATCGAGGGCTGGCAGACCTGGATCCTGGCCGCGCTGGTGGTCTGGCTGATCACGGCCGTGGCGACTCTCCTGCTTCCGCTGGTGTTCCTGCGTGAGGCGATGGACAAGCGAGGCACGACCGCGCGCCCGACGCCCTGACAGCATCCTGAAGCCGGCGCTCACCGGTTACGCGCGGCGCAGTCCCACCGCGGTCAGCGCCAGGCAGCCGGCGCACGCGGCGGCGAGCAGCGAGAGCATGGTCGGGTAGTTCGCGAACTCGGTCAGGCTGGCGAAGGCCACCGGGAGCAGGAAGCCCAGGTAGGTGAGGCTGTAGTAGACGCCGGTGATGCCGGCCAGGTCGGTGGCGGTGGAGATCCGCTGGATCTCGACGAGGCCGGCGACGACCGTGATGCCGTAGGCCGCGCCCAGCACGATGCCCGTGATCAGCGCAAGTAGCGGGGAGAGGGTGACTGCTGTTCCCACGGCACTGAGGATGCCCGTGAGCATGAGGCCCATGCCCACCAGGAGAGCCCGGCCGTTGGTGATCGAGTTGAGCCTGGAGACCTGAGGCTGCACCAGGGCTCCGGTGCCCAGGGTGACCACGGTCAGGAGGGTGGCGAAGGCCAGGTTGAGCTCGCCGAGCTGCGACTCCACGAGCTTGGGCATCATGGCGTAGGCGATGCCGGCGGCGCCGAACACCCACGGCGCCGTCGGCAGCACCACCCGCAGGAAGCGGCGGTGGCCGGCCAGCGGCACCTGCAGGTCGAGCCACAGCGACCCGTGTGCCCGGCTGCGCGGCACGGTCTCCGGGGTGCGCAGCAGGCGGGGCAGGATCAGCAGGCTCAGCACGATATGCACGACGTAGGGGAGCAGCGTCGGCATCGGCCCCCACTGTGCCAGGAGGCCGGACACCCCGGCGCCCAGGCCGAAGCCGACGGTCAGGGTGAGCGCGGGACGCCGGGCGCCGGCGGTCGGTCGGGCCACGAGGTCGAACGGGGCGCTCGAGAGTTCCTTGATCCACGCGGTGCCGACCGACATTGCCACGCCCACGCTCAGGCCGGCGAGGAACCGGCCCAGGCAGATGACGACCTCGCTGGAGAACCCGAGCCCCAGCAGGATGCTCGCGGTGATGCCGGCGAGGACCCCGGCAACCATGAGGGGCTTGCGTCCGTGGCGGTCGGAGAGGGCCCCGGCCAGCAGGAGACCGGGAACCAGGCCGACGACGTAGAAGCCGAGGAACAGATCGGCGGTCACCGTGGAGTAGTTGCCGAGGGTCTCGTACATGTGCAGGAGCGGGGTGAAGTGGTTTCCGCCCCAGGCCATGACGAACAGGGCGGGTGCGGCGAGGTGCCACGGGGGAGTAGAGCGGGGAGTGCGGCGGCTGGTCATGGTTCTTTCTGGTTGCTAGAGCATCCGGGGCAGGCGGTGCCCGGATTCCAGGTGGGCCCGCAGCGCCTGGTCGTAGGCGACGGTGTCGCCTGCCCGTAGGTGCTCGGCCAGGAGGCGGTGTTCCGCGATGAGCCTGTCGATGCTGTCGGGGTCACGGGCGGCCACCCTGTGCACCAGGCGTTCGAGCCGGGGGCCGAGGCGGGCGTAGATCCCGTCGATGACACTGTTGTGGGTCTCGTCGACGATCCGCGCGTGGAAGCGGTGATCGGCGCGGGCGTAGGCCAGGAGGTCGCCGGCGGCGGCGGCATCCGTTTGTGTCTGGATCAGGGCAGTCAACTCGGCCTCGACGGCGTCGATCTGGCTGGGGCGCTCGCCGAGGACCTGCACGGCCTTGGTCTCGAGCAGGATGCGCACCTGCAGGAGCTCGGCGGTCTCGGTGTCGTCGGCCGCGGTGACGATGGCGCCCTTCTTGGGGAAGAGCCGCAGCAGGCCAGCCGACTCCAGTGCGAGAAAGGCCTCCCGGACCGGGGTGCGGCTGAGTCCGAGGGAGGCAGCGACATCACCCTCGGTGATCAGGGCGCTCGCCGCGAGCTCGCCGGAGATGATCGCCTCGGCCACGTGGGTGTACGCGCGGTCCACGGCCGAGGAGCCGGCCGGGTGGGAGCGTGCCGATAACTGCATTCCTTCATCGTACCGAAAAACCGGGCTGATAAATGCATCAATAACCTCAACAGGGTTCGGCGGCGGTTCGGCTGCGGCCCGTTTGACGGCGTCCCGGCCGCCCGCAGTAGAGTTCAGGCACTGTGAGTCGACGATGCCTCGCCCCGAAATGAGCGGAAGAGCACCAGATGACCGACCGAACCATTGTGATCACCGGCGCCAGCGACGGCATCGGTGCGGCAGCCGCCCGAGCCTTGGCAGCGACCGGTGAGCGCATCGTGATTGTCGGGCGCTCGCCGCAGAAGACCGAGGCCATCGCCGCCGAGCTCGGTGCAGACCACTTCATCGCCGACTTCGGCCGGCTCGCCGAGGTGCGCACCCTGGCCGCCGAACTCCTGCAGCGCTATCCGCGCATCGACGTGCTCGCCAACAACGCCGGCGGCATCATGGGCAACCGCGAGATCACCGTCGACGGCCACGAGAAGACCTTCCAGGTGAACCACCTGGCGCCGTTCCTGCTGACCACCCTGTTGATGGATCGCCTGCTCTCCAGCCGGGCGTCGGTGATCAACACGTCGAGCACCGCCAACCGGTTCGGTCGAATCGACCTCGACGACCTCGAGAACGACCGCAAGTACTCGCCCAACAACGCTTACGGCGATGCGAAGCTCGCCAACATCCTCTTCACCCGCGAACTGCACCGGCGCTACAATTCGCGCGGCCTGGTCACGGCGGCGTTCCACCCGGGTGTGGTCGCCACGAGCTTCTCCACCGACTCCACAAGCATCATGCGGCTGGTCTACCAGACCGCACTCAAGCGCATGCTCATCACGCCGGAGAAGGGCGCGGACACCCTGGTCTGGCTGGCGAGCACGGCCGCCGGCGTCGACTGGCAGTCGGGCGAGTACTACGAGAAGCGCAAGGTGCACTCCACGAACCATCAGGCGACGGATGCCGGCCTCGCGACGGCGCTCTGGGAACGCAGCATCGACATGGTCGCCACCGACCTGCTTCCACAGGGCAGCTGAGCCCGACCGATACCTGTTCGGCCTAGGCGATCTTGGTCAGGGCCGTGAACGACATGGTTGAGGATTGCCCGTTCTGGCAGGTCTGGTAGAGCAGGTCGTAGCCCCGCGGAATGTCAGCGGTGCTGTCCCGGTCGGCGTTGAGCATGACCACGATGCCGTCCACCCGGTAGGTTCCGGCGTGCACCCCGGTGAGGGTGATCACGGTGCCGGCGTCGTCCGGAAAGTCCTTGCCGCCGCACGACCAGTGCTCGGCGATGGTCGGAACGTCCTGATAGTGCGCGGTCACGTCCACGGAGCCGATGCACTGGTCGAGCTCCGGCGTCCAGCCCGTGGCGTGCACATTGTTGGTATACCTCTCGCGCAGGATCCGGTCTTGCTCGGCCTGCCACTCGGCCATGGCTGCGTTGACGGCCGCCACCGGCACGGCGAGGTCCTCGGCGACGCCGACGACGCCGTTCGCGGCACCGAAGTCGAACGCGGAGAGGGTGCGGGCGTCATCGCGCACCCCGACGCCCATCTCGAAGAGGGTGGTCGAGGCGGCCGACGATGCAGCGGTGCTCTCCGCCGACGTGAGCTCCTGGGCGGCCGCGCTCAGGCGCCTGGTCGCGGTATCGATGGCGTCGGCCAGCTCGAGTCTGGGTTGCTCGGTGAAGACCTTGCCCTCGCTCGCGGCCAGGGTGGCGATGGCATCGTCGAGCGCGGTCTCGCCATCGGTGACGGTTCGCGCGGCCGCGGCCTGATCACTCTGGAAGGCGGCAGCGGCGGCATCGTATTCGCTCTGGGCCGCCGCCAGGGAAACCGCCCGTACGACCAGGACGACAGCCACAACCAGTACGAGGGTGATCGCGGCCACGATCATCCGGGCGCGGTGGCCCGTCGCCCAACGCGCCGGTGGCAGGCGTGGGCGAGACCTGTGTCGAACATCCCCTGAAATCCGTGCCACCCCCGCTGCGTAGACGTGCCGGTCATGTCGCCGGACCGTGACTTGAAATACTACAGACCCGGTGTTATGACCGGACCGATGATTCACATCGGTACCTCGGGCTGGAGCTACGACCACTGGGAGAACGTGCTCTATCCCATCGGCCTGCCCGCAGCGAAGCGGTTGGCGTACTACGTGGCGGCCTTCGACACCGTCGAGCTCAATGCGAGCTTCTACCGGTGGCCCCGCACGACGGTGTTCGCGGGCTGGCACCGACGGTTGCCCCCGGGCTTTCAGATGTCGGTGAAGGCACCCCGGGGCCTGACCCACGCGAAAACGCTCTACGCGCCGGAGGTCTGGGCAGAGCGGATCGGCGCGGGCTGGCACGAGCTGGGCGATCGGCGCGGCGTTCTTCTGGTGCAACTGGGCCCAGGCCAGACCCGCGACGACGCACGCCTGGACTACTTCCTCGGCTCCCTTCCGTGCTGGATCCCGGTGGCGGTGGAGTTTCGGCACGAGAGCTGGCTCGACGACGAGGTCTTCGCCCTGCTGGAGCGGCACGGAGCCGCCTATTGCGTGATGAGCGGGGCGGGGCTGCCCTGTGTGCTGCGCGCGACCGCGCCCTTCGTCTATCTCCGGCTGCACGGCCCTGCGCATGACTCCCTCTACGCGGGGTCGTATTCCGATGCCGACCTGCGGTGGTGGGCAGGCCGCATTCGAGAGTGGTCGGCCCAGGGCCGGGAGGTGTTCGCCTACTTCAACAACGATGGCGACGGCAACGCGGTGCGGAATGCCTGGGCGCTGCGCGCGGAACTCGGGGTGTGACGGAACACGGTTCCCCGGGTCACAATGCCCGCACAAGGCCCCTAGCGCCCGCGGCGAGGGTGAGATATGCAAAGCGGTATGGACGCCCAGAATTACCGGGCCGGCCTTGCCAAAGCGCGGGTCACGGTGAAATCACCTGCATAGAATTGTGGCCCCGGGCGCGGTCTGACGAGTGAGCGCGTCGATGAGGCACCGGTCGACGGTGCGATTCCAGCAGAGGTATTCATGACCGAGACCCACGTCGCGTCCACAGTTGTCACCGAGCTCTCCGCCGTGCTCTCCGCCGCGCAGATCGTGACGGGTCCCAGCACCGAGAGCAACCGTCGGGACCAGTCCGAAGGAACCTTCAGCGGTGAGCCGCTGGCCGTGGTCTTTCCGGCCAGCACCGAGGAGGTCGCCGCGGTCGTCACCATCGCAGCCGCCCACCGCATCCCGATCGTGCCGCAGGGAGCTCGCACCGGGCTGGCCGGCGGGGCGAACGCCATCGACGGCGCCATCGTGCTGAGCACCACCCGGCTCAAGAAGATCCTGGCCGTCGATGCCGCAAACCAGACCGCCACGGTGCAGGCCGGCGTGCGCACCATCGCGCTGGCCCGCGCAGCCGAGGCCGTTGACCTGTTCTACCCGCCGGACCCCGGCTCGTGGCGCGCCTCGACCATCGGCGGCAATGTGGCCACCAACGCCGGCGGGATGCTCTGTGTCAAGTACGGCGTCACCGGCAACTTCGTGCGCCAACTCACGGTGGTGCTCGCCGACGGGTCGATCGTGCGCACCGGGCAGCGCACCATCAAGGGCGTCGCCGGTTACAACCTCACCGCGTTGCTGGTGGGCTCAGAAGGAACCCTGGGCATCATCACCGAGATCACCGTGGGCCTGTTGCCCAAACCCGGCAGCCCCTCCGGCGTGGCGGCGACCTTCGCCAACACCGCGGATGCGCTGGCGGCCGCCAATACGATCGTTGCCGGTGACCGCCGGCCGAGCGTTGTCGAATTCCTCGACGGTGCCTGCATCGCCGCGATCAACGCGTTCGATCCGGCCTCGACTCTGCCGGCCGGGGCCGGCGCGCTGCTGCTTGTGCAGTCGGACCAGATCGGCCAGGCCCACGACGACGTCGAGGTCTACGCCGAGGTGCTGCGAACCGCCGGAGCCGGCGTGGTCACCATCGCGCACGATGCCGAGTCGCTCGAGCGGCTGATGAGCGCGCGGCGTCTGCTGCACCCGGCCGTGCAGGCCGTGCGTGGCGGCTGCCTGAACGAGGACATCACGGTGCCACGCTCCCAGCTCGGCGCCCTGCTGCAGGGTCTGGCCGAGATCTCCCGGGAACTCGACGTGCCCATCAGCACCGGCGGCCACGTGGGCGACGGCAACCTGCACCCGGTGATCGGCTACGACCCCGAGGTGCCCGGTGAGATCGACAAGGCGCACGCGGCGTTCGCCAGGGTGATCGACCTGGCGATCTCGCTCGACGGGTCGGCGTCGGGGGAGCACGGAATCGGTGTTCTCAAGCGGGCGCACCTCGATGACGAGCTCGGCCCGGTGCTGCGCGACCTGCAGTTGCGGGTGAAGGCGGCCTTCGACCCGCACTCGATCCTCAACCCCGGCAAGAAGCTCTAGGGCGTCGGCCCGCGCGCGAGGTCCGAGCGCTGGTCGGGCGCGGGAGTGTTCTATCCCCGCTTGTCGTGCCTGTCGATTTCGTGGTGACCATGCCGAATCCGAACCCGCAACCCGTCTTCGACAACGTGCCCGTCCCGTCAGTCGAGCCTGTCGAGACCCCCGAGCCATCCTCTGCAGTGCGGAAATATTTTCGATATCCGTTCCAGAACTTGCTGATATTTCCTCGCATATAGGTGCGATTCGTGAGAGAATGGGGGTATGGACGACGAGCTGGATAGTGGCTCCACCGCACCGATGGGATCTTCTCCCACCGGGTCGAACCTGCACGACTGGAATACGGGCCTGGCCGGCCCGGATCCCCTCACGGCACTGGATGCCGCCATCCTCGCCGACACGACCGACATGAAGGCCGACACTGCGGCCGGTCCTGCGGCTGGCCCTGCCACGGGCTCGTCCCGTCCCGGCCAGACCGGTCGGGGCCGCTCTAAGCCACGGCCTGAGTGGAGAGACCCGGCCGAGCTGCCCGGGGTGCAGCGCGCTCACACCGGCGCTTTCGGTCAGAAGCTCCAGGCGTTGGATGACGCGGCGCGGACGGTGATGGCGGTGATGGACTCCATCGACGTGAACGCGTTGAGTGACCCGGAGGTGGTCGCGTTGACGCAGATGGTCGAGCGCACCGGCCGGCCGCTGGACGCCGCCCGGGTGGCCACCGCGACCGTGGTCGGTTACCGGTCCCGCACGGGGCTGGGCACCGAGTCGTTGGCCTGGCGGTTGGGGGCGTCGCACCAGAATGATCTGCTGATCGGGCTGACCGGCACGTCGGTGCCGGAGATGAAACGGCGGGTGAGCCTGGGTGAGAAGGTCGCACCGCGGATGCTGGGCGGCACGGTCCTCGAGCCCGAGTTCCCGTTCGTGGCCGCGGCACTGACCGCCGGGGAGATCGGCATCGATGCGGCCGAGAACATTGTGAAGGGTTTGGCCGACTACAAGGTGCACGGCCGGTTCGATGCCGACCAGTCGCTGGTGGACGGTGGTGAGGCCGAGTTGGTGGAATCGGCAACCGGGTCGGTATTCGGCCGCACCCCCGGCCCCGGCGACATCGCCACCGCCACCGATGCCGATGACGCCGGCGCCGGCGCCGGCGCCGGAATAGTCTGCACGGGGCCGGTCCGGCGTCTGGGTGCGTCGGCGGGGTTCACCTTCCCGGCGGACCGGATTCGGGAGATGGCGGCGACGTGGCAGGCGGTGTTGAACCCGGACGGGGCCGCGCCCACCGCGGAGATCCTCGAGGCCAAGTCCACGTTCTCGTTCGGCAAACTCAGCCAAGGCCTGCACCCGCTGCGCGGCGGGGTGCCCCCGGAGCTCAAGGGCATCATGCAAAACCTGTTCAACACGTTCCAGTCCGCGCGCAGCGCACCCGCGTTCCCGTCCGCGGACGAGCAGCAGCGCATCGAGGCCGGCGAACTCGTGCCCGGCGAGATCCTCGATGAACGCGACGGCGGTCAGAAACGTGCCGATATTCTCCGCGGCATCCTCGTCCAGGTCGCCCAAGACCCCCGCACCCCGACCATGGGCGGGATGCCACCGACGGTGATGGTGCACGTGAACGCAACCGACCTCGTCAACGGCGTCGGCGTCGGTTGGATCGACGGCGTCGATGGCCCCGTCTCGATGAAAACGATCAACCAGATGGTCGACAACGGCGGCTTCCGGCCGATCTTCTTCGGCGGCACCGGCGCCGTCCTCGCCCTGGGCGACAAAGTCCGCTGCTTCACCCCGCTGCAACGCACAGCGATCACCGCCCGAGACGGCGGCTGCATCATCCCCGGCTGCACCTGCCCACCCCAATGGACCGAAGTGCACCACGTGACACCGTGGCAAAACGGCGGCCCCACCAACGTCAGCAACGGGGTTTTGCTGTGCTGGTATCACCACCACAACATCGACACCTCCGGATGGCACATCCGCATGGTCCTAGGCATGCCCGAAGTCAAAGCCCCACACTGGATCGACCCCACCGCCACCTGGCGAAAACCACCCCAACACCGCGCGCACGACCCCAAATGCCGCCGGCAAGACGAGTAGCCGCGGCATGAGGGCGCCCGAGTCCGGATTCTGGGTCACCAGGCCTGACGGGCTCAACCGACGGTGATTTGTTGCTGGCCCTGCCATCGGGGCGGCCCGCGACGTACTATCGCCTTGGGCGTCAGCCGGCGCCCGGTTACGGCTACGGAGGTATGCAGTGGGCATCAATGACGACGACATCACCACATCCGGCGCGGATGCGAACGAAGGCACGGCCGATGGCGGCGCCAACCCGGCGGGCCACGACGGCGGTGCCGACGGAACCGCGGACGCCGGAGAGGGCACCGCGGACGGCGGAGCCAACCCGGCAGGCCACGACGGTGGCGCTGACGGCTCCGCCTCGAGCGAGGGCGTCGCAGACGGCGGCGCCAACCCCGAAGGTCACGACGGCGGCGCCGACGGAACCGCCTGATGACGAGCGAGGGGCGCGGGGCGAGCGATCGTCCCGCGCTCGCGCGCTTGCTCGAGGTCACGCCGGATGAGTTCGCCACGGACTACTGGGACCGTCGGCCGCTCTTCACCCGCGCGGCCGCCCTGCGGGGCAGGTTCGATGACCTCTTCACCGCAGACGCCGTCGACGAGCTGGTCACCCACCGTGGTCTGCGCACGCCGTTTGTGCGCATGGCGCGGCAGGGCACCGTACTCGACCCCGGCCGGTACACCGCACCGGGCGGCCTGGGCGCTGAGATCGCCGACCAGGTCAGCGCCGACAAGGTGCTCGACGAGTTCACCGACGGAGCCACCCTGGTCCTCCAGGGGCTGCACCGCACCTGGCCGCCGCTGGCCGAATTCACCCGGCAGCTCACGAGAGACCTCGGGCACCCCGTTCAGGTGAACGCCTACGTCACCCCGGCCGCCGAGCGTGGCTTTGACCCGCACTACGACGTGCACGATGTGTTTGTTCTCCAGATTGCGGGGGAGAAGCGCTGGCGCATCCACCCTCCGGTGCACCCGCGCCCACTCCGCGACCAGCCGTGGACCGATCATCGCCGTGCGGTGGAGCTATGGGCCGAGGACGAGCTGGCCATCGACGAGGTCTTCAGGCCGAACGACGTGCTCTACCTGCCCAGAGGCTGGATCCACTCGGCGACGGCGCTGGGCGGCACCTCGATCCACCTGACCATCGGCGTCGCCGCCCTCACCCGCCACGATGTGCTGCGCGAGGCCGTCGCGCACGCTGCGGCCGCCGAGAGCCTGCGCGCCGCCCTTCCCCTGGGTGTCGACCTCACGGATGCGGCGACCGTCGGCGCCCTGTTGGCCGACACCGTCGACGACTTCAGCCGGTTCACGGGCGCGGATGCGGCCCCGGCCGAGGCGGTGTCCCGGCGACTGGCCGGGCGCCTTCGGGCGTCCACCCGGGCCGAGCCGATCGCCCCGCTGGCGACCACGGCGGCCGCCACCGCACTGCACGAGGCCACCACCGTGAGCCTGCGGCGGGGACTCGGCGCCCGGTTCCGGGAGGGCCCGAACCCCGGTGACGTCTCCCTCGTGCTGCCGGACAAGACCGTGACGCTCCCGGGGGAGGCCGCCGACGCCCTGACCCAGATCCTCACCGGGCACCCCGTGCAGGCCGGCGGCCTGGCCGGGCTGGATGCGGCGTCCTCCCTCGTGGTGGCCCGGCGCCTGGTGCGCGAGGGTGTCCTGGTGGTGCGATGAGCCTCCCCTCCGCCCCGGGCTGGCTGCCGTGCAGCGATCGGTCGCTGGAGCGCGGCGATCCGCTCCCGGGTACGGCCGGCTATGGCGAACGCTGGTTCCTCGTCGAGATCGACGGGGCCTGGGGCGCGCACGCGTTCCTGCAGTCGCCGCTGGACCCCGCACTCGCCCGGGCCCTGGTGACCCGCATCGAATCCGCGGGCATCCGCCCGCTCGCCATTCGTCGAACCGGCCGCACCGCGCACCAGCGCCGCGCCCAGACCGAATGGCGGTGGGCGGCCGTTGACGCCAGGGTCGGACACGAACGGGTGCACTGGGGGGTGGTGACCGATCCCGCCGATCTGTTGCAGGTGCCGTTGGACGGTGCGACCGGTGCGCCGTCGACCGAGCCGCTCATCTGCGTGTGCACCCATGCCCGGCACGACCAGTGCTGCGCCGTGAAGGGCCGGCCGGTGGTCACCGCCCTCGCCCAGGCCTATCCGGCCGCCACCTGGGAATGCTCGCACCTGGGCGGAGACAGGTTCGCGGCCACCCTGATCCTGTTCCCGCACGGGTTGTACTACGGCCGGGTGACCGGCGCCGAAGCCCCGGACCTCGTCGACGCCTACCTCGACGGCCGTATCGAACCGCGCTGGTTCCGGGGCCGCAGCTCGCTGCCCAATGTGGTGCAAGCGGCTGCCGCGTTCGCGCGGGCGAACCGGGGCGACGACCGCATCGACGCCTTCGACTACAGCTCCTGGACGGAATCAGGGGGAGTGCACACCGTGAGCTTCATCCACGGCGATGAACGGCTCGCGGTGAAGCTCGCCGAGAGCCTGTCGGCGCCGCTGCTCAGCACCTGTGCGGCCAGCACTGCCCGGCCGGTGCGGGAGTTCGAACTGCGCTCGATAACCCCGGGCTGACACCCCCCAACTGGAGGTGAATACGGGACCAAGGTCCCGGTTTCGGGCCCCACTCGGAGGGTAGTGTTCCCAATAGAGGGCGAATCACCGGCACCGTGGCACTAGCTGGTACCTCGTGGTCCTGCTCTCATGGCCCGCACGGTGGGATAAACACCCAGTCAGCGGGAAAGCCTCGATCCTACAAGGAGAGCACACCATATGACCGTCACAGATGGCATCCGAAGCGACCAGCAGGGTCTTGCAGAAACCGGCGCCGCCGAATTCGTCAGCGGCCCGTGGCAGGACTCGATCAACCTGCGCGACTTCATCCAGCGCAACTACACGCCGTACCTCGGCGACGCGAGCTTCCTCGCCGGCGCCACCGAGCGCACCACCGGCATCTGGGCAAAACTGTCCGCGATGTTCCCGGTCGAGCGCGAAAAGGGTGTCTACGACATCGACGCGACGACCCCGTCGTCCATCACCGCGCACAAGCCCGGCTACATCGACGAGGCCAACGAGGTCATCGTCGGACTCCAGACGGATGCGCCGCTCAAGCGTGCGATCATGCCGTTCGGCGGCTGGCGCATGGTCGCCACCTCCCTCGAGACCTATGGCTACCCCGTGTCGCCCGAGCTCGAGACGATCTTCACCGACTACCGCAAGACCCACAACACCGCGGTCTTCGACGTCTACCCTCCCGGTGTGCGTCGTGCGCGCAGCAGCCACCTGATCACGGGACTCCCGGATGCCTACGGCCGCGGCCGCATCATCGGTGACTACCGCCGTGTCGCCCTCTACGGTGTCGACGCGCTGATCGCCGGCAAGAAGAACGACCGCGCCGAGCTGGACATGGAGCCCTCGACCGAGGACATCATCCGTGCCCGCGAGGAGAACTCGGAGCAGATCCGGGCCCTCAAGGAACTCGTGCAGATGGCAGCCAGCTACGGCTCCGACATCTCCAAGCCCGCCACCACCGCCAAGGAAGCCGTTCAGTGGCTGTACTTCGCGTACCTCGGTGCGGTCAAGGAGCAGAACGGTGCGGCAATGTCGTTCGGCCGCAACGCGGCCTTCCTCGACGCCTACATCGAGCGCGACCTCAAGGCCGGCACCCTGACCGAATCCGGCGCCCAGGAGCTCATCGACGACCTCGTCATCAAGCTGCGCATCGTCCGGTTCCTCCGCACCCCGGAGTACGACGACATCTTCGCCGGCGACCCCACCTGGGTCACCGAGTCGCTCGCCGGCATCGGTGAAGACGGTCGCCCGCTCGTCACCAAGACCGCGTTCCGCTTCCTGCAGACCCTGTACAACGTGGGCCCCGCACCCGAGCCGAACCTGACCGTGCTGTGGAGCGACAAGCTGCCCGAGGGCTTCAAGCGCTTCTGCGCCCAGGTCTCGATCGACACGTCGGCCATCCAGTACGAGTCCGACGACCTCATCCGCAACGAGATGGGTGACGACGCCGCGATCGCATGCTGCGTCTCGCCGATGCGTGTCGGCAAGCAGATGCAGTTCTTCGGAGCCCGCGTCAACGCTGTCAAGGCGCTGCTGTACTCGATCAACGGCGGCCGCGACGAGGTGTCCGGCAAGCAGATCGCACCGGCCACCGCAGCGAACACCGACGAGGTCCTCGACTACGACACCGTCTTCCCGGCCTACCTCGAGACCCTCGAATGGCTCGCCGAGACCTACGTCACCGCGCTGAACTGCATCCACTACATGCACGACAAGTACGCGTACGAGCGCCTCGAGATGGCCCTGCACGACCAGAAGATCATCCGCACCCTGGCCTGCGGCATCGCCGGCCTGAGCGTGGTCGCTGACTCGCTGTCCGCCATCAAGTACGCCACGGTCCGTCCGGTGCGCGACGAGACCGGTCTGGTTGTCGATTACACCGTCGAGGGCGAGTTCCCCGCCTTCGGTAACGACGACGACAGGGTCGACGCCATCGCGATCGACGTCATGGAACGCTTCATGACGATGATCCGCAAGCACCCGACCTACCGCGACGCCATCCACACCCAGTCGATCCTGACGATCACGTCCAACGTGGTCTACGGCAAGGCCACCGGCAACACGCCGGACGGCCGTCGCAAGGGTGAGCCGTTCGCACCGGGTGCAAACCCGATGAACGGCCGCGACACCCACGGCATGCTCGCGTCGGCACTCAGTGTCGCCAAGCTCCCGTACAGTGAAGCGCAGGACGGCATCTCGCTGACCAACACCGTCGTTCCCAGTGGCCTCGGTCACACCAAGGACGAGCAGGTCACCAGCCTGGTCGGACTGCTCGACGCGTTCACCTCGGCCAGCGGATACCACCTCAACGTCAACGTGCTCAACAAAGAGACTCTCGAAGACGCCATGGAGCACCCGGAAAACTACCCGCAGCTGACGATTCGCGTCTCCGGCTACGCGGTGAACTTCGTCCGGCTCACCCGCGAGCAGCAGATGGATGTCATCAGCCGCACGTTCCACTCGCACTAAGAGAACACCCTTACAGATGACCGGCAACGCTAGGTAGGACGAGACCATGACCGCAATCAACCTCGGCTTCCCTAGCGTTGCCTGTCCTGTAGTCGTCGAGCACGTCGACCTTTCGGTCGACGTGGCCGACGAGATCAGTGCCCTGAACGACGTCGACCGCAAGGCCGAACTGCACACCCTTGAAATGAAGGCAATCCGCGAGGGCACCGTCGCCAGCGTGCACTCCTGGGAGCTCGTGACGGCCGTTGACGGCCCCGGCACCCGCATGACCCTGTTCCTCTCCGGCTGCCTGCTGCGCTGCCAGTACTGCCACAACCCGGACACCTGGAAGATGCGCGACGGCTTGGTCACGCCCATCGACGACCTGGTCGCCCGCATGACCCGCTACCTGGGCGTCTTCAAGGCCACCAACGGTGGCCTCACCATCTCCGGCGGCGAACCGCTGATGCAGCCCGCTTTCGTCAAGCGGATGTTCAAGGAGGCGCACGCCCTGGGCGTGCACACCACCCTGGACACCTCCGGCTACCTCGGCAAGAGCGCCTCCGACGAACTTCTCGACAATGTCGACCTGGTTCTGCTCGACGTCAAGTCGGGCCTGCCGGACACCTACAAGAAGGTCACCGGCCGCGAACTCGCACCGACGATCGCCTTCGGCGACAGGCTCGCCGAGCGCAACATCCCGGTCTGGGTGCGCTTCGTGCTGGTGCCCGGGCTCACAGACGCCGTCGACAACGTCGAAGCCGTCGTCGACATCGTCGCGAGCTGGCCCAACGTTCAGCGCGTCGAGGTCCTGCCCTTCCACCAGATGGGCGAGGACAAGTGGGACCGGCTGAGCATCCCGTACCCGCTGCACGGCGTGCACCCGCCGGAGAACGACGTGCTCACCCGAGTGCGCGGCCAGTTCGAGGCACGGGGACTGACGGTCTTCTAGGAGTCGAGAAATCTGACACACCGACGAATATCGGCCTTACGCATATAAATGTGTAAGGCCTTTTTTCGCTCTGATCAGCACCTTAAGTGTTACGAATTTGAAGCCAGGGACTTTGTACCCTGACTGGGAAAACCGGATGCTGCCAGACTGTGAGCATCTTCAGAATCGCAACGAAAGGCAACATCGTGTCAACAGCAACCGTTCCGGCCACCACCCTGGGAGCCACCAAGGTCAAGGTCCTCAAGCTCATCGGCTGGGCCGGAATTCTCGGCGCCGTCGTCATGATCATCGGTGGAGGTGTGGTCTGGGGCGTTGTCAGCTCGCAGCTCTCCGCCGAGAAGATCACCGTCTCCGAAGACGCCGCGTTCCTCGCCGGCGCCCCGGTCGTCGGACCGTTCTCCGCATTCGCCCAGGCCGACATCATCAACCACCACGCGCTGGACATGGCCGAGGGCAAGACCTACGCCGAACTCGACAAGGAAGACCCGCTGCGTGCGACGGTCATGAACGCGTCGTTCCTGCGCACCTCGCTCTTCACCTCCGTGGTGTCGTTCGGTGTCTCGGCCTTCGCCATCGGCATGGGCGTCCTGTCCGGCCTGTTCGGTTGGGCCATCCTGACCCTCGCTCCGGCCTGGCCCAAGAAGACCACGGCCACGGGCGTTCGCGCGTAGTCGTACCCGCTTCACGAACGACCCGGCAGCTTTCGCTGCCGGGTCGTTTCGGGTTTAAGGGGGTTGGCTCGCTCTGGAGCTCAGTACTCGGTCGCGCCCTCGGTGTCTTCGCCCCAACTCACGATGCGCGCCGGCAACGGGTACTCGTGGGTGCCGCTGGCGGCCAACACCTCAACACTCACCACGCGGGGAGCCGTGGTGCCGGCCCGGGTCACAAACCAACCGCCGACGAGCACCACATCGCTCACCGTCGACGCGACAGCCACCCCGGTGACGGTGAACGGCCCGTAGGCCGGGTCGACGAAGAGCACCGAGATCAGGTCGCCGTGTGCCACGGCGGGTGCTGTGAGGTCCTGTTCGATGCCCGGCGCCTCATCCGCCGTCTCACCGTCGCTCGGCTCAAGGGCGCGCAGTGCCTGCAGGGACTTGTGCGGCTTGAGATTCTGCTCGATGGAGCGGCCGCCGACGGTGAGCGTCTTGACCGACGCGGAGATGAATGCGGTGCCGTCGATCGTGAAGGCGCCGTAGCGCTTGGTCAGGAACTTGGCGGACACGCCGGTTCCGGATTCGAGGGCGGCGATCGCATCCGTGAGCACCTTGACGTTGCGCCTGCTGGGCACATTGGGCATTGCCGGTCCGGCCATCTTTCCTCCAGAGAACGTGACACGCAACTCTAACGCCGCCCGAAACCCGCGCCGTCCGTCCAGCGGCGCACTGCCCCTGTTCGAGGGGTTCGGCAAGCCCCTAGCGAAGCGATCCCGAGCGGCATTGAGTGGATGACTACTGGCGCGATTGGGCGTGCCTGGTGTGTGGAGGGGCGGACGGCGGAACCATGGTGAGCACAGAATGGTGAGCAACGGCACAAACGGGATGAACGGAACCGGAGTCACCCCACCGCGATCCTTCGGAGGTGTGGTCGGCGGCCTGATCGGTCTGGCCGGGACGAGCGCCATTGCCGGGCTGTTGGTCACTGTGAGCCTGACACCGGTCGTTGCGCTCACCGGCGTGGCGGCGACCAGCACGATCAACGTCTTCGAGACCCTGCCGAACTACCTCGAGATCGAGCCGCTCGCCCAACGCAGCAACATCTATGCCACCGGCCCGGACGGAACGCCGATCCTGCTCGCGACCCTGTACGACCAAAACCGGGTCGAGGTCGGTTGGGACGACATCGGCCAGAACGTGAAGGACGCCGCGATCGCCGGGGAAGACCCGCGCTTCTACGACCACGGCGGCGTCGACCTGCAGGGAACCATGCGCGGCGCGTTGACGACGGCGTTCCGGGGAAGCGTGCAGGGCGGATCGTCGATCACCCAGCAGTACGTCAAGAACGTGCTCGTGCAGAAGTGCGAGATGCTCCCCACCGAGGAGGAGATCTCGGACTGCTACGCGGCGGCCACGGTGACGACGGCATCGCGCAAGCTCAAGGAGATGCGACTGGCGATCGGCGTGGAAAAGAAATACGCAAAAAACGACATCCTGCGCCAGTACCTCAATATCGCCGGCTTCGGCGGCCGCGTGTACGGCATCGAGGCCGCGGCCGCCTATTACTACGGGAGCACGGCGGCCGATCTCACGGTGGCGCAGGCGGCCAGCCTCGTGGCCATCGTCAACAATCCCGGCAAGTTCAGGCTCGACCGGCCGGCGAGCGAGACCAATGGCGTGGCCAATGGCTACCTGGACAACCGGCAGCGCCGCGACTACATCCTTGGGGAGATGCTCAGATACGGCAAGATCACCCAGGTCGAGTTCGATGAGGCCATGGCGGCCCCCATCGAACCGACCATCCACGAGCCCAGCACCGGATGCCAGACCGCCGGGGCAAACGCGTACTTCTGCGACTACGTGATCCATGTCCTGGCGAACGACCCGGTCTTCGGCGACGACGAGGATGCGCGGATCAAGAACATCCGCCGGGGCGGCTTCGACGTGTACACCACCCTCGACCTCGACCTTCAGAACGCCGCAGTCGCGACGATGAACGAGAACGTGCCGAAGACCCGCGCCGGCTGGGACGTGGGCGGTGTCATCTCGAGCGTCGAGGTCGGCACCGGCCGAGTGCTCGCCATGACGCAGAACAAGGACTACAGCCAGGACCCCGAGGTGCAGGCCACCGGGAGCAACTGGAGCAGCGTGAACTACAACACCGACTTCGTCGCCGGGGGATCCCGCGGGTTCCAGCCCGGCTCCACCTACAAGGTCTTCACCCTCGCGGACTGGCTGAACACCGGCCATTCCCTGGACGAGCGCGTCGACTCCGCGCCCAGATCACAATGGGGAACCTTCAACGACAGCTGTTTCGGCCCACAGAACTACGATTCGGAGGGCTGGAGCCCCAAGAACGACGCCAACGAAGCCGGTCGCAACTACAGCGCGCTGGAGGCCACCATCGGGTCGATCAACACGGGGTTCATCGCCATGGCCAAGCGGCTCGACCTCTGCGGGATCCGGAAGATGGCCGAGGCCTTCGGAGTGCACCGCGCCGACGGCGAACCGCTGAGCCAGAGCGCGGCATCCGTGATCGGCACGAACGAGATCGCCCCGTTGAGCATGGCCGTCGCCTTCGCCGGCATCGCCAACGACGGGACAACCTGCAGCTCGATCGTGATCGACCGGATGATCGGCGCCGACGGCACCGAGGTGCCCATCCCCGTCTCGCGGTGCGAGGACTCAGTGCTGCCGGAAACCCAACGTCAGATGGTGGCCGCTCTCAGTCAGGTGATGTCGAGGGGAACCGCCGTGCAGTCGAACACCGGCACGGTGCCCTGGGTGCCGATGTTCGGCAAAACCGGAACCACCGACAACGCCAAGGACACCTGGATGAGCGGAGCGAGCAGCAAGGTGGCCACCGTCGTCGGCGTCGTCACCGTCACGGGGAACGCCAATCAGCGCGCAATCAACTTCGAGAGCGGGCCCGCCGCCACCGCGCGGCACCGGATGTGGCCGGCCGTGATGTCGGTGGCGAACGCGAAGTACGGTGGCGATCCGTTCCCCGGGGTGTTCGTCACTCCACCGGCGGTCGCGGAGGAGGAAGACGTGGATGTGGACGTCGACGAAGACGTCGATGCAGACCAGGATCTCGGGGGCGACGACACCGAGCAGAACGATCCGGCACCTGACGTTCCCGAGGGGACCGACTAGAGATCACGCGCTCTGCGTCGACCACAGGTCGAATTCAGTCGTACCGGAGCCGGCCGCCCGCCGCATCGGCGGCCGGGCCGCCGCGGCCGCCGTTGCCTCGGCGACGGACGGTTCGGCGTCCAGCGCCGCCGCCCTGGCCGCCTTGAGAGCCTTGGCCTGTGCCCTGGCCCGGTCCCTGGCCACCGTGACGAGGTCCCACATGCCCTCACCCGTCACCGAGACCCCGCGGGCACCCGAGCGCCGGGTGCGGCCACGCACCAGCATCAGTTCGGTCTGGAAGACGCCGCCGCCGATGCGTTCCTGGGCGTCGTGGAAGAACACCACGT
Organism: Cryobacterium sp. TMN-39-2; assembly: GCF_004402745.1. Taxonomy (NCBI): domain Bacteria; kingdom Bacillati; phylum Actinomycetota; class Actinomycetes; order Micrococcales; family Microbacteriaceae; genus Cryobacterium; species Cryobacterium sp. TMN-39-2. Next base: position 266,484 of record NZ_SOFX01000011.1, read on the forward strand.
TGGCCACCGGACCGGTGCCGTCGTCGAGGCTGACGAACACCACCCGGCGCCCGTCACGCATCGGCGGGGTGTTCGTGGCCCGGCGCACGCCGGCCAGGAGCACATCGGTGCCGCCGGGCAGGGTGGCCAGCTGGGCGGCCGGGGTGACGCCGAGTTCGGCGAACAGCGGGTAGTACTTGCGCATCCGGTGGCCGGCGACGGCCAGACCGGTGTCGAGCAGCTCGAGGTCGGACTGGGTGCGCCCGCGCAGCTGCAGCGAGGTGACGGTGTCGAAGCGCGCACCCTCGTAGTCGAGCACCGGCAACGGAACCTCGAAGGCGAGCTGGTCATCGGCGATGGTGATGGCCGTGCCCCGCAGCGACTGGATGTGCGCGAGCAGCTCGTGCCGGCGGGTGCGATCGTGATCGATGAAGCTGTCCAACGCGCCGACGCGGGCGAGGGCCTCGAAGGTACGCCGACGGGGGTGCACCCGGTCCCGAAAGTCCTGCAGCGACGTGAACGGCTGGTGCCGCACGATGCGGGCGCGCTCGGCGTCGCTCGATCCGGAGAGCTCCGGCAGCGGCATCCGGATGCCCTGGCCCTCACCGACGGACTCCACCCTGTAGTCGAGGGCGCTGTGCTGTACGTCGAGGCCCAGAACCGGCACGCCGAGCACCCGGGCTTCGGCCACGAGCAGGTCTTTGGGCCACATGCCCGGATCGTGCGTGAGCAGTCCGGCCAGGAACGCCGCCGGGTGGTGGGTCTTCAACCAGGCGGACTGGTAGGTGGGCAGGGCGAACGCCGCCCCGTGCGCTTTGGCGAAGCCGAAGCTGCCGAACCCGGCCAGCACGGTCCAGACCCTGTCGATGGTGCCGGCATCGAAGCCACGGCCGAGGGCGTTCTCGCGCACGTACGCCTCGATCACGCTCAGCTGATCCGGCCGGCCCAAGTGCCGGCGCAGCACGTCGGCGTGACCGAGACCGCAGCCGGTGAGCTCGTCGAAGAGGCGCATCACCTGTTCGTGGAAGATGACGACGCCATTGGTCTCGCGCAGGATCGGTTCGAATCGCGGATGGATGTAGTCGGGTGCGACCTCACCGTGCCGAGCCTCGAGGTAGCGCAGCGGCATGTTGTTCTTCATCGGCCCGGGGCGGAACAGCGAGATCTCCACGGTGAGGTCGTTGAACACCTCCGGCTGCAGCTTGCCCACCAGCTCCATCTGGCCGGGGGACTCGATCTGGAAGATGCCTAAGGTGCGGGTGGAGCGGATGAGCTCGAAAGTGGCCGGGTCATCCAACGGCACCCGGTCCAGGTCGATGTGTTCGCCGGTGAGCCGGTGGTGTTCCTCCACGGCGTGCGCCATGGCCGACTGCATGCGCACACCGAGGATGTCGAGCTTGATCAGGCCCATCGGGTCCATGTCGTGCTTGTCGAATTGGGACATCGGCAGGCCCATCCCCGAGGCCTGCACCGGGGTGCGATCCAGCAACGAGGCATCGGAGAGGATGACGCCGCAGGGGTGCACCGAGATGTGCCTGGGCAACCTGTCGAGCCTGGCGGTGAGGTCCACGAGCAGGTCGAGCTGCGAGGACTCCCGCACCTCGGCGGCCAGCTCCTCCAGTTCCGGCTTCTCGGCCAGGGCCGCACGAAAGTCGCGGGCGTTGAACCGCCACATCTGCTTGGCGATCGTGGCGACCTGGGCGTCCGGCATGCCCAGGGCGAGGCCCGCGTCCCGCACGGCGCCCCGACCCCGGTAGGCGTTGGTCATCGACATCAGCGAGACCCGGCTGGCGCCGAACGTCTCGAAGACCTTCCGATAGATGTCGTGTCGCCTGGCCGACTCCACATCGAGGTCGATGTCAGGCAGAGTCTGTCGTTCGGGGGAGAGGAAGCGTTCCCAGAGCAGGCCGTTGCCGATCGGTTCCACCGACGAGGTGTGCAGGGCGTAGTTGAGCACCGAACCGACCCCGGAGCCGCGGGCCTGGATGCGGATGCCCATGTCGCGCACGAGGTCGGCGACGGTGGCCACGGTGAGGAAGTAGCTGGCGAAGCCGAGCGATTCAACCGTCGCCATCTCGTGGGCGAGCCTGTCGTGGGCCGCCGTGAGCCCGCGGCGCCCGGCGTCGGCGTAGCGCTCGTCGATGCCGTGACGGGCGCGGGCCCACAGCTCGGCGAGCGGGTCGCGGGTGACCCCGATCACGCTCGCCTCCGGCATCCGCGGCCGGCCGAGCCCGATGTCACCGACAGGGTCGAGCGCACAGCGTTCCGCGAGGTCGTGGGTGTCGCGCAGCAGCCGGGCCAGCGCTCCGTCGCTGTGCTGCCCGGCGTCGACCACCATGCGGGCCACCTGCCGCATGGCGGCCGCCGGCTTCAACCACGCTTGGCCGTTGACCTGCAGGGGACGGGCTTCGGTTTGGGTGTTCGGCGGCTGGGCCTGTGCTGGCTGGGCGAGCTGCGCGAGCGGCATGAGGTGCCTGGCCGCATCGGCGAGGTCGGCGGTCACCGCCTCCTCGGCGGTGCCATAGCGCACCGCGTTGCTGAGTACGGCGGGCAGCCGGGCGTACTCGGCGAGGGCGAGCATGCGCGTGGCCGGGGCGACGCTGCCCGGCATGCCCGGTTCGGTGAGATGGCAGACGACCTCGAGAGCGAGCGACTGGGGCGGCATGATCCGTTGCCACTCGGCGAGGGTCGCGCGGGCCAGCGGGTTGTCCCGGCGCTCAATCGCGTGGCCGACATCGGAGGCCGGGCCGAGCAGCACCGTCAACGAGTTCAGGCCGGCCAGCTCGGCGAGGCGGCTGCGCGGGATGCTCGGCGGGTGGCCGGGCACGCGCACCGTGGTCTCGTGGGCGCTGGAGACGGCCCGGCAGAGCGCCGCGTAGCCGCGGCCGGCACCGCCCTCACCAGCACTGCCGCCGTGCGCCAGCACCACCACCCGGCCGAGAGGTGCGAGGGTGTCGCCGTCGTGCACCTCGAGATCGGCGCCGAGCCCCGGGCGAATTCCGGCGGCCACACAGGCACGCACGTGCTTGACGGCCCCGTACAGTCCGTTCCGATCGGTGACAGCCAGGAAGGTCGCCCCGTCGGCGGCCGCCTGCCCGGCGAGGGCCTCCGGCAGGGTCACGCCATAGTGGGTCGAGTAGGCGCTGGCGACGTGCAGGTGCGGAAAACTCATCGCGGCGTCACCCCCAGTCGAGCGCGAGCACCCAGGTGCCGTCGGCGTCGTGGCGCAGGTCGTACCGGTGCTGGTCCTCGCCGCCCTTGGCGGCATCCAGCCGCCACAGTTCGGTGTCGATGCGGGTGGGCGTACCGCTGTGCTCCCACCATCGGGTGCGCGTGAAGACGGCCTGGGGTTGCCCGATGACAGTGTGTTCGAATCGGTCCCACACGAAGGCCCGGGGGTCGCCGTCGGCGGAAAGCTCGACCTGCACTGCTTTGTCTATGATCACGGCGGTGTCTTCGAACTGAGGGGCGTCGACAATCTGGGTCATGGGCCCACCTTCCGCGTTACTTCGAACAGATGTTCGATATTCGAAAGTGTACGTCACGCCTCCGACAGACGCCAGCGGATGGAGCGCGCGGTCGGTGGGTGGCGCGCGGGGGTAGCCCACGGACCGGCGCGGGGGCACTCTGGTGTTCCATGTCGACGAATCCGGAATTCACGCAGATCAATCCGCTCTTCGCCCGGCCCGGTGAAGATTCCCGCGCCCCCCGCCACACGTTGGCGGCCGGCCCGATGGGGCCGGAAACGGCCTACCAGATCATTCACGACGAGATCATGCTCGACGGCAATTCCCGGCTCAACCTGGCGACCTTCGTGGGCACCTGGATGGACGACTACGCCCGCAGGCTCTACGCCGAGTCCTTCGACAAGAACATGATCGACAAGGACGAGTACCCGCAGACCGCGGCCATCGAGGACTACTGCTGGCACATCATCGCCGACCTCTGGCACGCGCCGGAACCGCGGGCGACCATCGGCACATCGACCATCGGGTCGTCCGAAGCCTGCATGCTCGGCGGACTGGCCTTCAAGCGTCGCTGGCAGCAGTCCCGTCGCGCGGCCGGGCTGCCCACCGACAAGCCCAATCTGGTGATGAGCAGCGCCGTGCAGGTCTGCTGGGAGAAGTTCTGCAACTACTGGGAGGTCGAGGCGCGTCTGGTGCCGGTGACCGACGAACATCCGTGCCTGGACGGGCACGACCTGGCCGCCTACGTCGACGAGAACACCATCGGTGTCGTGGCCATCATGGGCGTCACCTACACGGGGATCTACGAGCCGGTACAGGAGATTGCCGCCGCACTCGACGCCATCCAGGCCGCGACCGGGTTGGATGTTCCGATCCACGTCGACGCGGCGTCGGGCGGCATGGTCGCGCCGTTCCTGCAGCCCGAGCTGATCTGGGACTTCAAATTGGAGCGGGTGCATTCGATCAGCACCTCGGCGCACAAATACGGCCTGGTCTACCCGGGGCTGGGCTGGGTGGTCTGGCGCAGCCGCGACCTGATGCCAGAGGAGCTGGTCTTCAACGTGAGTTATCTCGGCGGAGACATGCCGACGCTGGCCCTGAACTTCTCCAGGCCCGGCGCCCAGGTGCTTCTGCAGTACTTCCTATTCCTCAGGCTCGGCTTCGAGGGCTATCGGCTCGTGCAGCAGACCTCGCAGAATGTCGCGCTGTTCCTGTCCAGCGCCATCGCGGAACACGGCGCCTTCACCCTCATCAGCGATGGATCCGACATCCCGGTGTTCGCCTGGAGTCTCAAGGCCGGGCACACCGACAAGTGGAACCTGTACCACCTGTCCGACCGCCTCCGGGCCAGGGGCTGGCTGGTGCCGGCGTATCCGATGCCGGACAACCTGTCCGACCAAACGGTGCAGAGGATCGTGGTGCGCAACGGACTCAGCCTTGATCTCGCCTCGCGGCTATTGACCGCGATCACCGAGGAGACCGCATACCTCGACAGGCTGGAGGGTGCGATGCCGGCGGAGAAACACCATCCGGGCTTCACCCACTGAGCGCCCGAACTGAGCGCCCGAACTGAGTGCCCTGTCTGAGTGCCCGGTCTGAGTGCTCGATTGGAATGACCGGCAATCCTCCCTATTCCGAGCCGGCCGAGCGTAGCATTTGCTTGGGGCGCATTGACATAGGCGCCCGCGTTAGAAGGTACTCATGACACTCAAAGTGGAGTCTCAAGAATCGGTGGAGGTTCGGCCGGCGGAGTCTCCAAAAGCAGAGTCGTTGACAACAGAGTCTTTGAAGACAGAGCCGCGGAAAGCGGAGTCGCTTCGAACGGAAACTCGGACATCGGAATCCCGGGAAACGGAGCCTCCCGCGACGCGGTCTCACGGCATGAGGCCCCAGACGATTGAGGACCAGGCCGCGGAGGTCGTGAAGGCCCCGAGCCCGGTTGCGCTGGTCACCGGAGCCGGCTCGGCGATGGGGCGGGCGGTCGTCCGGAAACTCCTGGAAAACGGCTACGCGGTCGCCGGCGTCGACGCCAAACCCACCGACCTCGCCGGCGATCAGCACCTGGTGCTCGTCGGCGACATGAGCACCGAGCACGGTTCCAGGCTGGCGGTCTCGCAAGCCATCGACACCTTCGGCCGGCTCGACGCCGCCGTGTTGCTGGCCGATATCGGCGCGTCCAGCACTTTGCACATGCCCGGAACGGAGGCCGAGGGGGAGCGCCTCCTTGCCCGCAATCTGAACAGCATCGCCCTGGGCATTCAGGCCGCTGTCGAGGGACTCTCGATCGACGGGCACCGGAGCATCGTGGCGACGGCGTCCGTAGCGGGACTATTGGCCGACCCTGGCAATTGGGCCTACCACGCCTCGAAGGTCGCCATGATCGACCTCGTGCGCTCCACAGCCCTGACCTATGCGGCCAGGGGAATCCGGGTGAACAATGTGGCCTCCGGCCTGATGCGGGCGGACGAACCGAATGACACCCCGGCTACTCAGACCTTCGGCCGGGATTTCTCCCGCCGGATCCCACTCTTCAGGCTCGCCCAGCCATCGGAGATCGCGGCGGTGATAGCTTTTCTGATCTCCCCGGCAGCGTCCTATGTGACGGGCACCACCCTCGCCGTCGACGGCGGGCTGACGGCATCCGCCGGGCTCGTGTTCTGAAGCGAGAGCGGCCGACAAACCTGCGAATGCCCTGACCAAATACCCGCGGCCCACGGAGCGAATGATCCACATGGCAGAATGTCGCTCCGGGGCAAACTCTTACCGGATCGGCACCGAAGTACCAGCGCGGAGTCCGCTCCGCCACGAGAGGCGGACGCATCCGCCGCGAGGGAGACACCGTGGGGACTCACACGACGCTGGACGAGATGCGCCAGGCCGACAGCATCCTGGCCGGCATCCGCTCTGCAGACGACCTGACCATCGCCGCCAGCCGGGACGGCGGTAACCGCGCCGTTCGCCTGCTCACCCAGGCCGCGCTCGACCCCACCGACCAGCTCACCGCCATAGCGGCCGTGCACTCGCTCGCCCAGGTGTTCGACGAGTCAGCCGACGACGTCCTGGTGTCGCTGCTCGAGCACGACTCGGCCTACCTGCGCGAACACGCCGCCTGGGCGTTCGGCACCAGGCTCCCGCGCTTCGATGCCATCGGAGGCCTGTTGCAGATGGTCGTCGCCGGCGGCTTTTCCGGCATGATCGCCCAGCGCACCCTCGAGCAGTGGGCGGCATCCGTCCCCGAACACGTGGCACTGGCCACCGAAGGCGCCATGCTCGGCATTGCCGACCCGGCCGCCCGCGCCCGCCTCGTCGAAACCCTGGGCCTGATCTCCGGGCGGATCCCGGAGCGGATGCTGCGACGCATCGCCGGGGACGCCGGCGAAGGCCTCGACCCCCGGGCGGCGGCCGTGGCCGCCCTCGGCGATCGACCGGCCACCGACGCCGCCATCAGCCTGGTGACGGTCCTCGCCCGCGGCGACGACGACCTGGCCGACGTGGCCAGGCTCGCCCTGCTCGACCTGACCGTGCCCGCCTACCCGCGTGCGCCGTGGAGCCGGGGCCAGACCGTGGCCCAGCTGTTCCTGCACGCTGACATCGACCGTGAGCTCAGCCAGGTGGGGTCCGGCGACAACGGCGGCATCGCCACCCTCCTGGTGCGGCTGGGCGACGCCCTCGTGGCCGGTGACGACGGCTCACCGGCCGTCGACAGGGTGCTCACCCTGTCACGTGGCGGACCCGCCGCCGCCCTGGCCTGCCTGCCGGAGGTCAGTTCGACCCTCTCCGGGCACGCCTTCGCGACGGTGCCGTTCCTGGGCGCCCCGATCTCCTCCGCCGACGCGTGGCCCCGCCGGGTGGCCGTGCAGCGCGGCATCCGCCGGATTCTGCGAGCCGCAGGCACCGTCGACGTCATGCACCTGCGGATGGCCGACGTCGGCACCCTCGCGGCATCAACCGTCGCCCGCGAGCTCGAGATCCCCATCGTCTTCACCGTCGCCCCAGACCCGCACAGCGTCATCAACGCCATGGACGCCTCCGGCGCCCTCACCCGGGCCAACTTCGGCACCGTCGACGAGGTCGAGCACTTCTGGTTCCGGGCCCGACTCGTTCAGCGGATCGCGGCCGATGCCGCGCACACCGTGCTCTTCCCCCGCCCCGAGCTGGAGCGGGACATGCGCGACCTCGTCGGTATCGACATCACCGCGCACCCCGAGCGGCACTCGGTCGTCGCGGAGGGCATCGACCTGACCGTGATCGAACGCTCCGCGCAGGCCGCGCTGCAGGCCGACCCCGCCGACTTCACCGACCTCGACTCCCTGCTGGAGACCCTGCCGGCGTCCCGGCGCCACCTGCCGCTGGCGGTCACGGTGGGCCGGTTGCACAGGGTGAAGGGCATGGCCACGCTCGTGCACGCCTGGGCCGATGACGCCGCCCTGCGGGAACGGTGCAACCTGCTGATCGTCGGGGGAGACCTGCTCACCCCGTCGGTCGACGAACGCCGTCAGCTGGACCTGATCGGCACCGCGGTGCCGCTGGACGCCGCCGCCGAACACGGCCTGCTGCTGGCCGGCCACCGTGCCAACGACGCCGTCGCCCGCTGGCTGGCCGCCGCCCGGCACGGCCGGCCCGGCCTGGCCGCTCCGCGCGGCGTGTACGTCTGCGCAAGCATGAAGGAAGAATTCGGCATCGCCCTGCTCGAGGCCATGGCGAGCGGGCTCACGGTGGTGGCCCCCGACGCCGGCGGGCCGGCGACCTACGTCGAGGACGGCACCACGGGGTTCCTGGTGAACACGGCGGATGCCCGCAGCCTCGCCGGCGGGATCACTGCGGCTCTCGACCTGGCCTCCAGCCCGTTCGGCGACGAGTTCGCCCAACGCGCCGCCGACATGGTCTCGTCGACCTTCGCCATCCAGGCCATGGCCGGAACCCTCGGGGGCGTCTACACCTCCGTCGCCGAGGCCCAGGAAGCACTCAACTGGGCGTTGAGCGTCTCATGACCCTCCTGATCATCAGCCCGGACTACGCCTCCCACCTGTTCCCGCTCGCGACCCTCGGCAGTGCCTGGCAGGCCGCCGGCGAACGGGTCGTCGTGGCCAGCGGACCGGCCACGGCCGGCATCGTCGCCGACTTCGGCTTCGAACGGGTGAACCTGCAGCTCGGCCGCGGGTCCAACCCCGGCACCATCCGCGCCGAAGACCAGCCCACCGGCGAGGACGACGCCCTGCGCGGCTTTTTCGACGCCACCAGGGTCGGCCTCGTCGAAACGCTGAGGTTCCAGGCCGAGGCGCGCAGCACCGACCTGCTCTGGAACCCCGTGATCGTGGCCCGCGAGGTGCAGCGCATCGTCGCCGAGATCCGGCCGGACCAGGTGATCGTCGACCACCTCGCCTTCAGCGCCCGCCTGGCCCTGATCAGCGCCGGGGTGCGGCACGCGGATGTGGTTCTCGGGCATCCGTCGGCACTGCCCGTTGGCGACGAGGTCTACGGGTACCCGGGCGCCTGGCCCGCCGCGTTCACCCCTGACCCCCAGGAACTGGTGCAGCTGCGACTGCTCTGCGAGCGGGTACGGGACGACTTCACCCTGGCGTGGAACGATGCGCTGCTGCAGCTGGATCCGACCGCGCCGCCCAGCGGCGACGCCTTCACCGAGACCGGCGACGTGCTGCTGCTCAACTACCCGGCCGAGCTGCACCCGGTGGCGCGCACGGCGCTACTGCCCGAGCACGCCTTCCTCGGTTCGGCGGTGCGGAGCGAGGCCGACGACCCCCAGGTGACCCGCTGGCTGGCCGACGCCGACGAGCGTCCCCTCGTCTACGTGAGCTTCGGCAGCTTCCTGTCGGTGCGCGGCGATGTACTCGCCCGGGTGGCCGAGGCCCTGCGCGGCCTCGACGTGCGGGTGGCGATCGCGGTCGGGTCCACCGACGCCGCCGAGCTCGGGCCCATCCCGGAGTCCTGGCTGGTGCGATCGTTCCTGCCCCAGGTGACGGTACTCGGCCACGCGGCCCTGGCCGTCACCCATGGCGGCAACAACTCGGTCACCGAGGCCATGACGGCCGGGGTGCCTCTGCTGGTGCTGCCGTTCTCGACGGACCAGTTCGCCGGCGCCGCAGCACTCGACGAAGCCGGCTTCGGCATCTCCCTTGACCCCAACACGGCGGGTGCGGATGCGCTGCGGCAGGCCGCCGCGACGCTGCTCGGGTTGAGCGATGAACCGCGCCAACGGCTGCGGGCGCTCAGCGCGTCGCTCGCCGACGGCGCGGGGCCGCAGCGGGCCTACGCGGCACTGCAGGGGGAGTCCAGCGACGCCCGACCGGCGGCCTGACCCGCCGCACGGCGCGGCTACGCGTCGATCGCGTAGACCAGCGACTCCTGCATCATGCCCAGCCAGTTGTAGACGTCGTTGACCACGTGCGCCTGTTCGTCGACGAGCTGCGGAGTGCCGTTCGGGTCGATCTGCAGGCGGTCCGCCAGGACCAGGCGCAGGTCCGTGAGGGTGCGGAGCCAGGACTGCACCTGCTGCTCGGTGAGCACGATCGGCACCGGCAGCGGGTCGTGCGCCGGGGCGTCCAGGGAGGCGTCCGCTGAGGCATCCGCCGGCTCGTCGTCGCCGAGGGCGGCGAGCACCGTGGTGGCGTTGGCGAGCTTGCCCTCGAGCAGCCCGTCGGCCGTGAAGCGGCGGAACTCCTCGGCGGCCTCCGGGTCGTTCGGGTAGGCGTCGGGCAGTAGTCGCCGGATCGCCGGTTGGGCGAGCATGGCCGCGCCGTCGGCGTCGACGGAGCCGAGCATCTGCAGCAGCTGGGACGTCACGTTGCGCAGCAGGTCGACCTCGATGGGTTCGAACATGGCCGAGACCGTGCCGGAGTCTTCACGGCGGAATTCCATCACGCTTCGGCGCTCATTCTTCGGCACGGTCCAGGGTGGCCCAGAGCCCGTAGCCGTGCATCGCCTCGACGTGCCGTTCCATCGACTCGCGGTCACCAGTGGCCACAATCGCGCGGCCGTTGTTGTGCACCTGCAGCATGAGGCGCTCGGCCTCTGCCGCGGTCACGCCGAAGTAGCTGCGGAACACGTAGGCCACATAGGACATCAGGTTCACCGGGTCGTCCCACACCACGGTCACCCAGGGGCGGTCGAGGGAGATCGCCTCTCGGACTCGGGTGGATTCATCGATCTGGGGCACCGGTTAAGCCTCACACGCCCGCGCCGATCCTGCCACCACCGGGGGAGAAGCGGCGCATGGCAAGATGGGGAGATCGTGAGACACCAGCACCCTGAGACACCCGCATGAGCCGCCGCCGACCCGATCCGTCCCTCTTCCCCCGTCGACGGGGCACCCGGGGCCAGAGCCCACGCCTCCTGCTGACCCTGCTCGTGATCGGCGGTATCGTCGCGGGCGTCAGCTACTTCTCCACCGACCTGGTCGACCGGCCCACGACCCAGGCGACGGTCCCACCCGGCGCCTCGTCGACCGCGCCGATACCTGTCCCGCCCTCCGGGCTCACCAGCGCAGAGGCGCTCGCGCTGGTCGCCGCGCTGCCCGACGCCGTCTACACCGACAACGGCAGCTATGCCGGCAACCGGGAAGAGCTGTTCGGCGATGCCTGGGCCTTCGATTTCGACCAGAACGGCTGCGACACCCGCAACGACATCCTCACCCGGGACCTCACCGGCACCGACATCGATCCGGCAACCTGCCGGGTGTACACGGGCATCCTCACCGACCCGTACACGGGCGAGACCATCGATTTTGTGCGCGGGCAGGACACCTCGGCCGACGTGCAGATCGACCACCTGCTGCCGCTGAAGGCCGTGTACGCCACCGGCGGAGAGGCCTGGCCGGCCGAGAAGCGGGAGGCGCTGGCCAACGACCCGGTCAACCTGCTGGCGGTGAAGGGCACCGAGAACTCCTCCAAGTCCGATTCGCTGCCGAGTGAATGGCTGCCCGGTTTCTACCCCGACGTATCCGACCGGCACGACCTGGGCCAGCGCGTGGTCTGGGACGACCTGCCGGAGGACACCGGCCTGCAGTGCTGGTACATCGACAAACTGGTGCCGGTCTTCGTCGCCTACGACCTCGGGCTCACCCCGGAGGACCGCGCGGCGATGACGGCCGTGCTCAGCACCTGCGACGCCTGAGCCTGACAGCCGCGATTCCGTTCAGCCCAGTGCTGACCGCGGGCCAGAGGATCAGGCCTGGGGCACGGGGGCGTGGTGCGGGCGGCCCGCGGCATGGCCGATGGCGGTCACCACGAGGGTGATCACGGCTGTGAGGGCGATGCCCCAGCCGATGTGCACCATGAGCAGCAGGGCGCCGACGCCGGCTCCGGCCAGGATCAGCACGATCGCGGCGAAGCGGCGGAACCAGGGCTGGTTCTTGGCGCCGCCGAAACGGGAATCGGCGGCGAAGCCGGTAATGGTGGAGGTGACGACGACGGTGGTGACATCCTTCACGGCGATGTGCCGGGCCACCGCGGCCTGCAGGCCCATCACGGCCGCCAGCAGCCCGGTCACGATCAGGTCGAACGGGGCCGGGGGAGTGCCGTCCACCACGAACAGGACGATCGACAGCGCGGCCATCACCACGCCGACCGCGCCGAACAGCACCGTCGACTCGGTTGTCCAGCCGACCTTGACGTGGCGCAGCACCCGGCCGCCGATCGCGGCACCGACCATGAAGGTGAACAGCGCGATCAGCGGGCCCACCACGGGCAGGTCGTCGGCGCCGGCGATGGCCATGCCCAGGATGACGACGTTGCCGGTCATGTTGCCGGTGAACACCTTGTCCAGGCCGAGGTAACCCACCGCATCCGCCACCCCGGTGGAGAAAGTGAGGGCCAGCATCAGGCCGAGGTGCAGGTGGTCGGGCTTGCTGCGCAGACGGTGGATGACTGGGGTGGAGGGCACGGGTGTCCTATCGGCTCGGAATTGTCACGGTAGTGGCTGGTCGTCCCAGCCGCAAAACTGGCGCTACTCTCGACCAACGGGGATGCGCCGGCCGGCGTCGAGCCGGCTCCCGACCCACAACGGAAAAGGCGCATCCATGCCATTCGACGTCACGCCATTCGACATCCTGCAGCCCGGCACCGGGCCCATCCGCGCCGCGCAGTACCTGGCCGCCACCCCGGCCACCGTGCTCTGGGGCCGGCTGCCCTGTGCCACGGATGCGCCGGTGCTCGTGATCGATGCCGGCACCGAGGTCACCATCGACACGATCAGCCACGAGGGCGTGCTCGAAGACCAGGGCCGCGACCCGGCGGCCTTTTTCGCCGGCCACGGTGTCGACCGCGCCTTGGTGCTCGACGACGCCGTGCTGCTGGCCGCCTCGAACACGACCCGGGACCCCGGCGTGGACGGACCACACCTGGTCACCGGCCCGATCCACGTGCGCGGCGCCCGGCCGGGCGACCTGCTCAAGATGACCGTGATCGAGGCCACCCCGCGGGTGCCGTACGGCGTGATCTCCAACCGGCACGGCCGCGGCGCCCTGCCCGGCGAGTACCCGCTCGGCGAGGGCAATGTGAGTGTGTTCGCCGCGCTGGCGGACACCGAGACCGGCCAGGTCGGCACCCTGCCGCTGGTGCCGGGCGGGGCGCGGAGCGTGCACTTTCCGCTCCGGCCGTTCCTGGGCATCATGGGCGTCGCCGTCGCCGGTGACACCCGCCCGCACTCGGTGCCGCCCGGCGCGCACGGCGGCAACATCGACATCAACCTGCTCACGGTGGGCTCGGCCCTCTACCTGCCGGTGCAGGTGGACGGCGCGCTGGCCTACGTGGGCGACCCGCACTTCGCGCAGGGCGACGGCGAGGTGGCGCTCACGGCCATGGAGGCGTCCCTGCGGGTGACCATCCGCTTCGACGTGGTGAGCCAGGCCGACGCTATCGCGGCCTTCGGCGAACTGGTCGGACCTCTCGCCGAGACCGGCGAATTCCTGGTACCGACCGGCCTGGACGCCGACCTCGACGAGGCCGTGCGCAAGTGCGTGCGCGCCGCCATCGACCTGCTCGCCGCCCGGTACGGCATGGACCGCACCCTCGCCTACGCCTACCTGAGCGCCGCGACCGACTTCAACATCTCCCAGGTGGTCGACCTCGTCGCCGGCGTGCACGCCCGCATCCGGGTGGCGGACTTCAATGCCTGAGCCGCTGGTTGTCCCGACACCCACGTCGGTCACGGGCGCGCTGCCCGATGGGCTCCTGACCGCCTTCGCCGGCTATGAGGACGCGCTGGCCACCAACGACCTCGCGGCGCTCGACGCCTGGTTCGCGCCCGGCGAGAACACCTTGCGCGGCGACGCCGCAGGTCTGCTGGTGGGCCACGACGCGATCAGCGGCTTCCGCGGCGCCCGCAGCGGCACGGTGGCCAGGGGCATCCGGTCGCTGCACGTACGCGTGATCGACCCGCGGCACGCCGTGATCGTGTCGGTGAACGCCCCGGATGCCGGCGGCGCCGGCCTTCTCACCCAGCTCTGGTCGCTTTCGGCGGCGGGGGATTGGCAGGTGGAGGTAGCCCAGGTGGCCGCGCCGCCGGCCGCGATCAATCCCACGGTGTGGCGTCTGGTGGGCAACCCACTGATGGCCGCGGCCGCCTCGGGTGCTCTGGCCGGCGAGACCATCGCCGTGAAGGACCTCTACGACATCATCGGCTTCACCGTCGGCGCCGGAAACCCCGCCTACCTGCGCGAGGCCACTGCCGCCACCGAGACGGCTGCTGCCGTCGCCGCGCTGCTGGGCGCCGGCGCGAGCGTGCGCGGTATCGCCCAGACCGATGAGTTCGCCTACAGTATCGCCGGCGACAACGAGCACTACGGCACCCCGCCGAACGTGCGGGTGCCCGGCGGGCTGCCCGGTGGCTCGTCGAGCGGACCGGCCGCCGCCGTGGCGCTGGGTCAGGCCAGCATCGGCCTGGCCACCGACACGGCGGGGTCCATCCGGGTGCCCGCCTCGTACCAGGGCCTCTGGGGACTGCGCAGCACGCACGGCGCCGTCGACAGGGCCGGTCTGCTGCCGCTGGCGCCCTCGTTCGACACCGTCGGCTGGCTCACCCGCACACCGGGCGTGCTGCGGGCCGCCGCTGCCGCCTCGCTCGACCCCTCGCAACAGACCAGCGCTGCCCAGGCGGATGCCCCCACCCGTTTCGCCGTGTCGAGCGCGCTGGTCTTCGCCTGCGACGACGACGTGCAAGACGTATTCGTGGCCGGACTCGACAGGCTCACCCGGGCCGGGCTGCTGCCCGCACCCGACCTCGTCGATGTCGGCGACCTCGCCGAGGCGCTGCGCATCTTCCGCGCGATTCAGATGGCCGAGGCGTGGAAGTCCAACGGGGACTGGGTCACCGCTCACCCCGGTGCCCTCGGTGCCGCCGTCGCGGGCCGGTTCGAGATCGCGTCCCGCACCGACCCGGCCGCCGAGGCCAAGGCTCGCGTCGCGCTGGCCGCCGCCCGCGAGCGGTTGGACGCTGTGCTGGACGGACGCATCCTGCTGCTGCCCTCGGCGTCGTCGACCGCCCCGTCGCGGCACGCGAACCCGGCCGCGATCGATGCGACCCGCACAGCCACGCTCACCCTGACCAGCCTGGCCGGGATCGGCGGCTACCCGGCGCTGTCCGTGCCGCTGTTCGAGTCGCGAGGCAAACCGGTGGGGCTCTGCCTGGTGGGACCGCGGCACACCGACCTCGCCCTCATCGACATCGGGGCGAAGCTGGCCGCCGGGAGGTAATCACTCGAAACACGACTGAAACACCTGTTGCGTAGACTGGGCATCTGAAACAGATGATTCAGAATTGCCGAAGGGTGAAACAGTCATTTCCAGTCTGCCGATCAATCCGCCGCCCCGCCTGCTGATGGGCCCCGGCCCGGTGAACGCCGACCCCCGGGTGCTGCGTGCCATGTCCGCCCAGCTCGTCGGCCAGTACGACCCGTCCATGACGGCGTACATGAACGAGACCATGGCGCTCTACCGCGGCGTCTTCAAGACCACGAATGAGCAGACCCTGCTCATCGACGGCACCTCCCGCGCCGGGATAGAGGCGGCGTTGGTTTCGCTGATCAGCCCCGGTGACCGGGTGCTGGTGCCCATCTTCGGCCGGTTCGGCCACCTGTTGCGCGAGATCGCCGAGCGCGCCGGCGCCGAGGTGCACGCGCGGGAGATCGAGTGGGGCACCGTGTTCACCCCCGCCCAGATCGAGCAGGCCATCCGCGAGACCAAGCCGGCGCTGCTGGCGATCGTGCACGGCGACACCTCCACCACCGTGGCCCAGCCGCTCGACGAGCTCGGCGACATCTGCGCCAGGCACGGCGTGCTGTTCTACACCGACGTGACCGCGTCGCTGGCCGGCAACACCTTCCAGGCGGATGCCTGGGGGCTGGACGCCGTGACCGCCGGCCTGCAGAAGTGCCTGGGCGGCCCCTCCGGCTCGGCACCGGCCACCTTCTCCCCGCGGGCCGTCGAGGTGATCAATGCCCGCAAGAGCATCGAAGCGGGCATCCGCGAGGCCGGCGACGCCGTGAACGCCCACCCGATCCGCTCCAACTACTTCGACCTGTCGATGGTCTTCGACTACTGGGGACCCAAACGCCTGAACCACCACACCGAGGCCACCACCATGCTCTACGGGGCCCGCGAATGCGCCCGGCTGCTCGTTGACGAAGGTATGGACACGGCCGTGGAACGGCACCGGCTGCACGGCGCGGCGATGCTGGCCGGCGTGCAGGGCCTGGGCCTGAACGTCTTCGGCGACCTGGAACACCGGATGAACAACGTCGTGGCCGTGCACATCCCCGACGGTGTCACCGACGACGCCGTGCGCGGGGAGCTGCTGAACGACTTCGGCATCGAGATCGGCACCTCGTTCGGGCCGCTGCGCGGCTTGGTCTGGCGCATCGGCACCATGGGCTACAACGCCCGCAAGGACACCGTGCTGACCACCCTGGCCGCCCTCGAGCAGGTGCTGCGTCGCGCCGGCGCGAGCGTAACCGGCGGGGGCGGCGTCGGCGCCGCCTACGAGGTCTATCAGGATGCCGCGGGCGCATGACGACGCCTGATCCGTCGAAACCGCTCACCGCCGCCGCCGTGCTCGAACGCTGCGACGAACTCGCCAGCCACTCCAGCCTGCCCGACGGCCTGATCGAACGGGTCTACCTGTCGCCGGAGCACGCTGCGGTGAACGCTCTCGCCGCCGGCTGGATGCGGGACGCCGGCATGGCCACCTGGCAGGACGCCGCGGGCAACCAGTGCGGCCGGCTCGAGGGAGCCACCCCCGGCCTGCCCGCGCTCCTGCTCGGCTCTCACCTGGACACGGTGCCCTCGGCCGGCCGGTACGACGGCATCCTCGGGGTGCTCACCGCCATCGCCGTGGTCGAGCGCATCAACGCCGACGGCCGCAGCCTGCCGTTCGCCCTCGAGGTCGTGGCCTTCGGCGACGAGGAGGGCACCCGGTTCGGCACCGCGCTGCTGGGCAGCCGGGCGCTGGCCGGCACCTGGTTGGATGCCTGGTGGGAGCTCACCGACGAGGCGGGAACCACCCTGCACGACGCGTTCGTGGCCTTCGGCCTCGACCCGGCCGCCGTCACCGCCGCCGCCCGCACCTCCAACGACTTCGTCGGCTACCTCGAGACCCACATCGAACAGGGCCCGGTGCTCGAGGAGAACGACCTGCCGCTGGGCATCGTCTCGTCGATTGCCGGCGCGCGGCGCTTTCAGATCACCATCACCGGCAAGGCCGGACACTCCGGTACCCCGTGGACGCACCGCCGCGACGCCCTCGCCGGGGCCAGCGAGGCCATCGTGGCCATCGAACGGCTCGCCCGCGATGCCGACCTGATCGCCACCGTCGGGCACCTCGAGGTGTTCCCGGACGCCGTCAACGTGATCGCCGGCCGGGCCGAATTCAGCCTCGACCTGCGTGGCCGCTTCGATGCGGACCGCGACGCGGCCTGGCAGCGGATCGAGGCCCTGCTCGAGGAGATCTGCAGCACGCGTGGACTGCACGTCGCCGTGCACCAGACGCACGCGGCACCGGCGGCGCACTGCAGCGACCGGTTGCGCGGCGTCATAGCCGCGGGCATCCGTGCCGCGGACCGCTCTGACGACGGGCCGGCGCCTCTGGAGCTGCTCTCGATGGCCGGACACGACGCGATGGCCGTGGCGCACCTCACCGAGATCGGCATGCTCTTCGTGCGCTGCGCCGGAGGAGTGAGCCACCACCCCGACGAGTCGGTCACCGAGCCCGACGTCGCCAGTGCGCTGGATGCCTTCGAGGCCGCCGTGCTCGCCCTGGCCGACGGTCACACGCTGCAGGACCCGGCATGACGCTGAATATCGGGCAACGCATCGACGGCCGCTACGGCGAGCTCTCCCCGCAGGAGCAGCGCGCCGCCGACTTCATCCTCGACCACATGAGCGACCTCGCCGTCTATAACGCGTCGGAGCTGGCCCGGCTCAGCGGGGTGTCCAAGGCCACGGTGTCCAGGCTGTTCCGCCGGCTCGGTTTCCAGGACTCGGCCGAGGTGCGCGAGCACGCCAGGTCACTGCGCAACCTGGGCTCACCGCTCGGCGGCCCCGGCGCATCCGCCGGCACCCCCTCGCGGCTCGCCGCGCACGCCGAAGCCGAACAGGACAACCTGCGCCGTCTGCTGGTAACCCTCGAGGACGGCCGGCTGGATGCCGCGGCCCGGCTGGTACGGTCGGCCCAGAACGTCGTGATCGTGGGGCTGCGCAACAGCTACCCGCTGGCGCTGCACCTGCGCCAGCAGCTGGTGCAGGCCCGCGACCACGTGCGCCTCGCGCCGCTGCCCGGCCAGTCGCTCGGCGAAGAGCTGGCCGGCCTCGGCCCGCGTGACGTGGTGGTGTTGATGGGCTTCCGCCGGCGGGTCTCCGGCTTCGGGGACATCGTTGCGGCCATCCGGAGCCGCGAGGTCCCGCTGGTGCTCATCGCCGACTCCTCTGCTCGCAAGTACTCCGACCAGGCCACCCACTGGCTCGAATGCCCGGTGGATTCGGTGTCGGCCTTCGACAGCTACGCCACGGCCATGAGCCTGATGAACCTGCTCGCCACCGGCGCGATGGGCGCGCAGGTGCGGGAGAGCCGCACCAGGATCGCGGCCATCACCAGCGTGTACGAGGACCTCGACGAGCTCGAAGCACCCTGGTGAGCGCGCCCGGTTCCGGGTGTGGCGCGGACTACCGCGTGCCCGGCTCGTCGACGTCCACGCCAGTGCCCAGGTCGTCGCAGGCCACCGCGGTCGCGTCTCGTGCCACCAGGTACTGTCGTGCACCGCTGTCGCCGGTCAGGCTCGCTCGCAGCGGCGCCCAATGCTCGCGACCGATCACCACCGGATGCCCGGGCCGGCCGCCGAAGTGCGCCTGCCGGAGGGTCTGCGGGATTGCTCCGTCGATCAGCCGGCGCACGGTGGCGGCAGTGAGGTCGGGCACGTCCACCAAAACCAGGGCTACCGCGGTGACGATGTCGTTCTCGCTCTGCTGCAGCCGCGCCAGGCCGGCATCTAGGGATGCCGACAGTCCCGCCGCCCAGTCCTCTGAGTGCACCACCGTCAGCCGGTGCGGCCTCTCGAATCGGGCCACGGCCGAGCGCAGCAGGCCTTCGGCCTGGGTCCCACTCGCTCCGAGCACCACAACAACGGGGTCGCAGCCGCCGGCCTCCAGGGCCAGGGCGGCTCGCACCAGCCAAGGCTCGCCGGAGGCGTCGACGACCAGCGACTTGGGTTTGCCATACCGGCTGCCCGCGCCGGCGGCCAGGACCAGTCCGGCCACCCGAGGAGTCTCAGCGGAGTGCATGCCTGTCATCGTACGGGCAGCGGCCCGGGCTGCACGTCGTCTTCTGCCCCGCTCGCCGCTCGCCATCCCGACCCTCGTCATTCCGCCCCTCGTCAGCCCGATTTTCGTCACCCGGAGGACCCCATGACCACGATTCCCGTCGGCGAGGAGCTGCGCACCGCCCTCCTGGCCTGCCTGGCCGTTCCGCGCTGGGCCGACGCGGTGTCCGTCCGGGCGCCGTTCGCCTCGGCCGCAGACCTCATCGAAGCGGCCAGGGCGGCCGCAACACCGCTGCCCCGGAGCGAGATCGACGAGGCCATGGCGGAGCATCCGCGGATCGGCGAGAAGCCCGCGGGCGACTCGCAGGCAGCGGGGTTCTCCCGGGCAGAACAGGCGTCGGTCGACTCCGACGACGCCGAGCTCGCGGCGGCCATCGCCGACGGCAACCGGATCTACGAGGAGCGTTTCGACAGGGTGTTCCTCATCCGCGCCGCCGGCCGCAGCCGCCGGGAAATCCTCGCCGAGCTACGGCGCCGGCTCACCCTGGACGACAACACCGAGGCCGCAATCGTGGGCTCAGAGCTGCGGGACATCGCCCTGCTCCGGTTAGGGGTTCTCGCCCGTCAGTGGCAGGATGACTCGGTGCAGAAAACCGAAGCCACCGACTCAGCAGCCCCGCGGGATGCCCGGTGATGAGCGCGCGCAGCCACATCACCACCCACGTGCTCGACGCGGTGTCCGGCAGCCCAGCGGCATCCGTGGGCGTGGTCCTGGAACAATACCTCGACGGGGGTTGGCGCGAACTCGCCACGGCGCAGACGGATGCCCACGGCCGGGTTGCCGACCTCGGGCCAGAGGCTGTGTCTGCGGGTCGGTACCGCATCACTTTCGAGACCGGCAGCTACTTTTCGGCTCGGAGCCAGAGCACGTTTTACCCCTACGTCACCATCGTCTTCGAATTGGACGACGAGTCGGCGCACTATCACGTGCCGCTGCTGCTCAGCCCGTTCGCGTACTCGACCTATCGGGGTAGCTGACTAGAGGGGTAGCTGAGCCGTCCGGCTGCGAACCTCGAGCTTTTTCATCAATACGGAGGCCGGGAGCAGGGCGAGGCCGAGTGGAATCACGATGTTCCGCAGTGGACTGACCACAAAATAGAGCGCATCCAGGGCGATGCCGGGGCGTCCCTGTGCGGCCAGCGTGCCCATCCAGCCTTCCAGCGAGGCGACCACGAGCAGGCCGACCAGCGTGAAGACGATCCCGGCCCAGAACACCCCGGCCGCGGTGATGCGGCGGGCCGGCTGCGCGGGCACCGTCGGGACCCGCTCGATCAACCGGGCGACGAAAAACGCCGCAACCATCAATGTACCCAGGGGTACCACCAGCAGGAACACGACGTCGAACGAGCCGAACCACCAGCTGTTCGCCACGGCCTGGAGCGAGTCGGTGGCGACGAGGCGGTAGACGAGGTCCCTGCCGACCTGGACGAGGACGCTGGCCGTGATCAGGCCGATACCGATCCAGAGGATGCTGCGTGCGGACAGGTTCGCGGGCATGGTGTCCAATCTGTGAATGCAGAGGCAGGTCAGCAGCGAGATCACTGAGGGTGCTGCCCAACCTAGTGGTCTAATCCGACGGCGACACCCGCTGGGTCATCAACTTTTGTTGACACCTGCGTTGACCATCAACTAAAGTTGACGCATGTTCGAGACCAGCGGAATTCCCACCCCGGACCATCCGGACGAAGCCTTCGCGGCCGTAGTCGCCTTGCGTCGGCTGTCGGCTCGGCTGGAGCGGTCTGCGGTGGATCACGCCCTCGAACAGGGCTGGACCTGGAACCAGATCGGCCAGGCTCTCGGCATGACCGCCCAGGCGGCGCACAAGCGGCTCTCACCGCAGCGCCGCGCACCCCTGGACTAGTACCGCAACGACGACGCGCACCACCGACAACGAAGGACTTCTGACATGGGAATTCGACAGGCGATCGCAGACATCCGCATCATGAATGAGCTGTTCACGACGGCGGAACAGGAAGCTGCCGCACTGGGCGACGAGATGCCGGGGGCTGAGCATCTGCTGCTGGCCGTGCTGGCATTGCCGGACGACTCTGCACGACGCGCGTTCGCCACCTTCGACGTGACGACGGCGGATGTGCGGACCGCCATCGTCCAGACGCACGCGCTGGCCCTCCAGTCGGTGGGAATCGACGCGGACGCAGAACCACCGGAGCCGTCGCCACACGCAGCGCCGTCGCTCGCGCGCACGGGCCCGTACCGCAGCACCGGCAGTCTGCAGGATGTCTTCCAGCGGGCCGTGGCCCTGTCGAAGGAAGGCGCGGGCCGTGGTCACGAACTCCGTTCGGCTCACGTGGTGTGGGCGGCCGCCGAGGTCGAGCATGGCACGATGAGCCGGGCCCTGCGCCAGCTGGGCGTCGACCGGACTGAGCTGCAGCAGGCCGCCCGGCAGGCCGTCACTGGCGCCGCCGGTTAGGTTTCGAGCGCCGCCACCAGCGTCGCATCCTGCGGGTCGATGGCCCGCACACTGTTGACCCTGCGGTCCACCAACCGGGTGCGTATGGTGGCCGCCACTGCGGTGGACGTGCGATCCAGCAGGTCGATCATGGCCGAGCGGTTCGCCGCCGACTCGGTGGGGTTCGCCCCGGTGATCGACTGCGGGTTCAACCAGGTCGCCCAGGTGTCGGGTTCGAGAAAGGCCGGCATCCGGTCATGGACCTCACCGGAGGCGTCCCTGGCCTCCCTGGTGACCACGGCGAAGACGCGCGACCAGTCACCGTCGGCATCCTTGGATGCCCAGCTGACCCCGGCCGCCGCGAGCAGACCGTCGCCGTGGATGAAGTGCGGCTGCTTCGCGCCCTTCTCTCCGGTCCACTCGTAATAGCCGAGCATGGGAACTATGCAGCGGGCGTTGGAGAAGGCGCCCACCCAGAACCGCTGGTCAAGCTTCTCCAGCCGGGCGTTGATGATCGGGCCGCGGCGCGGCGCCCCCGCCGGTTGCGGCCAGTCCCAGGTGGCCAGGGTGACCTCCCGCGTGGGGGCGTCGGCGCCCTCCGGCTGCCACTCGCGCACGATGGGGGCCGAGTCGGTCGGCGCGATGCTGTAGCTGGGCCGCCAGTCCCCGGCACGGCCGCCGGCCGCGACGAAGTCCCGGATCAGATCGTCGACGTCCTCGTTCATTGCAAATCTGCCGCACATGAGGGCGAGATTACCCCGTGCGGGCGACCGAGTCACGCGGATGCTGCGAATCGGGGAGACCACGGCGGGCGCCGACGTCAGGTTCAGCTGCAGAGTCAGCCCTCGGCGCTCACCCGCGACGAGAACCGCACGAGGTAGCCATCCGGGTCCTGCACCAGGAACTGCGCCACGCCGGCCTGGGTGTCGCCGGTGTCGTACCACCTGGTCTCGGCGGCCATGAAGAGCGGCCAGTCGGCCGCCGCGAGGCGCTCCAGCAGGGGAGCGATGTTCGGCATCATGATCTGGAAGTTGATGCCGCGCCCCAGCGGACGCTCCAGGGCGGCGGGGGTCCAGTTACGCCCGATGCCGACCTGTTCGAGCATCAGGTGCGCGGTGCCGGCCCGCAGGTACGCGAATCCGTCGTCTGGCCGGTCGTAGAGCACCTCGAAGCCACACAGTTCGACCCAGAAGCTCAGGCTGACCGCAAGATCGCCAACCAGGAGTTCGGGCACGAGATCCGGGAAGAACACCGGTTCCGGCGTCGAGGGTAGTGCGGCATCGGCTGCTGTCATGCGTTCCAGTATGGCGCTGGGCCGCGCCGGAAGGTGCTGTGGGAGGCTGAGGTCATGACACGCACCGACCCGCACCCCGCCAGCGACGAACACCGTTCGCTCAACGAGTTCCTCGACTTCCAGCGAGAGACGCTGCTGATCAAAGCCGAGGGACTGGACCGCGCGGGCCTCAACCTCGCGGTGGCACCATCCACTCTCACGCTGGGCGGCCTGCTCAAGCACTTGGCCTTCGTGGAGGACCGCTGGATCCAGTCCCGGTTCCTCGGCCGCTCCGACGACGAGCTCGAGCCCTGGGGTAGCGCGCCGTGGCACGACGACCGCGATTGGGAGTTCACGAGCGCCGCGGGCGATGACCCGGACGAGCTGCGCGGGCTGTACCGGTCGGCCTGCGAACGCAGCCGACGGGCCACGGCCGGCCGGGGCCTCGACGAGCTCGTCGCGTCACCGGGCCGGGACGGCGAATTGTGGAGCCTGCGCTGGATCCTGCTTCACCTGATCGAGGAGACGGCCCGGCACTGCGGCCATGCCGACCTGATCCGCGAGGCCGTCGACGGGACCGTCGGCGAGTAACTGTTGCCGCATCGGACAAATGGTCCCGGTACGCCGGACGCACTTGTCCGCACGGGCAACAGTTGGGCCGGGACCGAACGGGCGGCGTGGGCGGACCAGGCCGGGCTAGGCTGCCGTGACGCGGCGGCCTCGCACGAAGACGCCGGTGATGGCCGGCTGACGAAGCGCCATCAGCAGGGCGAAGAGGGTCTGGTCGGTGGCCATCGCCTCGTCGTCGGCCCGGATGCCGTTGGCCAGCACCGCCGCGAGCGGCTCCCAGTTGTCGGGCTCGATGAGCAGGAAGTCGGCATCCTTGCCCACGTCGAGGTTGCCGTAGCGCTCCTCCATGTCCAGGGCACGGGCACCGGCCAGGGTGGCGGTGAAGAGCAGCTCGGCGGGGCTGATCGACAGGCCGGCATCGCCGGGTTCGGACAGGTGCACCTTGAAACAGTCGTTCAGCACCCGGCTCATCAGCCACTCGTCGCCCGCGCCGATGTCGGAACCGAGCGCCACGTTCACCCCGAAGCCGGTGGTGCGGGTCCACGGCATGGTGCCGGAGCCGAGGAACTGCTGCGAGGTGGGGCAGTGTGCGATCGACGAACCGGTCTCGGCCAGGCGGGCCAGCTCGACGTCCTCGCAGTGCACGGCGTGCGCCAGGATGCTGCGTCGGCCGAGCAGGCTCGACCCGCCGACGGCCGAACCCGGCAGGAACCTGCCGTCGTAGGTGTCCAGGTAGTTCTCGACCTGGTAAATCGCCTTGACCACGTCGATCTCGCCGGTTTCCGGGCGGTTGTTCTCGTTGAGGTGGCTGTGGAAGTAGACGCCCCGATCGCGCACCCCGTCGTAGAGCTCGCCGAGGGCCGCGAGGGTGTGCGGCGTCACCGACAGGCTGAACCTGGGTACGACGGCCACCTGCAGCAGCGCCGTGCGGGCATCACCGGTGTCGCGGGCGTGCCAGCGGGAGATCTCGTCGCTGACCAGGTCGAGCGCCTGGCGTTCCGAGGTGATCAGGGCGCTGGCCGAGTCGGGGCCGACGGTCTGGATGCCGCGCCCGCTGACCAGCCTCAGCCCAGCCCGCTCGGACTCGGCGAACAGTGCGTCCTGGGCGTGCGGAAAGGCCGACCCGAACACCAGGGCGCTCGTGGTGCCTGCCGCGGTGCGCCGGCGGGTGAAGTCGCGGGCGATCGCCGCCGCGAAGTCGTCGTCCTGCAGCCGGGTCTCGGCCGGGAAGACGCAGTTGTCGAGCCACTCGAGCAGCTGGCCGCCGCCATAGGCATCCGTGGAGTAGGTCTGCGGAAAGTGGATGTGGGTATCGACGAAGCCGGGCAGGATGAAGCCGCCGCGGGTGTCGGTGACCGGCAGCGCTGCGAAGCTCGACGGCAGGTCGACGGCACGGCCGACCCAGGCGATGGTGCCGTCGACGGCGGTGACCAGTGCGCCCTGCGGCAACGACACCAGGTGCGCCGGCGCTTCGGCGAGGGTGGGGGAGCCGGCCACGTGGAAGACGTGGCCGAGGTAGACCTGCTCCAACGACGGCCCCACCGAACCTGCGGCCAGGCTCATCAGACCAACCCGGTGTAGGAATCCCAGGCGGGCCCGGCATCCGCGGCGTCATCGTGCATCACGGTGGCCTGGATCAGCCCGTACGGGCGGTCGGCGGCGTGATAGACCTCGTTGTTGTTCTCCACACCGAATGGTGACAGGTCATAGAGGAAATGGTGCTTGTTGGGCGCGGAGAGCCGGATCTCGGCGATGTTCGGGTAGGCCGCGAGCACGGCCTCGCCCATCTTGTAGAGGGTCTGCTGCAGGGCCAGGGAATGCACCACGGCGAACTGGGTCTTCAGCAACGCGGAGATACCGGCGTAGCTCGCCTCCCAGTCCACCACGGTGTGGTCGGTGAAGCGCCAGCCGGCTGTGAGGGAGGTGGCCATCACCCTGTCGGTGGTGGGCTGCAACAGCGTGTACGGGTCCTGCATGAAGCCGGAGAACTCCGAGCCGGTGGACTTGAGCAGGATCAGGTCTTTCAGCCCGCCGACCACCCAGACCCGCTGATCGGTGCCGGTGCCCTCCACCGAGATCGCCGCGGTGCGCACCTCCTGGCCGCGCCGCACCCAGGTGTGGTCGTGCTCGGTGCCGTCCACGACAACGCGTTCCCAGGCGAACTCCTCGATCTCCACCCTGGCACCTGCCACCGACGTGATGTGATCGACGAAATGGGTGGCCAGATCGAGGCCGTAGCTCTCGATCGAGAGCAAGCCCTTCTCCTTGGCGAAGGAGTACGCGGTCTGCTTCTGGGTGTCGGTGGGCAGTACCTGCAGCTGATCACCGGCGAGGTGTGCATCGGCGAAGTCGCCGTGCAGGGCAGTGGAGACGCTGATGTCGTGGATCTCGTGGCGGGGCGTGTCGCGGTAGATGCGCACGATGCGGTTCTCCGCCTTGCCGTAGCGGTTGGGTCCGAGAACTATCGACATGGGTGCTCCTTCTGGTTCGTACATGATGCGGTGTTCGGGAAAAAGTTCGGGTCAGCGGGCGGTCAGCAGGCGGCCGGCTGGTGGCCGGGCGGATGCGTCGGATCCATCGAATGCGGTGTCGTCGACCGCGTAGATCACGTTTCCGGCCAGCCAGGTGGTGTGCACCCGGCCGAACAGGGTGGCGCCGCCGAAGGCGCTCACCCGGTTTTTGTGCCGCAGGGTATCGACGTCCACGGTGAAGACCTCCTCGGGCGCGAAAGCCACCAGATCGGCGGCCGCACCGGCACGGACCCGCCCGGCCGGCAGGCCCACGAAGTCGGCCGTGGCACGGCTCATCCAGTGCAGCACCTGCTCGAGCGTGAGCCCGCGGGCCCTGGCGGCCGTCCACACGGCGGGCAGGCTCAGCTGTAGGCCGGAAATACCGCCCCAGGCCAGGCCGAAGTCACCGCCGTGGCCGAGCTTGAGTTCCCGGGTGGCGGGGGAGTGATCGGAGGCTATGAGATCGATGACACCGTCGGCCAGGCCCTGCCAGAGCAGGTCACGGTTGTCCTCGCCGCGGATCGGCGGGCAGCACTTGAACGCCGTTGCGCCGTCGGCGATGCTCTCGGCGGCGAAGCTGAGGTAGTGCGGGCAGGTCTCCACCGTGATCGGCAGGCCCTCGGCGCGGGCCGCGGCCAGTCTGGGCAACACCAGTGCGGAGGACAGGTGCAGGACGTGGGCGCGCACGCCGGTGCGTCGCACGACGGCGATCACCCGGGCGATCGCGGCGTCCTCGGCCGCATCCGGTCGGCTGGCGACGAAGTCCCGGTAGCCGGTGCCGCCGGCGTTCTCGGCGCTTTCGAGCACGGACGGGTCTTCGGCGTGCACCACGAGCAGTCCGCCGAAACCGGCGATCTCGGTCGCAGCGGCCTCGAGTTGCTCCGAGGAGAGGTGCGGGAACTCGTCGACGCCGGAGGGGGAGAGGAAGGCCTTGAAGCCGAAGACCCCCGCGTCGTGCAGCGGCCGAAGCGAACCGAGGTTGCCAGGAATCGCCCCGCCCCAGAAGCCCACATCGACCGTGGCTTGGGGCGCGGCCGCGGCGCGCTTGAGCTCGAGAGCCGGCACCGTCGTGGTGGGCGGGATGCTGTTCAGCGGCATGTCGATGATCGTGGTCACACCGCCGGCCGCGGCCGCGCGGGTGGCACTCGCGAAGCCCTCCCAGTCGGTGCGGCCGGGTTCGTTGACGTGCACGTGGGTGTCCACGATGCCCGGCTGCAGCACCTGGCCGACCGGGAGGGTGACGTCCTGCCGGGCCGCCAGCGGCGCATCCACCGGCGCGATCGCACGGATGACGCCGCCCGCGATCGCGACGGCCGCCGGGATGAAACCCTGCTCGGTGAGCACACGAGCCGAGCGGATGACCAGGTCGTACATCGGTTCTCCTTCTCGGTTTCTGTGCCGGTCCGAAACGACTCCAGCGGCCCCGTTCGGTGGCTCACCGCTCACCCTAGTGAAGTCGTTCCGGCCTCGTTCCGGGGTTCCGAAACCTGTCGGACACACGACATTCCCGGTGATGAAACACCGACGGTGCCCAGCAGGTCAGGCAGCCGGGTACCCTGCGACGTACGCGTCGATTTCCGCCAGGTAGGCCTGCTTCTCGGCGTCGGGCAGCCAGGAGGCCTGGAAGGAGTTCTTGGCCAGCTGCACCAGCTCGTCGGTGTCGAGCCCGGCCTTCTCGGCCAGCGCCAGGTAGTTGTCGGCCACGTAGGCGCCGAAGTAGGCGGGATCGTCGGAGTTGACGGTGACCAGGACACCGAAGTGCAGCAGGGCCACCATTTCGACGGCCTTCATGTCTGCCGTGACGAAGCTGTTCGACACCGGACAGCAAGTGAGCCCCAGGCCGCGCTCCCGCACCAGGGTGACCAGTTCCGGGTTCTCGACGATATTGGTGCCGTGGTCGATGCGGTCCACCTGGATCTCCTCGAGTACCTGGCGGATGTTCTCGATGCTGCCGACCTGGTCGATGTCGCAGTGCATGGTGAGCTTGAGGCCGTTCGCCCTGGCCAGCGCGAAGACCTCGGCGAACTTCGCCGGCGGGTTGCCTCGCTCGTCGGAGTCGAGGCCGACACCGATGAACCTGTCCAGATAGGGGAGTGCGGACTGCAGGGTCTCCAGTGCGCCCTCGGCGGTGAAGTCGCGCAGGAAGCAGAGGATCAGCTCCGCGGAGACGCCGAGGCCGGCGGCATCCACGGCGGCCCTGTGGTAGCCGAGGATGACGGTTTCGATGGGGATGCCCCGCGAGGTGTGCGCCTGCGGGTCGAAGAACGCCTCCACCCGCCGCACCCCGTCGGCGGCGGCGCGGCGGAAATACGCGGTGGCGAGGTCGTAGAAGTCGGCCTCGGTGACGAGCACGTCCATCGCGGGGTAGTAGACGCCGAGGAAGCTGGCGAGCGAGTCGAACTCATAGGTGGCGCGCACCTGCTCCACCGTGCTCTGGCCGATGTCCACGCCGTTGCGTCGGGCCAGCTCGAGTTTGAGCTCGGGTTCGAGGGTGCCCTCGAGGTGCAGGTGCAGTTCGGCCTTGGGCAGGCCGGCGACGAACGCGATGCTCGGTACGATAGCGGAAGACATTGGGGTTCCTTTCTGGGTGAACTCCGTGACGCTATCACGCCAGGGTTCCGGGACCACTCGGGGAGGAATCCAGTGTTCCAGCACGACTTTTCGGACGTAATGAGCCGGAAATGATTCGGTCTTCGCGGCGTCACACGCAGCAATTAGTGTTCGAGTGATCCGAACATCTGTTGCAGCGGATGCGCTGCGTTGAAACACCTTGATCACCCCAGCAACGCAGTCACACCAGCAGCACACCAGCACCGCGATCACAGCCGCACCACAGCACATTCCATTTCAGCATTCAGGCATTCCGCCCCAGCACGCCGTTGAGTTCCACGGCAATCCCCGAGCACCATCGAGAGGACCGCGTCATGACGCAAGCCCCAGTTTCCCCGTTCACCCGTCGCTCGGCCAAGCGCGTCGGCACCGGCGTCGCCGTGGCCGCCGCACTCACCCTGCTGCTGTCCTCCTGCGCCGGCGACGCCGGCTCCGCCGAGTCGGGCTCCGGCGACGCAGCCTCGTTCGGCGAGGCAAGCATCCAGCTGTCCTGGATCAAGAACGCCGAGTTCATGGGCGAGTTCGTGGCCGAGGATGCCGGCTACTTCGCCGAAGCGGGCTTCGACTCCGTCGACCTGATCCCCGGCCCGGCGTCGGCCGAGGCCGGTGTCATCTCCGGCAACGTCGATCTCGGCGTCGGCAACGCCATCTCCACGGGCACCGTCATCGCCGAGGAGGGCGCACCGCTGAAGATCATCGGGGCGACGTACCAGAAGAACCCGTTCACCATCCTCTCGCTCGCCGGCGTGGGCAACATCGCCACCCTCGACGACCTTGCGGGCAAGACCATCGGCGTCCAGGCCAGCAACCAGAGCCTGTGGGACGCCTTCCTCAAGGTCAATGAGATCGACCCGTCCACGATCACCGTCGTCCCGGTCGAGTACGACCCGACCCCGCTCTTCAACGGCGAGGTCGACGGATGGTTCGCGTACCTCACCAACGAGTCGATCGACGCCGAGCTGGCCGGTCTCGACCCGGTGAACCTGCCGCTGGCCGACAACGGACTGCCGTTCGTCGCCGAGACGTTCACCGCCTCCGAGGATGCGATCGCCAACGACCGCGAGATGCTCAAGGCACTGCTCGTCGCCGAGATCAAGGGCTGGGCCGACGCGATCAACGATCCCGCTGCCGCCGCGAAGCTCACCGTCGACA
Organism: Cryobacterium sp. TMN-39-2; assembly: GCF_004402745.1. NCBI lineage: Bacteria > Bacillati > Actinomycetota > Actinomycetes > Micrococcales > Microbacteriaceae > Cryobacterium > Cryobacterium sp. TMN-39-2. The sequence goes on from NZ_SOFX01000011.1 coordinate 296,278, forward strand.
CCTACGGCAAGGACCTCGGACTGACCATGGAGAAGGAGACCCGCCAGGCGGAGATCCAGGCCACCGACCTCGTCGTCAGCCCCGACACCGAGGCCAACGGGCTGTTCACCATCAGCGACGCGCTGCAGAAGGAGTCCGTCGCCACGCTCAAGGCCGCCGGTATCGACATCGACACCGCCACCCTGTTCGACATGAGCCTGCTGGCCGAGGTGTACGAGGAGAACCCCGACCTCATCGCCTACAGCAAGTAGCCACCCGCAGCACAACTCTCGTCGCGGCACCCGTCTCACCGAGGCGGGTGCCGTCGGCGATACTGAACTACCGGCATCCGACGACGCCCAGTAAGGAATGTACGACGTGAGCACGATCGACACCGCTCCACCCACCGCCTCGGGAACCAGCCTGCACGGTACCGGCCTACACATTGAAGCGCTGCACAAGACCTTCTCGGTCGGTCGCAGGGAGGTTGTCGCGCTCGACAACGCGAACCTGCACACCGACAAGGGCAGCTTCCTTTCACTGCTCGGCCCCTCCGGCTGCGGCAAATCCACGATCCTGCGGATCCTCGCCGGCCTGGAGAACCCGACCAGCGGCACCACCCGGGTGGACGGCAAGAGCCCCGCGGAACTCCGCCGCGGCCACGAACTCGGCATCGCCTTCCAAGACTCCGCCCTGCTGCCCTGGCGGAGTGTGCGCAGCAACATCAAGCTTCCGTTCGAGGTCGCCAGGATGCCCGTCGACGAGGACTACGTCACCGAACTCATCCAGCTCGTCGGCCTTGCCGGATTCGAGAAGGCCAAGCCGGCCCAGCTGTCCGGCGGGATGCGCCAGCGCGTCTCAATCGCCCGTTCCCTCGTGCTCAAGCCGTCGGTGCTGCTGCTCGACGAACCGTTCGGTGCCCTCGACGACATGACCCGGCAGCGCCTCAACATCGAACTGCTGCGCATCTGGACCGAGAAGCCCGCGACGACCTTGATGGTCACCCACGGGATCTCCGAGGCGATCTTCCTCAGCGACCAAGTGGCCGTGATGAGTCCGCGGCCCGGCCGCGTCAAGGAGGTCATCGAGATCGACCTGCCCCGCCCGCGCCTGCCCGAGATGATGCGCAGCCCCGAATTCCACGCCCTGCACGACCGGGCGTCCGAACTGCTCTTCGGCGCCGACACCCCGGCCGCCGCCGGGGCGCACTGATGCCGGTCAGCCGGGGCCTGCCCGGTTGGGCCACCGGGCTTCTCGGCGTGATCGTCGTGGTGGCCCTGTGGTGGATCAGCGCGCTCACCATCTTCCAGAACGCCGGATCGGTGCCCGGCGGTGCCATCCCCACCCCGGCCGAGGTATTCCGCCAGTTCGCCGGCGACGGCTTCGGCTTCTACCTGCCGCACATCACCATGACCCTCAGTGAAGCGGCGATCGGGTTCCTCTGGGGCAACGGCCTGGCGCTGCTGCTGGCCGGACTGGTCCTGGTGCTGCCGCGCATCGAGAAGATCGCGCTGCAGATCGCCGTGATCACCTACTGCGTGCCGATCGTGGCGATCGGCCCGATCGCGTATACCGTGATCGGCCCGCCGCGCGGCGACCCGTCCGGCACCGCGATCTTCCTGGCCGCCATGTCGGTGTTCTTCACCACGGTGGTCGGCTCGTTGGTGGGGCTCAAGGCCGCCGACACGGCCAGTCTCGACCTCGTCACCGTGTACGGCGGCACCAAGTTCACCCAGCTGCGGAAGGTCAGGCTGATCGCCGGGCTGCCCAGCGTGCTGAACGCCCTGCAGATCGCGGCTCCGGCCGCGCTGCTCGGCGCCATCCTCGGGGAATACCTCGGCGGCGCCGAGCGGGGCCTCGGCCTGGCCATGCTCGCCGCCGGCAACGCCGCGAACGTGGAACGGGTCTGGAGCCTCGCCCTCGTCGCGGGTCTGCTGGCCGGCATCGGCTACCTGCTCTTCGCGCTGATCTCCCGTTTCGCCACCCCCTGGACCACCGGACGGAGCAGCTCATGAGCGCGCAAACCCATGTTGCCGAGGCCATCGTCGTTCAGGCCGCTGTCCTCACCAAGAGCAGCGGGACGCAGGCGCGCGGCATCGGCGCCTACATCGGCCGGGCCCTGGCCACGGGCCTGCTGACGCTCGTGATCGTCCTCGTCGCCTGGCAGGGCCTGATCCTGCTGCTGGGGATCTCGCCGTTCATCGCCAAGGGACCGCTGGATGTGTTCAACTGGCTCTTCACGGTGCCGGATGCCGCCGAGAACCGGGCGCTGATCCTCACCAACCTCGGTGTCACCCTCACCGACGCGTTCCTCGGTTTCGTCGCCGGGCTGCTGCTCGCCCTGGTGCTGGCCACCCTGTTCACCCTGTCGAAGGGCATCGAGCACGCGCTGATGCCCATCGCCCTGCTGCTGCGCAGCGTGCCGCTGGTGGCCTTCGTCCCGGTGCTGATCCTCATCACCGGCCGCGGACCGAGCATCGCCGTGGTGACCGGTGCCATCGTGGTCCTCTTCCCGGCCCTGGTGAACATCGCCTTCGGCCTGCGGTCGGCATCCCCTCAGGTCAGCGACGTGATCGCCGTCTACGGCGGCACCCCGTTCACCGCGCTTCGCAAGGTGGCGCTGCCCAGCTCGCTGCCGTCGTTCTTCGCCGCCGTCAAGATCTCCATCCCCGGCGCCATCACCGGCGCCCTGCTGGCCGAGTGGCTCGCCACCGGCCAGGGCCTGGGCTACGGCATCGTCGTCGCGGTCTCGCAGGTGAAGAACTTCGAGGTGTGGTCGTCCGTCGTGGTCATCACCATCGTCTCGATGGTGCTCTACGGTGTGGCGCAGTTCGCCGAGAACCTGGTGCTGCGACGGATGGGCATGGACCAGAGCGCGAGCAACTGACCGTGCTCGAAATCGCCGGTGCACTCCTGGACGCCCTCGCGGACGGTCGCCGGGTGGCCGTGGCGACGGTGACCCGGGTGCTCGGCAGCGCGCCGCGCACCCTCGGCACGGCCATGGCCGTCACCGACTCCGGTGCGGTTCTCGGCAGCATCTCCGGCGGCTGCGTCGAGGGTGCGATCTACGACAGTGCCCAGGAGGTGCTCGAGACCGGCCGCGGGCACCTCACCGAATTCGGGGTGAGCGATGACGACGCGTTCGCCGTAGGGCTGTCCTGCGGCGGCACCGTCGAAGTGTTCCTCGCCGAGATCGCCCCGGCCGGACGCAACGCCATGACCGCGGAGGTGCGCGCCCAGCTGGAGCGAGCCGCGGCCGGCCAGGCCGCCGGGCTCGCCCTGGTCGTCGCGGGAACGGGGGCCGGCCTGATCCTGGCACCGGACGGCGCAACCGACCGCGCAACCGATCGCGGGGAGTCCGCCGGCCTCGACGCCGACTCGGTACGCCGCATCCGGGCGCAGCTGGCCGCCGCTGTCAACGCCGGCGAGACCAGCCTGGGCTCGGTGGACTGCGACGGGGCGATCAGCCGGGTGCTCTACCTCGTGGCCCAGGCCCCGCCGCGCTGCCTGATCTTCGGCGCCGTGGACTTCGCCGGCGCTCTGTCGGCCGCCGCGACCCTGCTGGGCTATCGGGTCACCGTGTGCGACGCCCGCGCCGTGTTCGCCACCCCCGAACGTTTCCCGACCGCTGCCGAGGTGGTGGTCGAGTGGCCGAGCGACTACCTCGCCCGCACCCACACCGATGCCCGCACCGTGGTGTGCGTGCTCACCCACGACGAGAAGTTCGACCTGCCGCTGCTCAGCACGGCCCTGAGCCTGGACGTCGGCTACGTGGGCGCCATGGGGTCCCGGCGCACCCACGAAAGACGGATGCTGCGCCTACGAGAGGCGGGCGTCTCCGCCGCCGCCCTCGACAGGCTGCACTCGCCGATCGGCCTGGACCTCGGCGCGAGCAGCCCGGCGGAGACGGCGGTGTCGATCCTCGCCGAGGTTCTCGCCACCCGCTCCGGGGCATCCGGCGCCCCCCTGCGGGACCGGCAGGGCCCGATTCACCCCTCGGTCTGACGCGACCGATTCCCCTCCGGGCTGACCGGGATTTTCCTTCAGCCCTCACCCCATTCGGGGGACGAATCGGGCGCGCCCGCGCATTAGCGTGCTCACCGAATCCCTTGAATGGAGGAGTCACCATGACCAGCACACGGCAGGCACCGGGCAGCACGACCGGGGCGGAAACCAACAACTACACAACCGACAGCGGTACGTCGGGCTGGACCGGCTGGATAGTCTTCGCAGGCGTCATGATGTTGATGATGGGCGCGTTCCACGTCATCCAGGGCCTGGTCGCACTGTTCCAGGACACCTATTACCTCGTCGGCCAGGAAGGACTGGTGGTGCAGGTCGACTACACGACCTGGGGCTGGGTGCACACGATCCTGGGTGCTGTGGTGATCCTGGCCGGCGTCGCCCTGCTCGCGGGGCAGATGTGGGCACGAGTCGTCGCCGTCATCCTGGCGTTCGGCAGCGCCCTGGTGAACATCGCCTTCCTCGGCGCCTACCCGCTCTGGTCGCTCACCATGATCGCCATCGACGTTCTGGTGATCTACGCGGTGACCATGCACGGCAAGGAAATGAAGCCGATCAGCTCCTAGCCCTGGCGCTGTGAGCCACGTGCGACCGCCTGTCAGGCGCCCCTGTTCATCAGGCGCCACAGGCGGTCGCGCGACATCGGCAGTTCGTACGAGCGGATGCCGAGAGCATCGCGCACCGCGTTGGCCAGCGCCGGCGCCACCGGGTTGTACGGCGACTCGCTCATCGACTTGGCGCCGTACGGCCCCAGGTCGTCGGCGGTGTCCGCGAAGTACACCTCGGTCACCGGCAGGTCCGCCAGCTGCGGTATGTGATAGTTGCGCAGCACCCTGGTTTCAACGGTGCCGGCGCCGTCGAGGATGAGTTCCTCGTACAGCGCGGTACCGATGGCCTGCGCCACCCCGCCCTCGATCTGGCCGCGGCACTGTTCGGGATTCATCACGAAGCCGGCATCCGCGGTCTGGATGGACTGCAACATGCGCACCTCGCCGGTGGCGGTGTTCACGGCCACCCGGAACGCGTGCACGTTGAATGCCAGCGAACGGCGGGCGCCGTCCTCCCGGCCGGTTCCGGTGAGGCCGTCCGGGCCGGAAAGCGCGGCCAGCGGCACGAACACGTCGCCGGCCCGCAGTCCGTCGGCCGCGAGGACGAAGTCCCCGGCCGCAAGGCCGGTGAGTCGGGCCGCTTTCTCGCGCAGCAGACCGGCCAGCTCGAGCGCCGCGCCGTGCACGGCCTTGCCGGCCACCACTACCCCGGCCGACCCGAAGGCGCCGGTGTCGTAGCCGGCGGCGTCGGTGTCGGACTGGCGGATCTCGATGCGATCCGGGCCGGTGTTCAGCACCGTCGCCGCGATCTGGGTGTGCACCGTCGTGGTGCCGTTGCCGAACTCGGCGGTGCCCACCCGCACCAGGTAGCGTCCATTCTGGTCCAGGGTGATGGTCGCCTGCGAGAAGTGGCCGCGCGGCGGGGTCGTCGCGATCATCGCCGACGCCATGCCCTCGCCCACCCGCCAGGTGGCGCCGGTCGGGGCGGCCACCCCATTGCCGCGAGTCAGGGCCGCCTGGGCCAGGTCGAGGCACTGGTCCAGGCCATAGCTGGCGAAGCCGATGTCGTCGCCCTCCTGATGGGTCACCACGAGAGGGTCGCCGGGGCGCACCGAGTTGATCCGGCGGATGTCGAACGGGTTCAGGCCCAGCTCGACGGCGAGTTCGTCGAGGGCGCACTCGATCCCGTAGATGACCTGGCCCAGCCCGTAACCGCGGAAGGCGCCCGACGGCGGATTGTTCGTGTACACGGCCTGAGCATCCACCCGTTTGTTGGGCACGTTGTACAGCGCCACGGACTCGCTGGTGCCGTGGAACATGACGCCGGGGGCGTGGTTGCCGTATGAGCCGGTGTCGGAGAGCACGTCGACCGTCAGGGCGGTGAGCCGGCCGTCGCCCGTGGCAGCCAGGGTGACGCCTACCCGCATCGGGTGCCGGGTGGGCGAGGCGGCGAGTTCGTCGGTGCGGGTGAACTCGTACTGCACGGGCCGCCCGGTCTTCAGTACCGCGAGGGTCACGATGTCCTCGGTGAGGATCTCCTGCTTGCCGCCGAAGCCGCCGCCGACGCGGGCGGTGAACACCCGCACGGCCTTGAGATCAAGGTCGAAGATGCGGCTGATCTCCTTCTGCACCAGGAACGGTACCTGGGAGCTGGTACGCAGCACGAGCCGTTCGTCCTCCAGCCAGCCGATGGTGGCGTGGGTCTCCAGCTGGGTGTGGGCGACCCGCTGGGTCTGCCAGGTTCCGGTCACCACGGTGTGCGCAGTGGCCAGTGCCGCCGTCACATCGCCGTACTCGCCGTGCAGCTCGGCGACGAGGTTCCGGGACGGGTCGGCCAGGCGGCTGATCGTCGCATCCTTCTCGCCGTGCACCAGCGGGGCGCCGGGGCGCAGCGCTTCGACGGGGTCGAAGACCGCGGGCAGCAACTCGTAGTCCACCTCGAGCAACCGGCAGGCGTGCTCCGCGATGGCCACGGAATCGGCGACCACCGCGGCCACCCGCTGGCCGCGGTGCCGCATCACGGAGTCCAGAACCAGGCTGTCGTCGGGGTCGTCGAGCCGGCTCTCGTGCCTGGCCGAGGAGTACAGGGTGGCGGGGGAGTCGGCGGCGCTGAGCACGGCGTGCACCCCGGGCAGGGCGCGGGCGGCGGTGTCGTCGAGGGAGAGCACCCTGGCGTGGGCGTGCGGGCTCCGCAGCACGGCGAGGTGCAGCAGGCCCGGCACGGCCACGTCGAGGGTGTACGGCTCCTGTCCGCTGACCACCCTGGCGGCGGCGGGGGCGCGGAGCGAGGCGCCGACGCGGCCGTCGGTGGCGGAGGTGCGCGCGGTGGTTCGGGGCTTGGTGGGACGCACCGGGCCGAGGCCGGAGATCGGGGCGGCGACCGGTGCGGAGCCGGCTGCGGAGTCGGGGGTTGCCGCATCCGCTGCACCGGCGGCGGTGTGTTCGTGGTCGTGCCCGCAGCCGCCGTCGGCCGGGGTGTGCCGGTCGCGGATGGCGTCGTCGATGGCCCGGTAGCCCGTGCACCGGCACAGGTTGCCCTTGAGCAGGCGGGGCAGGTCGTCGAGCTGGTGCTCCTGGATGGTCGACGCCGTCACGATCATGCCCGGCGTGCAGAAGCCGCACTGGAAACCGGCCGCGTCGATGAAGCGCTGCTGGATCGGGGCCAGGGTCTCCGGCCCGCCGATGCCGGTGGCGGTGGTGACCTCGCGACCCTCGGCGCGGTAGGCCGGGTAGATGCACGAGTGCACCGGGGTGCCGTCCACGAGCACCGAGCAGGCGCCGCAGTCGCCGGTGTCGCAGCCCTTCTTGACCTCGAAGTGTTCCTGCTGGCGCAGGTAGGTGCGCAGGGCCTGGCCGGCCGCGGCCGGCGCGTCGATCGGGTTGCCGTTCACGGTCAGCTTCATGCGCGGCTCCCGTCGCCGGTGCCGGGTCTGGGCGGGTCGGTCGGCGCGGCCAGTTCTTGGCGGATTTCCTCGCCGAGCAGTCCGCTCATGGCGCGGCGCCAGTCGGCGGCGCCGTGCGCATCCGTGAACCAGGCGTCTAGACCTGCGATGTCGGCGGCCAAGGCGGCCGGATCGGGCAGCGAGGGGTAGCGCAGCTGCACCGGGCGCACGGTGCCGCCGGTCACGGTGAGCACAAAACGGCCGTCGGTGTCGAGGCGGCCGATGAGCACGGCGCCGGAGCGGCCGAGGGGGGACAGGGCGATCTTGCGGTACGCGGTGCGGGCAGTAAGCGTGGCGGCGGGCACGTGGATGGAGCGCAGCACGTCGCCGGGTTCGAGCACGTTGGTGGTGTTGCCGGTGACGAAGTCGAGGGCCGGCATCCGGCTGTCGGTGCCGTCGGCGTGCCAGATCAGGACCTCGGCGTCGAGGGCGGCGGTGAGGCAGATCATCGGGCCCGCGGGCAGCGAGGTGCACAGGTTGCCGCCGACGGTGGCGACGTTCCAGACCTTGAAGGAGCCGAACAGGGCCGTGCAGGCCAGGTGGAAGATGGGGTGGGCGACCCAGCCGGGCTCGGCGGGCATCCGCGACAGTTCGGCGAGGGTGCAGGTGGCGGCGATCTCGAGTCCGTCTGCCCCGGTGGTCAGCGCCGGCCAGCCCATGGTCTGCAGGTCGACGAGGCCGGTGAGGTGGATGCGCGGGTCGGCGAAGAGTTCGGAACCGCCGGCCAGCGGCACCACGGTCTCGCCGAGGGCGGCCAGGTCGGCGCGGGTGCGGGCCTGCGTGATGGTCGCAACGGTGGTCAGGTCCATCCGTGCCTCCCAATGTCGTGGATGCGCGGCATCCGGGTGTCGCCGGGCCTGTGGGCCCGCCGAGGGGCGCCATCGCGGGCGCCGACATCCCTAGTCAAGCGCAGCATTGTGTCGGTCGTGTAAACCGGCCCGGCCGCCCTCAGCCGATGCCCAGTTTTGCGGCGTGATCTGGGTGCACCTGTTGCCCGTGCGGACTTCTGCGCCCGGTGTACCCGGACCATTTGTCCGTTGGGGGAACCGTTGGCGGGGCGTCGGGGGACGGGTCAGCGGAGCGCGGCGACCCACTCGGTGCTGCCGTCGGTGAAGCCCTGTTCCTTCCAGATGGGCACCCGGGCCTTGATCTCGTCTACCAGGGCGGCGCAGGCCGCGAAGGCCTCGGCCCGGTGCGCGGACGCCACGGCGCAGGCCAGCGCCACGTCCCCGATGCCCAGATCGCCCACCCGGTGCGCGGCGGCGATCCGGCAGCCCGGGTGGGCCAGGGCCACCTCGTGCGCGACCTCCTCGAGCACGGTCTGGGCGCTCGGATGGGCGCTGTAGCGCAGCCAGGTCACGCCGCGGTCCTCGTCGTGGTTGCGCACAACACCCGCGAACGAGACGACGGCGCCTGCTGTGGCGTCGGCCACGGCATCCGTGCACTCGTCGACGGTGATCGGGGTGTCGTCGACGCGGGCGAACAGCACGTGCGGGGTGGGCTCAGTGGCCATGTCGGGGGTCCTTGGGGGGTGTGCCATTACGGGCGACGGCCTTGGGCGATGGGGCCTTCGACGATGAGGCCTTGGCGGGAGCGGCCTGGTGGTCGGCGGCGGCCGGCGTACCGGCATGGTCGACTCCACGCACCTGGTCGATGAGGTGGTCGAGCAGCTCGGCGAGCACGGCCAGCCCGTCGCGCACGCCCCCGGTGGAACCGGGCAGGTTGATCACGACGGTGCGGCCCCTGGCGATGCCCGCATAACCGCGAGAGAGCACGGCGAGCGGTGTGGCGGCCGTGCCCCGCCGCCGCAGCTCCTCCATGATTCCGGGCAGCTGGCGATCCAGCAGCGGCAGGGTCTGCTCCGGGGTCTGGTCGGTGGGGCTCACGCCGGTGCCGCCTGTCGTGATGACCAGGTCGAGGCCGGCTTCGATGGCCGCGGCCAGAGCGTCGCCGACGGATTCGCCGTCGGCGACGACGGCCCGGTCCAAGACCAGCCAGCCGCGCTCGCGCAGCCAGGCGTCGATGACGGGTCCGGTGCGGTCGGTGTACACGCCGGCGGCCGCGCGGGTCGACGCCACGATCACCTGCCCGGTGCGCCCGTCGCCGGGCCGTCCGCTCGGCCCGACTGTCGCGCTCACTCGGTGCTCCAGTCGCCGCTCTTGCCGCCGGACTTCGCCAGCACCCTGATGCCGGTGATCACCGCGTGTTTGTCCACGGCCTTGATCATGTCGTACAGGGTGAGCGCCGCCACAGACACCGCGGTCAGCGCCTCCATCTCGACACCGGTCACCCCGGTGGTCTTCACCGTCGCGCTGATGAGAACCCGATCGTCACCGGGAGCGAAGTCGATGGTGGCACCGCTGAGCGGGAGGGGGTGACAGAGCGGGATCAACGCCGAGGTCTGCTTGGCGCCCATGATGCCGGCCACCCTGGCCACGGCGAGGGCCTCACCCTTGGGTAGTTCGCCGGCGACCAGCAGGGCGATCACGTCGGGCCGGGTGATCAGGGTGGCCGTGGCGGTGGCTCGTCGTTTGGTGACGGGCTTGTCGGTCACGTCCACCATGAGGGCGGCGCCGTCGGCGCGTACGTGGCTGAGCCGGGCGGGCGGCGCCGGGGTGTTGTCGGACGGTGTTTCAGTCATCGATACTCCAATAGTCCACGGGTTCGCCCGCGGCGACACTGCCGACCCCGACGGGCAGGTGCACGAGCACCGTCGCGGTGGTATAGGCGTGCAGGAGGTGCGAACTGGCACCGCCCACCAGTTCGAGGGTGCCGTCGGGTCGCAGGATGCCGCGCCGCAGCTGGTGTTTGCCGGCCGGCGACTCCACCGGCGCGGAAAGGGGGGCGCTCCGCAACTCCCGGTCGGGTCTCGCCAGTCCGGCCAGGCGCCGCAGCACCGGCCGCAGGAACACCTCGAACGAGATGAGGGCGCTCACCGGGTTGCCGGGGAAGGTGATCACGGGCACGGTGTGGATCGGCACGGTGGTGCTCGGCACGGTGGTGCTCGGCACAGTGTTGATCGGCACCGCGATCGCGCCGAGCCCCTGCGGGCCGCCGGGCTGCATCGCGACGTGCTGGAAGGTCACACCGAGTGGGCCCAGCGCATCGCGCACCACCTCCCGGGCCCCGGCGCTGACGCCGCCGACGGTGACCACGAGGTCCACCTCCGGGGCCTCGGCGAGGAGGGCAAGGAGGTCGGCGGCATCGTCGGAACGGCACGGCCGGGCGGTCACCGTGCAGCCGGCATCTCGCAGGGCCTGGCCGAGGATGACGCTGTTGGAGTCGTAGATCTGGCCGGCGGCCAGGTTCTCGCCGGGCTCGCGGATCTCGTGGCCGGTCGCGATGAGCAAGACCCTGACACGCCGCAGCACGGAAACCGAGGTCAGCCCGGTCCCGGCGAGGACCCCGTACTGGGCCGGGCCGAGCCGGGTTCCCGCGTCGAGGAGCCTGTCACCGGGGTTCACGTCGCTGCCGGTCGGGCGCACGAACACGCCGACCGGAACGGCGGCGCGGAACGAGACGCTCTGAACCACGGGAGACATGCCGTCGGGGTCCTGCGGCTGGAAGCGGGGCGGATCGGCCTGCTCGATCGGCACCACGGCATCCGCGCCCGCCGGGATCGGCGCGCCCGTCATGATCGGGGCGGCGGTGCCCGGCGCCAGCTGCCCGGCGGGGTCACCCGCGGCGATCCGGCCGGCCACGGTCAGGCTGGTCGGTGTGAGCTCCGAGGCTGCCGCGAGGTCCCCGGCGCGCACGGCGTAGCCGTCCATCTGTGAGTTGTCGAAGGGAGGCAGCGCCACGGGGGAGTCGACGGCGATCGCGAGGGACCTGTCCCGGTAGCTGTCGGGGTCACCGGTCAGTCGAGCACTCGAGAGGGGGAGCACCTCAGCGGCGCGGTTCTGGAACAGCGGTGCGAGAAGCGCCGCCACGGCCTCCCGGTGCTGGTCGATCGTGCGCGCGCTCATGCCACCATCTTGCCGCAGTTCGCCGCCGCGAAGCCGTGTGTGCACCGGCTCGGCGGCGGCCGGCGCCGGCCGGTTGCTTGAAGGCGGCTCGGCCCGGGCGTATCGTGCCTCGAATACACGGGCCGTAGGACGGGCTCTCATACGGAAGGGCAACTCATGGGACACCTCGTGGTGCAGCAGTTCGTGACCCTCGACGGCTTCGCGGCCAACCTCGACAACGAGTTCACGGCCTACGAACTTCTCGATGGCCGCACCGACGAATTCGACCGGAGCCAGCTGGCGTGGCTCGACGGCGTCGAGACAATGGTGCTCGGCGCCAACACGTACCGCATGTTCGTGGGCTACTGGCCCACACCGGAAGCGGCGGACGAGGTCCTCACCGGCCCACTCAACGCTTTGCGTCGCCACGTGTTCTCCCGCACGCTCAGCCAGGCCCCGTGGGGCGACCTGCCCGCGGCGACCCTGGAGTCCGGCGACGCCGTCGAGGCCATCCGCCGGATCAAGGCCGAGACCAGCGGCATCGTCGTGCTGTGGGGCAGCCTGAGCCTCAGCCGGGCATTCTTCGCCGCCGGCGAGGTGGATGAGGTGCGCCTCGTGGTGATGCCCGTCGTGATCGGCGCCGGCCGCGGGGTGTTCCCGGCCGACTCCGACCCGGCCGTTCTCGACCTGCGCGGTGCGCAGAGCTTCGATGACGGCCTGGTCGAGCTTCACTACGCCCTGCGCGCCGCTCCGGAGTGGTGACCCGTCGTAGGCTGGACGAACGGGCCGGCAGGTACGGCCCGCCCACCGACGAAGGGTTCATCACCATGCAGGTGCAGGTGCGCTATTACGCCGCGGCCAAGGCGGCGACGGGGGTAGCTGAGGAAACCCGCGACCTGCCCGCCGGGGCCACCATCGGCGCCTTCCTGACGGATCTGGGCGGCAGCTCGCCCGCCGTCTTCGCCCGCTGCTCCTTCATCGTGAACGGAACGGCCACCACCGACCGCGCCCGCGTGCTGAACGAGGGCGACAGGCTCGACGTCCTGCCGCCATTCGCCGGCGGCTGACCTGTCCGGAGGGTCAGGGCGCTACGGCGTCACAACGGCGAAGGTCGGATCCGGGTTGTCCAGCAGCGCGAACAACCTCGGCAGCACGCCGGCGTCCCCGGTCATGTCCACCCCGCTGAAGGAGCCGCCGGCCACGGCCTGGGCCAGCCGGGCGTGGGTGATGCGCACGTTGAGGTCCGCCGGGCGGGGTTTGTCGATCGGATAGTGGATCAGTGCTCCGTGGCTGAGCTCGAGCCTGTAGAGCTCCCGCGTGTCCGTGATCACCCAGTTGATGGCGAAGCCCTCGTTCCACGACCGGGGCCCCACCAGCCGGATCGCCAGGGTGTCGAAGAGCTGGGTGACAGTGAGCACGTCGAGCAGACCGCCGGCCTCGAGGTCGTTGCGGCCCACGCCGTACCGCAGCTCGGTCGCCCCGGTGAGGAAGACGTTCCGCCAGGTGGCGTTCTCCGCGCCGAAGCCCAGCCGCTCCAGGCCCGTGGCCAGCAGTTCGCGGGCCGCGCCGTCACCGGGGTCGGCGAAGACGGCGTGACTGGCCAGCTCCACGGCGAACCGCAGATCACCGGCATCCAGGTATCGCCTGGCGTGCTCGAGGGTGGCCGCGACGCCGCCCATCACATCGACGTACCGGGTGGCCGCGGCCGTCGGCGGATGCTGCCACAGGTGCGCCGGGTTGCCGTCGTACCAGCCGAGGTAGCGCTGGTAGATCGCCTTGACGTTGTGGCTCACTGACCCGTAGTAGCCGTGGGTGTGCCATTTCCCGGCCAGCGACGGCGGCATTTCGAAGGCCTCGGCGATCTCGCTACCGGTCTGGCCCTGGTTCATCAGTCGCACGGTCTGGTCGTGAAGGTAGGCGTAGAGGTCGCGCTGCTCGGTGAGGAAGGCGACGATGGCGTCGGTTCCCCAGGTCGGCCAGTGGTGCGACGCGAATTCCACATCGGACCGGTGGCCGAACAGTTCGGTGGCCTCACTCAGGTAACGGGACCACATGCGGGGGTCGCGCACCTGCGCGCCGCGCAGGGTGAGCAGGTTGTGCATGGTGTGGGTGGCGTTCTCGGCCATGCACAGGGCGCGCTGCGCCGGGAAGTACAGGTTCATCTCCGACGGGCACTCGGTGCCGGGGGTGAGCTGGAAGACGATCCGCACGCCGTCGAGCACCTCTTCCTGGCCCGTCGCCGTGATGTCGAGGGTGGGCACGACCAGGCCGATGCTGCCTGTCGACGCGCCGGCGCCCAGGCCGATACCGATTCGGCCGGCGGCGTTCCGGGCAAGCGGGTGCCCGTCGTAGTAGTAGCCGCGGCGGAACATCGCGGTTCCGGCGTAGACGTTCTCGGACACCGCGTTGTCGAGAAAGTGTTCGGGGGCGACGATGGGGATGCCGGTGTCGGGTTCGATCACACCGAGCACGCCGCCGAAGTGGTCGGCGTGTGCGTGGGTGTACACGATCGCCGACACCGGGCGGTCGCCGCGATGGCTGCGGTACAGCGCCAGTGCGGCCGCTGCGGTCTCCGCTGAGATGAGCGGGTCGATCACGATGACCCCGTGGTCGCCCTCGACGAGAGTCATGTTGGACAGGTCGAAGCCGCGTACCTGATAGATGCCCTCGGTCACCAGGTACAGGCCGTGCCTGGCGGTCAGGGCGCTCTGCCGCCAGAGACCGTCGTGCACATTCTCCGACCCCGCACCGGCCAGGAAGGCGAGGGACTCCATCTCCCAGACCACCCGGCCGTCGGTGGCGTGGATGATCAGGGGGTCGAGGGTGCCGAGGAAACCACGGTCGACGGCCTCGTCGCTGCCGCGCGACCCCGTCGCCGTGTTCCCGGTTGGATGTTTGTCATCGCCCATGATGACCACCTCTCTTGCCGTGCTCTCTCGGGACGTTCTACCGTGCCCGTTGCGCACACCATAACCGGGCGCCCACCTGGCAACCACCCCGCGATTTCCACGGGCCAGGCGCCAGCGCGGGCATCACCCTCGGTGCGGCCCACCTCGACCGGGACGCCAGCCGGCTCTCCTACTGCTGTCTCAGCGTGCGGCGAGATCAGTACCGCGCTTTGTCCGGTTCGATCTGCCGCACCCAGTCGTCGACGCCGCCCGCGAGGTGGGTGACCGCCGACCAGCCGTTGTCGCGGAGCACCTCGCGGGCGTACTCGGACCGGGCGCCGTGGTGGCAGTAGAGGATGACGCGGTCGTCGGGTTCCATCACCGTGCGGGCCTCGTCGGTGAGCAGCTGCGCCATCGGCACCAGCGCCGATCCGTCGATGGCGACGATGTCGCGCTCCCACGGCTCCCGGATGTCCACGAGCACGAAGTCGGCGAGCCCCGCCTGCCGGTCGGCGAGCAGGCCGGCGAGCTCGGCCGAGGTGACCTCGTCGGGTGCCGGTGCGCCGGGGTGCGCCTGCACCGGGATCGGGTGGGTGTGCACCTGGCTGTGGCTGGTGTCGCGGGGCGGGTCGGCGGCCGCGGCCGGCGCGAGGGGGCCGGTCACACCTGTCGCGGTGGCCGCACCGTATGGCAGCTCCCGCCAGGAGGCGTCGAGGCCGTCGTGCACGAGCAGCCGGCCGAACAAGGGTTCGCCGAAGCCCACGATGAGTTTGAGCGTTTCGGTGGCCATCATGGCGCCGACGCTGGCGCACACCGAGCCGAGCACTCCGGCCATGGCGCAGGTTTCGGCCTCGTCGGGGCCCGGGGTGCTCGGGAAGAGGTCTTCCAGGCGGGTGCCGCCGGCCGGCCCGTCGACCCAGAACGTCGTGACCAGGCCGTCGAAGCGCAGCACGGAGCCCCAGATGTACGGCTTGTGCAGCAGCGCCGCGGCGTCGTGGGCGAGGTGGCGGGTGGCGAAGTTGTCGGTGCCGTCGATGACGATGTCGTAGTCGGCGATCAGGGCGAGCACGTTGGCGGCCGTGAGGCGGGTCTGGTGCGCCACGACCTTGATCAGCGGGTTGTGCGCGCGCAGGGCGGCCGCGGCGGCCTCGGCCTTGGGCCGGGCCAGGTCGGCCATCGTGTAGATGGTCTGGCGGTGCAGGTTGGAGACCTCCACGCTGTCGGAATCCACGATGCCGAGAGTGCCGACGCCCGCGGCGGCCAGGGCGGTGAGCACCGGGGAGCCCAGCCCGCCGGCACCGATCATCAGCACCCTGGCGGCCGCGAGGCGGCGCTGACCGAGATCGCCGACCTGCTCGAGCGAGAGCTGCCGGGCGTAGCGTTGGCGTTGGGCCGGGGTGAGCGGCGGTCCCGGCGAAACCAGGGGAGCGTGCGGCATGGCGGCCCTTTCTGCTGGCTTCCAGCCTAGGCCTGAACCGCGCCAGGACTGCCGGCGCCGGCGTTTTGTATCCTGCCGTCATCCTCTGCCGGGGCCCGGCCGGTGGCGGTACCCTGAAGTATGACGTTCGTCGCACCACCCTCTGCCCCCGCGCGTGACCAGGCTCCGCATCACGAGAGCCTGCCTGACGAGAGCCTGGCCGACCAGACTCTGAGTTCCGATGAGGTGCTGCGGATCCGCAATGACTTCCCGGTGCTGCACCAGCTCGTCAACGGGCATCCGCTGGCCTACCTCGACTCCGGTGCCACCTCGCAGAACCCGATCAGCGTGATGGAGGCCGAGCAGGAGTACTACGAGCAGCGGAACGCCGCCGTGCACCGCGGCGCGCACACCCTTGCCTTCGCCGCCACCGAGGTGTTCGAGGCCGCCCGCGCCACGGTCGCCGCGTTCGTCGGCGCCCGGGAAGACGAGATCGTCTGGACCTCCAACGCCACCGAGGGTGTGAACCTCGTCTCGTACTCGTTCTCCAACGCGTCCCTCGGCCTCGGCGGCCCCGCCGCCGCCCGCTTCAAGCTGGGGTCCGCCGACGAGATCGTCGTCACCGAGATGGAGCACCACTCCAACCTCATCCCCTGGCAGCAGCTGGCGCTTCGCACCGGAGCCACCCTCCGTTTCATCCCGGTTCTGCCGGACGGCACCCTCGACATGGCCGCCGCCGCCGAGATCCTGAACCCGCGCACCCGGCTGCTGGCCGTCACCCACGCCTCCAACGTGGTGGGCACCATCAACCCCATCGACGAGCTCGTGGCCATGGCCCACGCCGTCGACGCCCTGGTCTTCCTGGACGCCTGCCAGTCGGCGCCGCACCTGGCCCTGGACCTCACCGCGCTCGACGTGGACTTCGCGGTGTTCTCCGGGCACAAGATGCTCGGCCCCACCGGCATCGGCGTGCTCTACGGCAAGGCCGAGCTGCTCGCCGCGATGCCGCCGTTCCTCACCGGCGGGTCCATGATCACCACCGTCGACATGCTGGGCGCCGAGTTCCTCACCCCGCCGCAGCGGTTCGAGGCCGGCACCCAGCGCATCTCCCAGGCCATCGCGCTGGCCTCCGCGGTCGACTACCTCAGCCACACGGGCATGGGCCGCATCCGCACCCGCGAAGCCGAACTCGGCCGCCGGCTCGTCGAGGGCGTCACCGCCATCCCCGGCGTGCGACTGCTCGGCCCCGGCCTCGGGGTCGAACGCATCGGCCTGGCCGCGGTGGATGTCGCCGGCGTGCACGCGCACGACGTCGGCCAGTTCCTCGACGAGGCCGGCATCGCCGTGCGGGTCGGGCACCACTGCGCCCAGCCGCTGCACAAGAAACTCGGCGTCACCGCGTCCACCCGCGCGAGCACCTACCTGTACACGACCGACGACGAGGTCGACCAGTTCCTGGCCGTGCTCGCCGAGGTCGGCCCGTTCTTCGGAGTACCCCGATGACCTCGTCCGCCATGCAGCAGCTGTACCAGCAGATCATCCTCGACCACGCGAAGTCCGCGCACGGCGCCGTCGCCGAGCTGTCGGAGCTCGACGAGGACGCGGCAGCTGTCGCCGCCGCCGCCGGTCTGCGCCAGGCCCAGTCGCACCAGGTGAACACCACCTGCGGCGATGAGATCACCGTGCGGGTGGCCCTGTCCGGCGCCGGGGCGGATGCCCGGATCGACGGCTTCGCCTGGCGGGGCGTCGGCTGCTCCATCTCAATGGCGTCGGCCTCAGTGCTCTACGACACCGTGCGCGGCACCAGCGTCGCCGAGTCGCTGGTCATGCTCGACCTGTTCCGGGAGATGCTGCGCTCCCGCGGCACCATCGAACCCGACGAAGAGGTGCTCGGAGACGCCGCGGCGTTCGCCGGCGTCTCCAAGTACCCGGCCAGGGTCAAGTGCGCCATGCTGCCCTGGGTGGCCTTCGAGGCCGCCCTGCTCCAGCTGGGCTAGCCGACTGACAATCCGGCCTGCCGGCGCTAGCCGATCGAGCTGGCGATGCGGTCGCGCAGGGCGCTGGTGGGGGCCAGCCGGGCCAGGTACTCGGCGCCGTCGAGGGCGTTGGCGATGGCGGGGCGGATGTCGACGTCTGGCCACAGCTCGCGCAGACCCCGCTCGAACCGGGTGGCGATCTCGGGGGCGCGCAGCACCCCGCCGATGCCGCAGACCACGGGGGACGGGCTGATGTCTTCGCCGACCCGGCGGAGCCCGGTGGCGGCCGAGAGCACCAGCTCTGCGGCGGCTCCGGCGCAGATCGCGGCGGCGACGGCATCCGTTGCGGCCAGTTCGGTGACCTGACGGGAGTAGGCGGCGATGCGGCTCACCCGCAGCGGATCGGCCTGCAGCTCGAGGTAGGCCATTTCGATGTGGGGGAACTCCCGGCGCATGACGGCGGACAGCGCGGTTGCGGGGCCGCGGCCGTCGTAGGCGCGCATCACGGCGTCCAGGGCTGCGCGACCGAGCCAGTAGCCGCTGCCGGCGTCGCCGATCAGGTTGCCCCAACCGTCGATGCGGGCCACATCGTTCGCACCCACCGCGAGGGTGACCACGCCGGTGCCGGCGGCGACGACCACGCCGAGCTCGTCCCCGAGGGCGCCGAGGTAGCTCGTGACGGAGTCGTGGGCGAGGAAGACCTCGCGCACCCCGAGTGCCGCGCCGGCGGCGAGGAGTTCGCGCGGGTCGGTTTCGGCCTTCGAGAAGCCGGAGATGCCGGCGCTGACGGTGACGATCGGCTGCCGGGTCGATGACGCGACGGAGGCGACGACCTCGCCGAGCTGGGGGATCAGGGCGCTGTCGGTGCGGATCCCGCCGAATTCGAACGGAACCCACTCGCCGTTCCCGGTGTGCAGGCGCGCCCGGATACCGGTTTGGCCGGCATCGATGGTGAGGGAGCTGGATTCGACACTCATGGGTGGTCCGTTCTTGCGGGTGGTACGGGTGCGGGTCGTACGGGTGCGGGTGGTGTTGAACTGAGCGGTGCGGAACCGGGCGGTGCGGAACTCGGCGGTGCGGAACTAGGCGGTGCGGCCAGCCAGGCCCGGTACTGGCGGCCCAGGAAGTCTGCGGCGGGTTTGCCGTAGACGCAGTAGTCGTCATTCTGCGCCGCATCGGCCGCCGCGTACAGGGTCGTCGGCCAGTCCCAGAGCATGAAGCCGCGCATCCATTCTCGCCGACCGGTGGCCGCGATCATGTCCTCGTAGTAGCGCAGCTGCTCGGCGCCGGAGGGAACCCCTGGCAGGGCCCAGTCGTTGGGCTTGTCGGGTGACCCGGTGCGGCTCGGGCAGCCGGCCTCCATGAAGAAGAACGGTTTGCCGGTGGCCGTCACGACCTGCTCGATGCGATCCAGCTGCTCGTCCCAGGTGTCGATCGGGTAGTAGCCGCTGGAGGTGATCACGTCGACGGCGTCCCACCAGGAGACGTGGTCCTCCTGGAACTTGTCGCAGTTGTAGGTCACCAGGCCGCTGTAAACCTCGCGCACCGCGGTGATCAGGGTGCGCCAGCGCGCATCCTGGCCGTCGGCGCGCACCATCTCGCAGCCTATGCAGAGCATCTCTGCGCCCTCCTCCTCGGCGAGCCGCGCGGCGTGCAGGATGAACGCCGTGTACGACCGGAACCAGGCGGTCCAGCCGGGTTCGCCGGGCACCTCCCAGTCGAAGAAGCCGATGTAGGCGCGCCAAGTGCCGTCGGCGCAGTTGACCACGGGCTTGAGGCAGACCTTGAGCCCGTGCGCTTTGGCCTCACGGATGGCCCAGCGCACCTCGTCGTCGGTTACCGTCGGCGCGTCGCCGAACGGTATCTCCTCCGACTGGGCGGTATCCTGCAACGCCGCGTAGGCCAGGGCGGTCCAGTTCACGCCGAGGCCGGCCATGAGCCGCATCGAGTCGGCGGCCGCCGGGGTCGCCCAGGTTCCCCGAACGCCCGTCCAGCCCCAGGTCATGCCGCAGACCGGTTCGGTGAGAACGGATGCCGCATCGGGCCCGGTCTTGTTCCTCACCGCCGCACCAGCTGATTGGTGCTGCGCAGCACACCCGGCACCGTGAAAGCTGCCGGGTCGACCTCGAGCAGAGACGTGACCGTGAAGACCACGCTTTCGCCGGGCAGCAGGGTGACCAGCATGTCGTCGACCAGGGCATCCGGGTCGACCTTGTCGACCAACAAGACCAGGTCGCGGGTCAGCACCGGAACGGTGACCCGCACGCTGTAGCCGTCGGCGGTGCGCACGGCGCTCACCTCGGGGTTGGCCGGTGTCAGGGTGCTGTCTCGGGCTTCGGCGAAGAACCAGTGCCCACGCACCCCGGCCAGCTCGGCGCGGAGGAGCTCCGCTGCCGCATCCGTTGCCGCGGACACGGATGCGGGCAGCGGCACGGTCACGCTCGACCGCGCCGGCAGGGTGACCCGCTCGGCGTGCTCGGCCAGGACGGCTCCCGTGTCTGTGTACCGCCGCACCAGGAGCTCGCCGCTCCAGGTGTCGGCGGAGTCGTTGACCGCGATGACGGCCAGGCCGCTCTCGCGGGGCTGGATGGTGACCAGCCTGTCGGCGTAGGCGTGCTTGATCGCGTAAAGCAGGGGCTTCGGCCGGCCGTAGCCGTCCACGGCGGCCCAGGAGGTGACCGGCCAGCAGTCGTTGAGCTGCCAGACTATGCTGCCCATGCAGTGTGGGGAGAGCGAGCGGAAGTGCTCGATCGCGGTGCTGATAGCGGTGGCCTGGTTCAGTGACATCGCCCAGTGCCAGTCGCCGGTCTCTCTGGGCAGCGGCAGGTGCGGCAGCAGCCCGTCGGTGAGCTTGACGTTGCCCTCCATGGCCTTCTGGTGCACGAGCATGCCCGGCGATTCCGGGGTCAGCGGCTCATCGTGGATCGATTCCGTCAGGGTCGACCAGGTGGGCGGGCCCTGCCAGCCGAACTCGGCCACGAAGCGCGGCTGGTACTCGCGGTATGCGGGGTAGTCCCGCTGGTTCCAGAGGTCCCAGATGTGCATGGTGCCGTGCTCGGGATCGTTGGGGTGCAGGTCATTGGAGGCAGTGCCGGCAACCGGGGAGAACGGACTGCCGGGCGTGTAGCCGATGTGCGGGGCCAGCTCGGCGACCAGGGCGGGAAACACGTCGTAGTAGAAGCCGCCGCCCCAGGTCTCGCCGTCCAGGCGCAGCTTCCAGTTCCATTCCTCGAAGCCCCAGAGGTTCTCGTTGTTGCCGTTCAGCACCACGAGCGACGGATGCGCGGCGAGCCTCGCGACGTTCTCCCGGGCCTCGGCCTCGATCTCGTCGCCGAGCGGGGCCTCTTCGGCGTAGGCGGCGCAGGCGAGCAGGAAGTCCTGCCAGGTGAGGATGCCGCGCTCGTCGCAGAGGTGGTAGAAGTCGTCGCTCTCGAAAATGCCGCCGCCCCACACCCGGATCAGGTTGATGTTGGCGAACTCGGCCTGTGTGAGCCGGTCGAGATAGCGGGCTTTGGTGACCCGGTGCGGGAAGGCGTCGTCGGGGATCCAGTTGGCGCCCCGCACGAACACCGGTTGGCCGTTGATGACCAGGGTGAACGGGGTACCGTTCTCGTCGGGCGTGGTGTCGAATTCGACGGTGCGGAAGCCGATCCGGGTGCTCGACCGGTCCAGTTCCACCGCGGTGTCGGCCGCGCGCAGAGTGACCTCCAGCTCGTAGAGCGGGTGCTCACCGTAGCCGAGCGGCCACCACAGGTCCACGTCGGGCACGCTCAGGCTCACGGTCGCGCCGGTCGCTCCGGCCGGCAGCTCCACGGTGCGGCTGACGCCGGCGACGGATGCCGTGACGCTGACCGGGGTCTCCGTAGCGCGGTCCACCTCCACGTGCACGTCCACCAGCCCGGTGCTGGTCGGCCCTGTCGGGTCAGACACCGTGGCGATCGGGCGCACACTCGCCAGCCGGGCGGTCGACCAGCTGACCAGGGTCACCGGCTTCCATAGCCCGGAGGTGGACGTGTCGATGCCCCAGTCCCAGCCGAAGCTGCAGGCCATCTTGCGAATGGCGTTGTAGGGGTGGTGGTTCACGTGCGGACGGTAGCCGAGGTCCAGGCTCGCGGCATCCGCGGCCTTGATGGGGGAGCGAAACACCACCACGAGCTCGTTGAGGCCGGCTTTGAGGCGGGCACTCACGTCGAAGCTGTAGCTGCGGTGCATATTGCGGGTACTGCCCAGCGACACCCCGTTCAGCTCGATCTCGGCGATGGTGTCGAGCCCGGCGAAGACCAGGTCGGTCTTCTCGGCCCCGGCCGGGTTCCAGGCGAAGGTGGTGCTGTAGCGCCAGTCCGTCAGCCCGATCCAGGAGAGCAGCTGCTCGTTGCCGTCGAGGTACGGGTCGGGAATCAGCTCGGCGGCCAGCAGGTCGGTGTGCACGGATCCGGGCACGGTGGCCGGCACGGTGAGGCGCCGGATGCTCGCCGGCACCGGTCCGTCCAGAGCTGTGACACTCCAGTCGGTGTCGAGCAACCGGGTGACGGGAGCAGGGGAGGACGAGGGGATGGTGTGTGCAGACATTACGGGTTTCCAGACATTACTTGGTGGCTCCGGACGTGACGCCGTTGTAGATGAATCGTTGCAGGAACAGGAAGATGATCAGGGTCGGCACGATGACGATCATGATGCCGGCCGCGATGATCTCCCACTGTGCGCCGTACGGTCCCTGGAACCTGAAGAGCGAGGTGCTGATCACGGCCAGGTCCTGAGCGGGCATATAGAGGTACGGGATGTAGAACTCGTTGTAGATGGCGATGCCCTTGATGATGACGACCGTGGCGATGGCGGGGCCGAGCAGCGGCAGGATGATGCGCCAGTACACCCCGAACCGGCTCGCGCCGTCGAGCATGGCGGCTTCGTCGAGCGACCGGGGGATCGACTGCATGAACTGGATGAAGATGTAGATCGAGAGGATGTCTGTACCCATGAACAGGATGATCGCCGCCCCGTGGGTGTTGACCAGGTGGAAGAAGTTCACCACCTGATAGGTCGCCACCTGGGTGGTGACGGCCGGAACCAGGGTGGCCACGAGGAAGAGCCCGAAGACCACCTTCTTGAAGCGGAACTCGAATCTGTCGAGCACGTACGCGGCCATGGTGCCGATCAGGATGGTGCCGGTGACGGAGATCACCGCGATGATCGAGGTGTTCAGGAACCCGAGCATCATCCGTCCGTCGACGAAGGCCGTGGCGAAGTTGGCGAAGTTGAACCAGTTCGACGGAGGCACCAGGGGGCCGGTGGTGGCGTATTCGGTGTTGCTCTTCAGCGACGCGAACAGGATCACGATGATGGGCACGAGCGCGACGAGCGAACCGAGAACGAGGGACAGGTACTTCCCCGTGGTGCCGAGATGTCTGATCATGAGGCCAACGTCACTTTCTCGTCGGGGACGACCTTGCGCTGCAGCCAGGTGACGAGCAGCACGATGATGAGCAGGATGACCGCCATCGCCGAGGCCAGTCCGACCTTGCGGTACACGAAGGCCGTTTGGATGGTCTGGATGACGAAGGTCATGCTGCCGTTGGTGCCGCCGGTGATGATGTACGGCAGTTCGAACGCGGAGAGGCTGCCGGCGATAGCCAGGATGAAGGACAGGCTGATGATGCGCTGGATGCCCGGGGCGATGATGTAGCGGAACTGCTGCCACTTGTTCGCGCCGTCCAGGTCGGCCGCCTCGTAGAGTTCGCCGGGGATCGACTGGATCGCGCCGAGGAAGAGCACGAAGTTGAGGCCGATGTAGCGCCAGATGGCGACGCCGGCGAGGGAGTAGTTGACCACATCCGGGTTACCGAGCCACTGGGTGGAGAGCTCGCCGAGGCCGACGAAGCCGAGCACGGCGTCGAGGGTGCCGCCCGGGCGGAAGAAGAACAGGAAGATGAACGCGATGGCGACGGCGTTGATCAGGTAGGGAAAGAACAGGATGCCCTTGAACAGGTTGCGGAACCGGGTCTTGAAGCTGAGGATCGTGGCGAAGTAGAGCGCCAGGGCCATCTGCAGGAACGACGCCCCGAAGTAGTACAGGCTGACCACGAAGACCTGCCAGTACTTGGGATCGGTGAAGATCTTGACGAAGTTGTTCAGCCCGACGACGTCTTTGGTCTTGTCCAGGCCGTCCCAGGAGGTGAAGCTGTACCAGATCATGTTGCCCACCGGGATATAGGTGAACGTGATCAGCAGGGCCAGCGGGATGGCCAGGAACAGCCACGGCATGACGATGGAGTCTTTGCGTTTGCCGGTTGCGCTGATGGTGGTGCGGATGAAGCGGTGCGAGAACCGGCTGAACAGGTCCGGCGCTTTCGCTGGGGCCAGTTGTTGAGACACCGAGCGTCCTTTCTTTTGCCTGGGGCAGTGTCGGTCTGGGCAGAGCGCGGCCGGCCGTTGAATGCCCGGCCGGCCGGCTGTTACTGCGGACTTCCCCTGGTGGTGCGGGTGGGGACGGGGCCTAGCCCTCGACGGATGCCTTGGCCTTGGCCCAGGCAGCGTTCAGGTCGGCGAAGAGCGACGCCTTGTCGCCGTCGGCGGCACCGCGGGCGGTGTCGACGATCTTCTGGCGGTAGAGCGGGCCGGTCAGGTCGATCTCGGACTCGCTGGTGATGTCGTTCTCCAGGGTGGCCTGGTCGGCCGGCACCGGCGTGAGCTCGAGGAATTCGACGCCGCTGGCGGTGAAGTCAGCGAGGGCGTCCGGGGCGGGGCCGTCGACGACGGGGGAGAGCCCGCCCTGGTCTGTGGCGTAGCCGGACTCCTGGGCGAACCAGTCGATCCAGGCGCGGGCCGTGGCCTTGTTCTTCGAGTTGATGCTGATGGCGTTCTGGTAGTCGCCACCGATCGTGGAGTACGACTGTCCGTCTACGGCACTGGGGAAGGCCATGTAGCCGATGTCCTCGGCCGATCCGCCGGCGGTCACCGCGGCATCCTGCATCTGTGTGATGGCCCAGGAGCCCAGGACCATGGAGCCGATCTCGCCGCTGCCGAGCCCGCCCTTGGACGATTCCCAGTCCGTGGTGGTGGGGTCTTCTTCACTCAGGCCCTGCGCGACGATGTCGTAGAGCAGCCCGTCGGCGATCTCGTGGTACTCGCCGGTCGCCCACGGGGCGTCGGACTCGACGAGGGTGATTGACGCGTCCTTGTCGCCGGTCGCGGCCCGGTTGCCGTCCCACTGGCTCAGCGGCCAGCCGTCGCCGTAGTTCGTGTAGTACGGCACCGCGTCGGTGTTGTCCTTGATGAGCTGGAGGTCGGCGAGGAACTCATCGGGGGTGGTCGGCATCTCGGTGACGCCGGCGTCGGCCCAGACATTCTTGTTGTAGACGATGCCCTGAGCGTTTCCGGTGATGGCGACTCCGTAGGCGAGGTCGTCGTAGGCCTTCTCGGCGACGAAGCGGTAGGTCTCGCTCATCTCCTCCAGGGAACCCAACGGCTCGAAGAACTGTGCCAGCTGCACCTTGGTGACGGTGCTGGGAATGAGGAGCACGTCACCGTAGCTGCCCGAGGACAACCGGGTGGAGATGTCGGTTTCGTAGTCCTTGATGGCCTCGAACTTGACGGAGGTGCCGGGGTAGGCCTTTTCGAACTGGGCGGCGTAGTCCTTGAAGACGGTGTCGACGATGTCGGTGCGCTGGGTGATCACGGTGATCTCCCCGGTGATCTCGCCCTCGTCTGCCGGGGCCGACCCGGAGCATCCTGCTAGTAGTGCGGTGGCCGCCAGAGCGGCTACCCCCATGATGAGCTTCTTTGCCATCGGTTTTCTCCTAATCGGTATCACCATTGACCCGTTGAGACACGACCGCGACTTCCCGCCCGTGGATCTCTGGTGTTGCTGTTGGGCCTCATGCTAGGCCCGGTTTTGGCGGGCCGTCAAACAAAAATGTCAGCGCTGTCCGAAGTTGTCCTATTCGCACTTGGGTGCCGCAGATCGTTGGAATAGCGGGGAACTCACGGGTTTCTCGATCAAAGAACTCTTGCCAATGTCTGCAAAATGTCTTACGTTGACATGGCGATGATCTGGCCGGTTTGGACTGCTCGCGGATCGAAGGAGATCTCATGACGACACAATCGCGTGCGACACTGGCCGACGTGGCGATGCTCGCGGGAGTGAGCTCCAAGACGGTGTCGCGGGTCTTCGCCGGTGCCGGCAACGTCTCGTCGGACACGCGGGAGCGGGTTCTCAAGGCCGCCAAGCGGTTGCGCTTCCGGCCCAACAACCTGGCCCGCAACCTGCGCCGCGGGGGAGTCACCAACACCGTCGCGTTCGTGATCGGCGACCTGAAGAACCCGTTCTACTTCCACGTCGCGGCCGGTATCGAACGCGAACTGGCGCTTCGCGGTCTCACGATGGTGCTCGCCACGACGGATGACTCACCGGACAGCGAGGAACGCGTCGTGGACGCCCTGATCTCGCAACGGGTGCGGGCGCTGCTGCTGATCCCCATCGCCGACGACCAGTCCTACCTCGAGGGCGAACGTCAGCTTGGCACCCCGGTGGTGAGCGTCGACCGGCCGGCCCGCAACCTTGTCGCCGACTCCGTGGTGTTGCAGAACCGCCAAGGTATGGCGGACGCGGTGCGCTCACTCACGGCCATCGGCCACCGCAGGATCGGTTTCATCTCCAACCCGTCCGCGATGTACACCCAGCGGGAACGCCTGGCCGGGTACCGCGAGGCGCTGCGCGAGGTGGGCGTCACCGAGACCGCGCAGTGGGAGCGCCTCGACGACGACCCCGACATCTCTCCGGAACTCGCCGTGCAGAGCCTGCTCGACCTGCCGGACCCGCCGACGGCGATCGTGGCCGGCAACAACCGCGGCAGCGCGGGCGCCGTGCGGGTGCTGCGCAATCTCGAGCCGCCGGTGGCGTTCATCGGCTTCGACGATTTCGAGCTGGCGGACGCCCTGGACATCTCCGTCGTGGCCTACGACCCGATGGAACTCGGCCGCACCGCCGCTCGACTTGCCCTCGAGCACCTGGCCGACCCCGACTCGTTCACCAAACAGGTCGAGATCCCCACCCGGCTGATCCACCGCGGCTCCGGTGAGATCCCGCCGCCGCGCTGAGCCGGCCGGCGGGCCCGTTGGCACCGGCGGGCGGCTACCCGGCCAGCTGGCGGGCGAGCCAGGCGGCCTGGCGCACGAAGTGGTGGCCCTGGCCGCCCTCGTGCTCGTTGAACGGGTACACCTCGATGTCGGCATCCGCTGCCCAGTGGTTGTGCGCGGCGAAAACCGTGGACGGCGGGCAGACGGGGTCGAGCAACCCCACCGAGAACAGCGCGGGAGCGGTGGCCCGCTTGGCGAAGTTGACCCCGTCGAAGTACGAGAGCGTCGCGAAGGTCTGCTCGACCTCGTCCCGGTGCACCGCGAGATAGCGCACGACCTCCTGGTACGGGTCGTTGCCGGTCATTCCGACGGCGCGCTCGAAGTGGCAGAGGAAGGGCACCTCCGGCATCGCCGCAACCAGGCCGGTGGAGAGGGCCGCGGCCGCGATGGCGATGCCACCGCCCTGGCTGCCGCCGCACACCGACACCCGCTCCGGGTCGACCCTGTCGAGCGTGCGCACGGCATCGATCGCGCGCACGGCATCGGTGAACACCCGCCGGTAGTAGTAGTCGTCGGGTGACTGGATGCCGCGGGTCATGAAGCCGGAGCCGGCCGGTCCGCTGCCGTGCGGGTCGGCGGTGTCGCCACCGGAGCCCCAGCCGCTGCCCTGCCCGCGGGTGTCCATGAACAGGTAGGCGTAGCCGCTGGCCACCCAGCCGAGGTGCTCGTGCGGGAAGCCCCGGCCGCCGCCGTAACCGTTGTACTCGACCACCGCGGGCAACCGGGCCGGCAGCAACCCGGCCCTGTCGACGGGGAGCATGAACCACGCCTTGACGGGGTCACCGGCGAAGCCGTTGAAGGTGACGTCGTAGACCTCCACCTCGCTCAGCGGCGAGTCGACCCTGGTGAGCCGGGGCTCGTCCGGGTGCAGCCGGGACTCGGCCAGGGTGCGCTGCCAGAACGCGTCGAAGTCGGCCGGTTCGGAGACCGCGGGGCGGTACTGCGTGAGCTCGGGCAGGGGCATGTCTAAGCGGGGCACTGGTTGCCTTTCTGGAGGGGCGAATGCGGGTGGCTGGGTTCTGTCAGGAGTTCTGGTGCAGGACGATGGCCGAGTACCGGCCGCCGAGCGCCATCAGTTCGTCGTGGCTGCCGAGTTCGACGATGCGGCCGGCCTCGATGTAGACGATCCGGTCGGCCTCACGGATGGTGGACAGCCGGTGCGCCGCGATGATCGTCGTGCGATCGCGGAAGAGGGTGCTGAGGGCATCCTT
Source organism: Cryobacterium sp. TMN-39-2 (assembly GCF_004402745.1). Lineage (NCBI taxonomy): Bacteria > Bacillati > Actinomycetota > Actinomycetes > Micrococcales > Microbacteriaceae > Cryobacterium > Cryobacterium sp. TMN-39-2. The sequence continues at coordinate 324,338 of NZ_SOFX01000011.1, forward strand.
GACCTTCTCCTCGGACACGGAGTCGAGGGCGCTGGTGGGTTCGTCGAGCACGAGGATGCGCGGGTCACGTACCAGGGCCCTGGCGATGGCGAGGCGCTGGCGCTGGCCGCCGGAGAGCCGGGCGCCCCGGTCGCCGACCACGGAGTCCAGGCCAGCGCCCTGGCCGGCGAGGATGTCCAGCGCGTTGGCGCCGGCCAGGGCGGCCAGCACGGCTTCGTCGCTGACGCCGGTCAGGCCGTAGGCGACGTTGTCGCGGATGGTGCCCTCGAACAGCACCGATTCCTGCGGCACGACGGAGACGAAGAACCGGGCGCTGCGCAGGTCGAGGGTGGCGGCGTCGACGCCGTCCAGCAGCAGCCGCCCGGTGCTGGGCCGCACGAAGCCGAGGACCAGGTTGAGCAGGGTCGACTTGCCCGACCCGGACGGGCCGACCAGCGCGATGGTCTCGCCGGCCCGGATCGACAGGGAGATGTCCCGCAGGGCGGGCCGGTCATCCTCGTAGCTGAAGCCCACGCCCTCAAGGTCGATCCGGCCGGCAACCGCTGTCACGAGCTGCTTGCCCTCGTTCACCTCCACGTCTGGCTCCTCCATCACCTCGGCGATCGACCGAATGGAGTCGATGCCCCGGGTGAAGATCGGCGTCACATTGAGCAGGGCCACGATGCCGCCCGTGAGCACCGTGAAGTAGGTGCTGAGCAGCACAACCTCGCCCGGGCTGATGGCGATGACCCGGGTGATCGATGCCGCGGATGCGCCGATCAGGCAGATCACGCCGAGCGCCTGGTACGACAACCAGGAGAGCGCCCCGAACCGGCCGTTGAGGGTGTCCAGTGCCTGCCCGGCCACGCGCACGTTCTCGGCCTGGCCGGCGACACGACGGGTGGCGACGCGTTCGAGGCCGTGCCCGCGGGTGATGGGGATCAGCGCCGCCATCTCGCCCACACCGGCCGAGAATCGTTCCACCTCGTGCCGGAAGTTCTCGTTGCGGTCGGCGGCGCGCGATCGGATGTAGCCGATGAGCAGCACGGCCAGGGGCACGGTGACGGCGAAGACTCCGACGAAGGCGGGCACGGTGAGGGCGGTCAGCACCACCGCGCCGGTAAGGGTGAACAGGGCGGAGAGGAAGGTGGGCAGGGCCTGCTGCATCATCATCTCGATGCTCTCGACATCCCGCACCACCTTGGTGTGCACGATCGAGGCGCTCTGCCGGTTGTGGAAGCCGATCGACAGCCGTTGGAGGCGCTCGGCGAGGGCGTTGCGCACATCCACGGCCATCGACCGGATCGCCCGGCTGGACAGCCGCACGAAGATCATGTGGAACGGGTAATTCAGGCTCAGCAGTGCCAGGGCGCAGGCTGCCCAGAGCCACAGCTGCGGCAGGGGACCGCGGTCCACGACGATGTCGATGACGGCCGCGGTGATCGGCGGCAGCAGCCAGGCCGGGCTGTCCTTGATGAGAAATGCCACCGTGGCCAGGGAGAGTCGGCCGCGGTGGGGGATCAACAGGCGCAACAGCGAGCGGACCGGGGAGGAGGCGACGAAGGACCGTTCGATCGATCGCAGTGCGGAATTATCACCCATTGAAGACCTTTTGGAGCTCATCCGCGGCGCTTGATGGCGCGGCGGCAACCTCGACACTGGTCGAGGGGCTGGAGGTGCGTCCTCAGCCGGGAGCTGTCGGAGCCCACGGCTGTCGCGGGGTGAGGTCGCCGGCACCAACGCTGGTGCCAGCACCGACTATACCGGCGTTGAGAGCGCGGCCACACGACCGGATTGCGGCACGCCGGGTCAGATGACGCCCAGGGCGGTGAGGGCGTCGCGGATGGCCGGGGCCACGTGTACCGCGTACGCGGGGGTCAGGTGCACGGTGTCGTACTTGGTCGGGAGGGTTCCGGCGAAAGCCGGGCAGATGCCCGCCGAGCAGCTGAAAGGCAGCGAACTGACAAAATGGTCACCGGTCGCAGACGGGGCCGACAGCCCTGCGGCGAACTGCTGCCAGACCGATCCGACCCCGACGTTGCAGTCCTGCGGACTGGACACCGCCGAGTAGCACCGGCCGAGATCTGCCCCGAGCGGTGGGGGCGCGAGGTAGACGATCTTCCCGGCGGCGTTGTAGCCGGCCGTTTCGGCGAGGGTCGATGCGACCAGGCTCTCGACCGACAGCGGTGACCGGTTGGCGTCCTGCCCCTCGGCGAAGGCGTTGGCCACCACCACCAGCTGCGGGGCGTCCGCGACGATCCGGTCGCTGATGTCGAGTTTGCGTTGCGGGCAGGCGTCCATCACCCCGGCACCCTCGTTGGCGACCAGCACCTCGGTGAACCGGCAGCCGTAGAGCCCGATCGTGGTGATCTTCCACTGTCCGTCGCTGGCTTCGGCGATGGCCTTGAACGCGGGGGCGTAGGAGAGTGCTTCCGAGTCGCCGACGAGGTACATATGGTTGGGGGCGCTGTCGGCACCCCAGGTGCAGCGGCCGAAGTCGGGGGTGTCGCCGATGTCGAAGCAGTCGCGTGCGGGGTTGTCGTTCGAGGTCCGTGCCATGGCGTCGTCGAGGGAGGGGGACAGGTTGTCCGGCCAGGCGGTCGCGGCCACGGCGGCAGCCAGCTCGGCCTGCAACGCCACCTCGGGGTTCACGGCGGAGTCGGCGCCTGCGACCGAGGGCGCCTCGGTCGTCGCCCGCCCGCCGGCGGGCTGGAATGACACAGCGACGACGATCACGATGACGAGGACGCCCATCGACGACAGGATGAACTGGCTGCCGAAGGCCTCTCGCCAGCTGTGCCAAGCGTCGCGGCGCTCACCGGCCGGGCGGCGGCCGCGCAGCCAGGGGGAGCGGTGGAACGGCTGTTCAACAAGGTAGTACGACGTCACCGAGACGGCGAGGATCGTGCCGAGAATGACCAGGGTGCTCTGCAGGCTCTGGGCGGGAAGCAGCATGCTGAGGAAGACGAAGACCGGGAAGTGCCAGAGGTACAGCGAGTAGGAGATGTTGCCGAGATACACGCTGACCGGGTTGGTGAGCGGGACCAGGGTGCGCTGCGGGCCGCCGATACCGGCTGCGAGCACGAGCGCCGTCGCCAGCACGGGGAGGGCGGCACCAGGGCCGGGGAAGGCGATGTCCCCGGTGACCACGACGAACGATGCGACGATGCCGGCCAGGCCGGCCCAGCCGAGGACGACTCGCCAGGCGACGGGCATCCGTGCGGCCAGCGGGGCGGCGACGGCCAGGATCGCGCCGATGCCGAGCTCCCAAGCCCTGGAGAACGTCGAGAAGTATGCAACTGTCGGATTCGTTGCGCTGTCCCAGACGGCGTAGGCGAAGGATGCCGCGATGACGACGGCCGCGAGGATGCCGACGGAGCGCCGGCCGCGACCTGGCGTGCGGGATCCCCGGGCCAATACGAACAGCACCAAAACCATCAGCCACGGCCAGACGAGGTAGAACTGTTCCTCCACCGAGAGCGACCAGTAGTGCTGCACCGCCGAGGCCGGCGCGAGGGCACTGAAGTAGTCGGTGCCGAGGGCAGCGAACCGCCAGTTGGCGACGAAGAGGAACGACGCGCCAGCGTCCCACAGGGTGGACATCGCCCGGGTCTGGTTGAACAGGACGGAGCCGATCGCGCCGGTGGCGACGAGCACCACGGCCGCGGACGGAAGGAGGCGGCGGAGCCGACTGCCGTAGAAGGACCGGAGCGAGATACGCCCGGTGCGCTCGTGTTCGCGCAGCAGGATGCCCGTGATGAGAAAACCCGAGATGACGAAGAAGATGTCGACACCGACAAATCCGCCGGCGGGCCAGTGGAGCACGTGGTCGAAGATGACGGCGATGACCGCGAGGGCTCGGAGCCCCTGGATGTCCCGCCGGCGGGTGGACGGCGGCGCGGCTGGGGGCCTGGTCGGCGGCCGGGCCGGTGGCCTCGGGCGGGGCTGCGGGGCCTCGGCCGGCGCTGTCGTGCGGATCGTGACGGTGCGGGTGGCATTGGGGCGGGAGGCGCCCGGGCGGGACGGCGTCGGTCGGGACGGCGTTCGTTGGGACGGCGGGGTCGCTGATGCGTCGGGCGGTGTTGCCCCGATCCCAGTGTGCACGCGTCCTCCAGCTATTGAACCGTTGCCGAGCCTATCCCGACGGTGCTCGTTCTAGACGGCAGGGTCCTGCAGGTCCTGCGGCGCGGCGCGTGGGGTGAGCTCGGCGCGGAGCGGCCAATCCTGGCCGTCCAGGATGATCTGGGCGCACCGGCCGGTGTCGGCGTTCACCACGATGGGAGCCATCAGGTTCACGGTCGTGCCGGTCTCGCCCGGGTTGGTCACCACCAGGACCATCGCCTGCTCTGGTGCGGCGAGGTCGAGGGCCCTGGCGTGCTCGTCGGAGATCACGGGCGTGTAGTCCGGCAGGTACACCGACGCGTCGAGCACGAACAGCCGGGTGTGCTCGTCGATGGCTGACTGCAGGGCGAACAGTCCGGCGGCGCCGGTGATCTCGCGCAGCTGGAAGTCGGTCAGCGGGGCCAGTCCGGGCGGCGGGGAGAGGAAACTCAGGGTGGCGGTCATGAAAGGAAGTCCATCAGGGTCGGTTGAATCACGCGGGCGGTGACGGCGAGGGCGGACTGGTAGGCGACCTCCTGCAGCTTGAGGTCGAGGATCACCGTCGCCAGGTCGGCATCCTCGAGCTGCACCCGCTGTGCCTCGAGGGTGCCCTTCTGGGTGACCAGTGCCGCGGTGGCGCTTTCGATGCGGGTCTGCCGGGCGCCGACGTCAGAGTTGGCGGCGATGACCCTGTTCAGGGCGGTGTCAATGGCGCCCAGATGGCTCGACACCGTCGCTGGCGAGTTGCGCAGGGCATCCGAGACCGTCGCGAGCAGGGCGAAGATCGAGTCGGGGCCACTGCCGAAGACGGCGGAGCCGTCGGCATCCACCCGCACCGTGCTGTCGGCGCCCACGCGCCGGTCGACCCCCGGGGTGGATCCGCCGCTGTGCACGCCGGCGTCGGTGAACGCCACGCCGGTGTCGGAATTGCCGGCGAAGACGGTGCGGCCGAGGTGCGTCGCGTTGGCCTGGCTGAGCAGGTCCTGTTTGAGGCCGTCGATCTGCAGGGCGATGGCTTCCCTGGCAGCCGGCGACATGGTGCCGGCGTTCGCGCCCTGAACGGTGAGGTCGCGCACCCGGTTCAGGATGGTGGTGCTCGCGCCGAGCGCGGTGTCCAGCGTGGTCAGCCAGCCGTTGCCGTTGTCGGCGTTGCGGGTGTACTGGGCGGTGGCACGCTGCTCGGCACGCACCGCGAGGGCGTTGGCGGCGCGGGCGGGGTCGTCGGAGGCCCGGCTGATGGTCTTCAGCGAAGAGGACTGCTCCTGCAGCTGGGCCAGGCGCTGGGCGCTGGCCTGCAGATTGGCCTGGGCGGCGCGCATCTGGGTCTGGCTGGTCACGCGGGGGATCATCGGCTACCTTCCCACCAGTCCGGTGCGGTTGATCAGGGTGTCGAGCATCTCGTCCACGGCCGTCATCACCCGGGCGGCGCCCTGGTAGGCGTGTTGGAAGGTCAGCAGATTGACGTTCTCCTCGTCGATGTCGACCGAGGAGTTGGACAGCTGCAGGGTGACCGCGGCGGTCGCCGACAGGTTCGCCGACGACGCCTGGGCGAGTTCGATGCCGGTGGCGACGCCGAGCCTGGTGACGAATTCGGACCAGACCGAGTTGGGGGAGGCGACCGGGAGCCCATCCTTGTCCACCGCGTGCTTGGTACCGAGCTGGGCGATCTTGTCGGCGTTGGCGCCGTTGGCTGCCCCGGCACCGACGGCGCCAGCGGCGATCTCGGTCGCGTTCTTCGGAGAGACGCCCAGCGTCGCTGCGGCATCGCCCGCGACGTAGTCGAAGAAGGTGCCGCCGGGGATTCCAGCGCTGGTGACCCCACCACGATGGATGCTGTTCACGGAGTCGGCCAGGTGGGTGGCGAAGCCGTTGTAGGAGGCGGCGGCTTCGGCGAGGGCGCCCCCGGTGCCATCGGTATCCGCCGGTCCCAGCAGGGACAGGGCGCCGGCAAGCTCGCCGCCGTCTACGGCAACGGGCTGGCCGGGGTGATGGGACCACTCGAGCTGAACGGGGCCGTTGGCGACCGCCAGGCTGGTGGGCCCGGTCACAGTGAGCACCTGCACGTCGGTACCGGACACCAGGGGGTTTCCGCCGATCAGGACGTCCACCGTGCCGTTGGCCTGGGGGCGCACGCTGGCCCCGGTGATGGCGGAGATCGTGGCGGTGAGCGCGTCACGCTTATCGATGAGTTCGTTGGCCGACCCGCCGGAGGCGAGGGTCTGGCGGATGATGCCGTTGAGCTCGCCCACCTGCGCCGCGGCCCCGTTGACCTCGATGACCAGCGCGTCGGCGCTGCTGCGTACAACGGCCCATTCGTCGGTCACGGCGCGGTATCCGGCGGTGATCTGGCTGGTGAGCTGGCCGGCCTCGCCGAGCAGCAGCCCGGCGGATGCGGCGGGGTCGGCCCCGTTGGCGAGATCCTGCCAGGCCGCCCAGAATTCCTGCAGCTGGTGGGAAAGCCCGTTGACGCCGGGTTCCTTGAGCGAGTTCTCGACCGAGCCGAGGGCATTGGCGCGCACGGCGGTGTAGCCGGCGGTCGCGGCGGTCGCCCGAACCTTGGCATCCAGGGTGGCACTGCCCAGGCGCGCGATGCCGTCGACGGATACTCCCGTGCCGGGGGTCGCGCCCCAGGCGACGAGGCCGGCCCGCGCTGCGGCGTTGGTGGCGGAGGTCGTCACCCGCTGGCGGGTGTAGCCCTCGGTGTTGACGTTGGCGATGTTCTGCCCCACCACGTCGAGCCCGGCGCGTGCCGCGACGAGTCCGGAGTATGCGGTGTTCAACCCGCCGAATGTGCTCATGGGGTCCTCAGTGGTGGAGTCATCGCGGAAGTCTCACAGGCTCTGGTCGAAGAGTCGGGCACCGGCGCTCTGAGCCCCGGAGGCACCGCGGGAATCGTAGGTGGTGGCCTGCGCGTCGACGCCGGCCAGGGATTCCTGGGTGTAACGCGCGGCCGAACGCAGGAACTGCTCGTTGACGTCCCGCAGGCTGCGGATCTGCGCGATCAGCTCGGTCATGGCGGTGAGGTGGGCGCTGAGGATGTCGCCCCACGGCCCGGCGGGAGCCTGCTGGACGAGTTCGCTCAGCGTAGCATCCGCTGAGGTGCCCCACTCCGCGGCGACGGCCGCCACCTCGACCGATCGGCCCAGGCCAGCCTCGCGCACCAGCTCGAGCACCTGCTCGACCTCGCGGGTGGCGTGCTGAACCCAGCGTGTGCGACCGGCGCTGAGCAACAGCTGTTCCTCGTCGAGTTTGAACACCAACAATTCCAGCAGCTCGCGTTCGCGCCATAACAGCGCGGACAATTCATTGGCGCTCACGTCGACACTGCCTTTCCGCCCCTGCAGGCACCGTTGGTCCATCGTACGAGCCCATGCTCGTTCGGGGGTACTATCGGCCGGTTCTCCCGGTTGGTTAGCGGAATTCTGGTCACACGGCGCACGCAGGACCCGATTTCCGGTGGCCGAGTCCTCTAAAGAGAGGACACCGTAAGCCCCGTTCTGGGGGCACGCCTACGCCAGAATCAACAAGCGCGGTTGTTACCGTAATAGCTAGGCGAAAACACACCGAAACGGGACCCGAACCCCTGTTCCGGCGGGCTGTTTGCGCTCTTGATACGACGTCACCCCCCACGCGTGCTTACCCGGCAGTGAAACGCAGAACCAGTTTTGCGCTCACCGTCAGCGAGAACAACGCCGGCACCAACCAGGAGGGCAACCGTTGAACCGTTCGGAACGTAACCGGCTTGTCGTCGACAACCTGCCCCTCGTCGGCTATCTCGTCTCCGAAGTCTGGGCCAAGGCTCGCCACCTCTCCCGCGACGACCTGGCCTCGGCCGGCTCTCTGGCCCTGATCACCTCCGCGGACGCGTTCGACCCGGCCCTGGGCGTGCCGTTCGGCGCCTTCGCCCGCCGCCGCATCATCGGTGCCTTCGCCGACGAGATGCGCTCCAACGACTGGGCCACCCGGATGGCCCGCCGCCGCATCAAGGACACCCGCCAGGTGCAGGAGACCCTCGCCTCCGCGCTCGGCCGCAGCGCCACCGTCGACGAGATCGCCTCCGCGCTCGGCGTGGACCGCGAGACCGCTCTGGCCGGCCTGGCCGACTCCGAGCGCACGCTGAGCACCCTCGACGACAGCACCGCCGAGTTCCTCGTCGCCGACACCGTGCTCCCCGAGGAGTCCCTGCTGTCTGCCGAGCGACTCGCCTACCTGCGAGCGGGCGTGTCTGCGCTGCCCGAGCGGATGCGGCTGATCATCGAGCAGGTCTACTTCGAGGACCGCTCGGTCAAGGAGATCGCAGCTAGCCTCGGCATCACCCACTCCGCCGTGTCCCAGCAACGCTCGGAGGCCATCCGGTTGTTGCGTGACGGCCTGGGCACCCACTACGCGGACGACGCGGAGGCCGACTTCGTACCGGAGTCCACCGTGGCGCCGGCTCGCCGCAGCGCCTACCTATCGCGGATGGCCGACCAGGCGATGCTCGGCATGGCCCACCTGGCGCACGACAGGATGCCGGCCGCAGTTCCCGTCCTCTCCGCGGCCCCCGCCGCTCCCATGGCTTACACGGTCGACGGGTTGGCCGGCGTCACCGATATCGCCCACGCGGAGGCGGTCACGCTCGACAGCCGCGAACTTTTCTCCAGCAACGGCTAACGCGCCGCGGGGTGGGGCCGATAGGTCTCAGTGTCAGCCCATGGATGGGCCGGCGCACACCACCCAATCACGGAGGAACACATCATGGGTATGCAGATCAACACCAACCTCGCGGCGAACAACACCTACCGCAACCTGGCTTCGACCCAGACCGACATGGCCAAGTCGCTCGAACGCCTCTCCAGCGGCCTCCGCATCAACCGCGCAGGCGATGACGCGGCCGGTCTGGCCATCTCCGAGGGACTGAAGTCGCAGGTCGGTGGCCTCACGGTCGCCAGCCGCAACGCCCAGGACGCCGTCTCGGTCATCCAGACCGCTGAAGGTTCTTTGAGCGAGGTGCAGACCATTCTGCAGCGCGTTCGTGACCTCGCCGTTCAGGCCGGTAACGGCTCGAACAACGCCAAGTCCCGCGACGCCATCGCCACCGAGGTCACGGCGCTGGGCCTGGAGCTGACCCGCATCAGCGAGTCGACCAACTTCAACGGCACCAAGCTGCTCAACACGGCGGCTGCGACCACCGACCTGACGTTCCAGATCGGCGCCGGTGGCACCGCCGCAGCCGACCAGATCGACGTCAAGCTCACCGACGTTTCCGCCATCGGAACCGCCGTCTCCGGACTCGCGACAGCCGGCTTCGCCGACTCCGCAGCGGCACTCGCGACGATCAACACGATCGACGGCCACATCACCGCTGTGTCCACCTCGCGCGCCTCGCTCGGTGCCGACCAGAACCGGTTCGAGAGCGTCATCCGCAACCTCGCCGTCTCCAAGGAGAACCTCACCGCAGCCGGTTCGCGTATCCGCGACACCGACATGGCCGAGGAAATGGTCAAGTACACCCGCTCCAGCATCCTGTCGCAGGCCGGTACCGCCATGCTCGCGCAGGCGAACCAGTCCAACCAGGGCGTTCTCTCGCTGCTGCGCTAAATCACGGACTGACCGACCGACCGGCCCAAAAGCCGCAGAGTCGACTGACCGGGAATCGGCCGGTGGCACGCACGATCTGACCTGGACCTCAGACCGAGCGGGCCGCCGGCCACTCGCACACCCGCAGACAACGGAACGGACACGGCACCATGGGACTCTCCATCGATGGCCTGATCAGCGGCCAGGACACCACGACCCTGATCAACAACCTCATCGCGGTCGAGGCGATCCCGCAGACCCTGCTCAAGGGCAAGGTCTCCGCCGCCCAGAACTACACCACCGCCGTGCAGGGCCTGAACACCCAGGTCGCCGCTCTCAACGACGCCGCCACCAAGGCCGCCAAACCCGCCAGCTACGACCTCTACACCGCCACCAGCAGTTCCAGCCAGGTCACCGCGACCACGAGCACCGGCGCCGCCGCCGGCGTGCTCGACATCACCGTCGGCCGGCTCGCGCAGAACCAGGTCACCGTCACCGGGCCGCTCACCGCCTGGCCCGACGCCACCCTCACCCTCACCGACGCGGCCGGAAAAGCCACCGTGCTCACCCCGGCCTCCACATCGCTCGACGACGTCGTGACCGCCGTCAACGCGGCCGGGCTCGGCATCACCGCCACCAAGGTCGCCGTGGGCGCCGACGGCTTCCGCGTGCAGTTCAGCAGTGCCGCCCCCGGCGCCGCCGCGTCTTTCACTCTCACCGGCGGCACGGTCCCGACCACCCAGGTCAAGGCCGCCCAGGATGCCCAGGTCACGCTGTGGGCCGGCACCACGGCCGAACAGACGATCACCTCGGGCAGCAACACCTTCACCAACCTGCTGCCCGGCCTGGATGTGACCGTCCAAGCGGTCTCCACCACACCGGTCACGCTCACCGTGACACGGGACGACGCCGCCATCACCAAGATCGCCGGCGGCCTCGTCAGCGGCCTCAACGACATCTTCGCCGTCATCACCAACCGGTCGGCCGTGTCGACCACGACCGACTCCACAGGTAAGAGCGTCACCACCGCCGGGCTCTTCGCCGGCGACGGCACCATCCGCACGGTCAACCAGAACCTGCTCACCGCCGCGTCGATGCCCGTGGACGGGCGCTCCCCGTCGGAGATCGGCATCAGCATCACCAAGAGCGGCACCCTGGAATTCGACGCCGAGAAGTTCGCCGCTGCCCTGGCCAAGGACCCGGCCGGCGTGATGAAAACCGTGCAGGAGATCTCCGGCCGGGTCGCGTCGGCCGCGGCGACGGCATCGGACAAATACGACGGCACCCTCACCACCACCATCACCAGCCAGCAGTCCCAGGTGCGCACGATGGGCCTGGAGATCAGCGACTGGGACCTGAGGCTCACGGCCAAACGCACCTCGCTCGAACGGGTCTACACGGCCATGGAATCCAGGCTGGGTGAGCTGAAAACGCAGTCCTCCTGGCTCACCTCGCAGATCAATTCACTACCCGATACCTACACAGGGAGCTCCAGCTGATGACCACCGCACTGTTCCCACCCCACCAGCTTTCGATGCCACAGCAGTCAGCCCAGCCTTCGGCGGCCCAGCTGGCCGCCGCACAGGGCAAACGCGCCCAGCTCAACCGTGAGGCCGTGCTGTCGGCCACGCCGGTGCGCCTGCTCACCATGCTCTACGACAGGCTGATGCTCGACCTGGACCGCGCCGAGGCCGCCCAGGACGGCGAGAACTGGCCGATCGCCTCCGAGAACCTGCTGCACGCGCAGGCCATCGTCGACGAACTCACCACCTCGCTCAACGTCACCGCGTGGGACGGAGCCGACGGGCTGCTCGCCATCTACACCTACGTCTCGAACGCGCTGATCGGTGCGAACATCCACCGTGACGTTGCCCGCACCCGGGAGAGCATCGTTCTGCTCGAGCCGCTGCGTCAGGCCTGGCACGAAGCGGCCGCTGCGTTGCCGGCGACGCCGACCGCGGCGAGCGGAGAGGGCTACCGTGGAGTCGCCTGAGGTCCACTCCAGCAGCGCCCGGCCCCACAGCACCCGTTCGGGCCTCGCCGCGCCGGGGGAGCCGCGCACCAGCAACGCCGAATGGCTGCAGGTGCTCGACGAGCTGGAGACCAGCCTGGGCAGCGGTGCCCGGGACGCCGTGCTCTCCGCCCAGGGCGGCCAACTCGTGACCGGGGTGCAGTGGCGTGCCCCCGAACACATCGGCCAGCTCCCGCGCGAACTCGAGGAACGGGCGCGGGTGCTGCTCACCGGCCAGCTCGAACTGATCCGCGAGATCGAGGATGCACGCCGCTCCGCCGGCGCCCACCTGGCCGCCGTGCGCACCATCCTCTCCACCCACCTCTCCGACCAGCCGGTCTATCTGGATATCGCGGGCTGACCCGGCAGAATTTCTGACAGATTCCCTGACAAATATCCCGAAACGTCCTAACGAACGCTCGTCGACGGCCGATAGCTACGGATGAGCACGGATTGCTCATCACAGGCCACGGATCGGCCGTCCGGCACATTGACGACGAATCGGGCCCCTGCGTGATTGAATCCGTGACCACCGCGGCGCTGACCAGCGCCCTGGACGGACTGGCCCTGCGCCAGCGCACCATCGCGAACAACATCGCGAACGTGAACACCCCCGGCTACCAGGCCCAGCGGGTCTCGTTCGAGGACGCCCTCGCCCAGTCGGTGCGGGACGGCGACGGCCACACCGCGGCCAGCACCGCACGCTCGCTGGAGCCGACCAGACTCGACGGCAACAACGTGAACCTCGACACCGAAACGGTCTCGAACATCGACACCGTGCTGCGCTACCAGTTCGCCGCCCAGGCCGTGGCGGGCGCCGACTCGAGCATGCGCGCAGCGCTCCGGACCAGCTGATGGGCCTCGACGCTCTCGGCATCGCCGGCACCGGTCTCACCCTGCACCGCAAGTGGCTCGACGCTGTCGCCGACAACATCGCCAACGCCAACACCGCGACCGCCACCTCCGGGGATGCCTTCCAGGCCCGGTACATCGTCGCCCAGGAGGGTGAGGGCGTCTCGGGTGCCTACGTGGCCGGCGCCGCGCTGGGCGACGCCGAGGGCCTGCTCGTCTACGAACCCGACAACCCCATCGCGGATGCCGACGGCTACGTGCGCCGCCCCGACATCGACATGGCCGAACAGATGGGCGAGCTGATCATGGCCCAGCGCGGCTACCAGGCCAACGCCGCGGTCATCGACCGGGCCAAGACCTCCTATGAAGCCGCCCTGCAGATCGGACGCAACTGATGACCATCCCCGCCATCGGCTCCGTGCCCGCCGTCAGCGCCACGTCGTACCTGCCCGCCAGCACGGCCACGGGCGCCACCGAATCCTCTGACACCGGCTTCGCCAGCGCCCTCACCGGCGCGGTGAACAACCTCCAGCAGCTGCAGTCCACCTCCAACAGCTACGCCATCCAGGCGGTGACGGGTGACCTCGACGACATCCACACCGCCACCATCGCGTCTTCACGCGCCGCGGTCACCCTTGAGCTCGTCGCTGCCGTGCGCAACAAGGGCGTCGAAGCGTTCAACGACATCATGAGAATGCAGGCCTGATGCCCGCTCAGATCACCTCGGTGTTCCGTCGCCTGGGCAACGCCGTCCGCGAATTCACCGTCGCCCAGCGCACCATGGCCATCATCGGGGTCGCCGTGCTCGCCCTGGGCACCGCCGCGCTCACGATGTGGGCCACCCAACCGGCGTACACCCCGCTGTACTCGGGACTGAGCGGCTCCGACGCCAACACCATCGTGGAGCAGCTGCGCACCGACGGTGTCGCCTACGAGCTGAGCGACGGGGGAGCGACCATCCTGGTGCCGGAGGCCGACGTCTACGACCAGCGGCTCAAATCCGCCGCCGCCGGCCTGCCGACGTCGAGCACCGGAGGCTACTCGCTGCTGGACACCATGGGGGTCACCGCCTCCGAGTTCCAGCAGTCGGTCACCTACAAGCGGGCCCTCGAGGGCGAACTCGCCGCGACCATCGAGGCCATGAAGGGTGTGCAGACCGCTTCGGTGCGGCTGGCGATCCCCGAGGCCACGGTGTTCACCGAGGAGACCAATGATCCCACCGCATCCGTCTTCGTGGGCACCCGGAACGGCGTCACCCTGAACGCCGAGCAGGTGCAGGCCATCGTGCACCTCACCAGCGCCTCCATCGACGGCATGAAGCCCACGGATGTCGCGGTCATCGACGCGGCCGGCGTCGTGCTCTCCGCCGTGGGCGTCGGGGCCACGGGGTCGGCCGGCCAGCAGGCCGGCGACTACGAGGAACGGGTGCGCGGTTCGGTGCAGGCCATGCTCGACAAGGTCGTGGGACCCGGCAACGCCACCGTCGTGGTCGCCGCAAATATGAGCAACCAGAGCGCCCAGGTCGTGGAGGAGACCTTCGCGGTTCCCGAGAACGCCCCGGCGCTCAACGAGGCCGTGACGACAGAGTCCTACTCCGGTGCCGGGGATGCCGCGGCCGGTGTGCTCGGACCCGACAACATCGCCGTGCCGGCCGAGACCACGGCGGACGGCACCTTCACCAGCGAGGACACCACCCGTAACAACGCCATCAACAAGGTCACCGAAACGCGCACGGTGCCCGCAGGGGAGATCAACCGGCAGACGGTGTCGGTGGCGGTGAACGCCGCGGTCGCCGAAGACCTCAACGTGACCGACCTGACCAGCCTGGTGTCCTCCGCCGCCGGCATCGACGTAGCCAGGGGAGACGCCGTGACCGTGGAGGTCGTGAGCTTCAACGCCGCCGGCGCCGACGCCGCGGCTGCGGCGCTGGCCGAGGCCGCCGCGGCCGAAGAGGCCGCCCGCAATGCCGGCATCCTGCAGGTGGGGCTGATCGTGGCCGGCACCGTGATCGCTTTTGTGCTCGGGCTGATCCTCTATGCCAGGCGCTCACGCCGGCAGAGCCGCAAGGCCATCGAGCTGAGTGACCTGGTGCAGGCGCGGTCTGCGCTGGATGCGCCGACGGTGCCGTTGTCGTTGCCGCCGCAGATGGCGCCACTGTTCATCGACTCCACGCCCACCGAGGTCTACCCGGTCGCCGGCGGCGGTGCCCTGCCCAGCGGCGGCGACCAGCGGGTGGCCGACATCGACGCCCTTGCCCTGCGTGACCCGCAGATGGCGGCCGAGATGCTGCGCGGTCTGATGGACGATCGGCAGCCCGCATGATGGACGCCAAGACCGGCCTGACCGGCACCCAGAAGGTGGCCGTGGTCCTGATGACCATGGACCAGCAACGCGCGTCAGAGGTGATGAAGCAGTTCTCCGAGGTCGAGGCGGCCGAGATCATCGCCGAAATCGTGCAGCTGCGCCGGGTCGACGCGTCGGTCATGGACAGCGCCGTAGCCGAGTTCCACGAACTCACCACCATCGGCGCCCGCAACCCGCGCGGCGGTCACGCCGTCGCGGTCGGACTGCTGGAGAAGTCTTTCGGCGCCGAGCGGGCGGCCGGCGTGATGAGCCGGGTGGCGACCTCCATGGCCGGCAAGGCATTCGAGTTCCTCGACACCGTCGACTCGATGCAGGTGCTCGCGCTTCTCGACGGCGAACTGCCGCAGACCATCGCCCTGGTGCTCGCCCACCTGCGTCCGGAACACGCCTCCGCGATCCTCTCCGGGCTGGACGGCCCGGTACGCACCGATGTCGCCCAGTGCATCGCCTCCACAGGGCCGGCCACGCCGGAGGCCGTGCGGGTGGTCACCGACATCCTCAAGAAACGCATCGGAGCCGTCGCCGCGTCGCGGGACTCCGCCGAGGTCGTCGGCGGTGTGCAACCGCTGGTGGAGATCATCAACCGCGCCGACATCAACACCGAACGGGCCCTGCTCGAGGCGCTGGATGAACGCGACCCGGTGCTCGCCGAAGAGGTGCGCTCCCGCATGCTCACCTTCGCCGACATCATCAAGCTGGAAAACCGCGATGTGCAGCTGGTGCTGCGCGGCATCGACGCCGCCGTGCTGGCCGTGGCCATGAAGGGGTCCACCGAGCTGGTCGTCGACATCATCCAGCGCAACCTCTCCGAGCGGAACCGCGAGATCCTCAACGACGAGGTCACCGGCCTCGGACCGGTGCGGGTCTCGCAGGTGGAAGAGGCCCGCGCCACCATCGTGCGGTCGATCCGCGACCTGGCCGCGCAGGGCGCGATCACCGTGCAGCGTGCCGACGAGGATGACTTCGTTGTTTAGCGCGGCACGCACCGGCGCTGGGGTTCCGGATGCCGACTTCTCGGCGCTGGTCTTTCCCACCCTCGCCGACGCCGGGGGGAATATCGGACGCGATGACGACCGCACCAGGGTCGAGCGCCAGTGGCAGGCCAGAGGCCACGCCGCCGGGTACGCCGAGGGACTGCGGGCGGCGGCGGCGGCCGTCGACGCGCGGGTGGCCACGCTCGAGGCCGAGCATGCCGAGCTGATGCAGGCCGCCGGCCGGCAGCGCGACCGCACGTTGGAGGTGCTCAACGCCGTGGTCCGCGCGCTCGAGACCCGTACCGTGCCGGTGCTCCACGACGTCGAAGACACCCTGCTCGGCGCCGCCGTCGACCTGGCCGAGGCGATCATCGGCCACGCTCTCGCCGACGAGGCGACCGCGGTGCGCTCGGCGCTGGCTCGCACCCGGGCCGACGGGGCAGCGGGGTCTCTCGGTCACACTGTGCGGCTGAACCCGCACGACCTCGCTGCCCTCGACGGCTCCGCGCTGGCCGGGTCTGGCGTCACCCTGGTGGCGGATGCGAGCCTGTCCCGCGGCGACGCCGTCAGCGAGTTCCCCGACGGCTACCTCGACGCCCGCATCGGCAGTGCCCTGCAGCGGGCAAGGGCGGCGTTGGCCGGAGGCGTGTCATGACCCTCACTAGGCCGGACAGCACCGACCGCCTGGCCAGAGCCCTGGCGGCGGCCCGCCCGGAGCGGGTGGGCGTGGTCTCGTCGATCGTGGGCCTGAGCGTGGACGTGCGCGGGCTGAACGGCGCCATCGGCGACCTCGTCGTGATCGGCGGACCCGGATCGCAGGCAGGCACCGGTGCCGGGGGCGTTGACGCCGAAGTCGTGGCCACCACCCCCGATGGCATGCGCTGCATGCCGTTGGCCAGGCTCACCGGCATCCGGGTCGGCGACCCCGTGCGCGGCGGCGGCACGGGCTTTCTCGTCCCCACCGGTTCGGGCCTTCTCGGCCGGGTGATCGACGGGCTCGGCCGTCCCATCGACGGCAAGGGACCACTCGTCGCTGCGCAGCGGGTGCCCCTGGACCACGACAGCCCGTCCGCCATGGCGAGGTCGCGCATCCAGTCGCCCTTGCAGCTGGGGGTACGGGTGCTCGACACCCTCACCACCGTGGGCAAGGGCCAGCGGATGGGCCTGTTCGCCGGTTCCGGCGTGGGCAAGTCGTCGCTGCTGTCGATGATCGCCCGCGGCACCGATGCCGAAGTGTCGGTGATCGCCCTGGTGGGCGAGCGCGGGCGCGAGGTGCGCGAGTTTCTCGAGGACGACCTCGGCGCCGAGGGACTGGCCAGGTCGATCGTCGTCGTGTCGACCTCGGACGAGCCGGCCATGATGCGCCTGCGGGCCGCGTTCGTCGCCACCCGCATCGCCGAGTCGTTCCGCGACCGGGGTGCCGACGTGATGCTGATGATGGACTCGCTGACCCGGGTGGCGATGGCCCAGCGGGAGATCGGACTGTCGGTGGGCGAGCCGCCCGCCACTCGCGGCTACCCGCCGTCGACGTTCTCACTGCTCGCCCGCCTGCTCGAACGGGCCGGCACCGACCAGGCCGGCTCCATCACCGGCATCTACACAGTGCTCGTCGACGGCGACGACCACAACGAACCCATCGCCGACGCCGCCCGGTCCATCCTCGACGGCCACGTGGTGCTCGACCGCAGACTTGCCGTGCTCGGCCATTTTCCCTCTGTCGACGCCCTCGCCTCGATCTCCAGGGTGGCCTCACGGGTGACGACGCCTGAGCAGGCCGCCGTGGCCGGCACCCTGCGTGCGGTGCTCGCCGCCCGGCGCGCCGCACAGGACCTGCTCGACGTTGGCGCCTATCGCCGCGGCACCAACCCGTTGGTCGACGCCGCCGTGGAGCACGACGCCGCCATCACCGCGTTCCTGCAGCAGCGGATGGACGAGCACACCCCGGCCGCCGAGGCCTGGGACAGACTCGCCGCGCTGGCCCGGCTGCTGGGCGGTGCCCGATGACCCGCCAGTTCTCTCTCGCCGGCCTGCTGCGCCTGCGCCACCTGCAGCAGGACCAGGCCGCGGGCGACCTCGCCGTCGCCAATGCACGGCTACGGGCCGCCGCGACCCGCATCGACGAGACCCGTGCCGCGCTGGAGCACCTGCCGATCAGCGCCACCGGCGCCGACACCCTTTACGCGATCGCCGCCGCCCGGGCGTCATCCCGCAGCATGCTGGCTGAACTCGCGGCCCTCGACGCGGTCGCCCAGCAGGGCGTCGTCGACGCGCAACGCGAATTCGAGTCGAGGAAGTCCGCCGCCGTGAGCCTGGAGAAGCTCGAGGGGCGCCACGGCGACCTGGCCGCGGCCGAAGACCTGCACGCCGAACAGACCATCATCGACGAGATAGCGTCGACCGGCTGGCACCGACGGCTGGGCGACGAACGAGCCGGCACCGCTTCGTCGGGCACCGGGGCACCAACGGGGGAGAAGCGATGACGATGGTGGAAGCGCTCGGCCGGATGGGCGAGATTCAGGCCAGGCTGGTGCAGCTCAACGACCTTGTCGCCGGCGGTACCGGAGCGACGAGCGTCACGGCCGGCAGTGGGGCCGGGTCGTCAGTCTCCGCGACCAGCTTCGCCGATGCCCTCGCCGCGGCCACCGGCACGACAGCCCCGACCACCGGCGCAGCCGGCTCGGGAGCGACCGGTGCCGGCGTCGTCGCGGCGGCCGAGAAGTACCTGGGCGTGCCATACGTCTTCGGCGGCGAGGACAGCACCGGAATGGACTGCTCGGGTCTCGTGCAACGCGTCTACGCCGACCTCGGCATCGAGGTGCCCCGTCTGGTGTCCGGGCAGATGACCATCGGCACCGAGGTGGCGTCGCTGGCCGAGGCCAAGCCCGGTGACCTCATCGTCACCGGCGGCGGCGACCACATCCTGATCTACGCCGGCAACAACCAGGTGATCCACGCGCCATACGAGGGGCGCACGGTCAGCAAGGTGGATGCCTACATGGACGATTCCGAGATCACCACCATCCGCCGGGTGATCCCCGATCAGGCGGCCACCGCCAGCGTGGCATCGAGCTCCACCGACCTGCTCACGGCGGCATTCGCGTCGATGTTCAACGGCGCCGCGTCCAACGGCAGCGCGTCCACCGGCTCCTCGTCCGCTTCGGCACTGTCCCTGTCTGGATTGCTCTCGTGACCGCGCCCACGCAGTTCCCTCGGGCCCCGGGAGCGCCCGGGGTCGCCCCCGGTCGCGGGTCCCGCGGTTCCCAGCCGGATCCCGCCGTCGGCGCCGACGCGTTCGCGGGAGCGTTGCGCGGTGCCGCGTCCGGTCCGGAATCCGGCGCCGGATCGGTTGGGGCACGTCGCGTAGCTTCTGCAGGCCCCGGCGGTGCTGGGCCCGGGGGAGCTGTCCGTAGCGGTGTTCCTTCCAGCGGTGGCACCGCGCTCAGCAGGCCCGTGCCCACCCGGCCCTCACCCACCACAACCGCATCCGCGAGCCGCACCGAACCCAGCGACACTGAACCCGGCGACGACGCTGAACTCAACGACGAACCCTTCGCGTCTGCGCCTGCCGCGTCCCTTCCCACAGGGTCGCCGTCGGTATATTCCGCAATCGTCGCGTCACCTCAGCCGGGATCAGGTTCGGCCGTGGCCGGAGCCCTGCCGGGCGGGATGAGCCAAGCGTCGGCTTCACCTGCCGATCCCGGCGCCACCCCGATCGGCCCCGGCATCGTCGCCCCGGTCGGAGCGGGGGATGCCGGTGTCGGATCCGGAGCCGGCCCCGCTGCGCCGATGGCACCGGCCTTGGGCCAGCCGGCGGGAACCGCCGCCACCGGGCACGCAGCACCCGCTACTACCGGGAGCACCGACACCAGCATCGCCCCGATCGGCACCGCGGCGAACGGCACTGCCGCGGACGAAACTGCCGCGAACGGCACCGCCGCGGACGGGGCCGCGTTGATCGCGCCCGCAACGGCCGCCACTGCCGCGACCCCTAGTGCCGCGACCGCCGCTGTCGCGACCATCATTGCCGAGACCACCCCTGCCGCGAACGGGACCTCGTTGACCGCGGCCGCAGCGACCGACACTGCTCCGACCACCACTGACGCGACAGTCACCGACGCGACAACCACCGACGCGACCGCCCCTGCCGCGACCGCCTCTGCCGGCACCGCGGCTGCCGCGACCGGCACTGCAGCGACCGGCACCGCAACGACCGGCCCTGCCGCGACGGCGACTGCAGTCACCGGTGCTGGCACGACGGCGATTGCGGCGACCGATACTGCCGCCGGCGCCGCCGGTGCCGTGGGGTCGCCCCGGACGCCCGGTGCGGCTACAGACGAACCCGCTGGCGCTGAGGCACCAGCGGCCGGCCTCACTCTGGCGGCCGCCTCCGGGCCGGTGGCCGCGGTACCCGTCAACGGCTCAACCGCCGGTGCCCCGGCGCTTCCGCCCTCTACCGGTCCTGCCGTTCCGGCGCCGCTGGCGAGCCAGGTGGCCCGTCCGCTGTTCACCCTGGCGGCCGCCGGACCCGGTGAACACACGATGTCGATCAGCGTCACTCCCGACGATCTCGGGCCGGTCCTGGTGCGGGCGCAGATCAGCGCCACCGGCATCCGTCTGGAGCTGTTCGCCCCTACCGACGTCGCACGGGACGCGCTGCGGCTCATCCTGCCCGACCTGCGCCGCGACCTGGCCGGCGGCGCACTCACGGCGAGCCTCGACGTCTCCGCGCGCAACCAGCCCGGCGACGCCGGCTCGTCAGGCCGGCAGGACCGCAACGCCGATCAGCCCGGCCAGGGAAATCCGGCGCTCGGCGGTGGTCAGCACGGAGCCCATGACCGCCGCCGGGAATCCGGTGCCGCCGATCAATGGCTGCGGTCCCCGCCGATCGGCGCGGATACGGCGGACTCCGCGGCTGACCCGACCCGATCCGACCTGGCCAGGGGACGTGTTGATGTTCTCGCCTGACCCACCGCCCAGGAGCACCTCACCCCGCACCTCACCCCGCACGCAGCCTCCCAGAAACGAGATCCCATGACAATCGACGCCGTCGGCTCCGTGTCCACCGCCGCCGCAGACTCCAGCGCCGGAGCCAGCCTCTACTCGACGACACCGGTGCGCACTCCCAAGCAGACTCTCGATTCCGAGACCTTCATGTCGCTTCTGGTGGCCCAGTTGCGCAACCAGGATCCGAGTTCGCCCATGGACACCAACCAGATGATCTCTCAGACCACCCAGCTGGCCATGATGGAGAAGCTCACCGCGCTGTCCACGACCGCGGACGAGAACTTCTCGCTGCAGATGCGCACGGCCGCTGCCGCTCTCGTCGGCCAGAGCGTCACGTACACGGATGCCGCAGGCGCCAGCGTCACCGGCATCGCGTCAGCGGTGTCCTACGCCGGCCCGGTGCCTCAGGTCACCGTCGGCACGGCCAGCGTGGCTCTCGACGCGATCTCGGGGGTGACCGCCCCCACCGGGTGATCCGGCACCGCGTTCGCATCCAGCGAGCCCGCCCCTCGCCAGCTCGATCTGCACCAACACGACACCCGCCCGCAAACCGGGCGAGGTCGCCGTACCCTTCCTCCTCATCACCTCCTGAAAGGCAGCACTCATGCTTCGCTCCCTGTACTCCGGTATCTCCGGCCTTCGCGCCCACCAGACCATGCTCGACGTGACCGGCAACAACATCGCCAACGTCAACACCACGGCGTTCAAGGGCTCGGCCACCCAGTTCCAGGACACCCTCTCCCAGCTCACCCAGGGCGCCGGCGGCCCGGGCGCCACGACCGGAGGCACCAACCCGGCGCAGGTGGGCCTCGGTGTGCAGGTTGCCGGCATCGCCACCAACTTTGCACAGGGGTCGTCGCAGGCCACCGGCAAGGCATCCGACATGCTCATCTCCGGCGACGGGTTCTTCCTCACCCAGCAGGGCGGCGAGACCATCTACACCAGGGCCGGCTCCTTCGACTTCGACTCCGCAGGCCGCCTCGTCACCCCGTCTGGTGCGATCGTGCAGGGCTGGGGCGCGGTCGACGGCGTGGTCAACGAGGGCGGTGCCGTCGGGGACCTGTCCCTGCCGCTGAACGCGGTCATCGCGGGGGACAGGACGAGCAAGGTAACCATGACGGGAACGCTGCCCTCCGACGCCATCGTTGGAACCGAGTTGGTACGTGACATCAAGGTTTACGATGCCTCGGGTGCAGCTCGCACGCTCTCCCTGACCTTCACGAAAGCGGCAAGCGGCTGGACCGTCGGTGGCGTGGACGGCACTTCCTCCGGATCGACCGCGCTGGCCTTCACCGGCAAAGGAGTGACCTCCGGCGGCACACTAGACATCGGGGACATCACGACCACCGGCATCAGGATTGACCTGAGTACGCTGACCGCACTTGCCGGAATCAGCACTGTCACGGCCTCGTCTCAGGACGGCACCGCGCCCGGATCACTCGAGTCCTACTCCTTCGGCAAGGACGGCACCCTCATCGGCCTGTTCAGCAACGGCGAGCAGAAGGCGCTGGGCCGGATCGCCCTCGCCACCTTCACCAACCCCGGCGGGCTGGAGAAGACCGGCTCGAACGGCTACCGGGCCACCTTCAACTCCGGCACCGCCGAACTCGGCGCGCCCGGCTCCACCGGGCTGGGCTCGCTCACCGGGGGAGCCCTGGAAATGTCGAATGTCGACCTGTCGCAGGAGTTCACCAACCTGATCGTCGCCCAGCGCGGCTTCCAGGCGAACGCCCGCATCATCACCACCTCCGACGAGGTACTGCAGGAACTCACCAACCTCAAGCGCTAACGCAGCGCACGTGCCGGCTTGATCAGGCCCTGGGCGGTGCTGTTGTTTCTGGCGGCCCGTCCCGGGTGCGGCCGGGCATCTCGATGAGTGCTTGGCCGGGGTCGATGGTTGTGGGTGGGCGGAGCCAGTAGCGGCCGGTGTTTTCGAAGATCTGCCAGTGCTGGTTGTGGAGCAGCAGGTGGTGGGCGGGGCAGAGCAGGATGCCCTGGTTGATGTCGGTTCTGCCGTGGTCTCTGAGCCAGTGTTCGATGTGGTGGGCTTCGGTGAACGCTGGTGGGCGGTCGCAGCCGGGCCACCTGCAGCCGCCGTCGCGGGCGGCGAGGGCTCGGCGTTGGGCCCGGTTGAACAGGCGTTGTTCGTGGCCCAGGTCCAGGGGCCGGTTGAACTCGTCGACGGTGATCTCAACACGTCCCGAGTCGCAGATGAGGCGTTCGATGGTTTCGGGGGAGACCGGGGCGTTGTTGCCCTCGATGTAGCCGTGCCCGGTTTGGCCGGGTAGGCAGATCAGGATGTCGTCGGCGGCGGCCGGTCCTGTGGGTGCGGCGGGTCTGGCCGTCGTGGCGGTGGTGGTGAGGATCTGCACGGCGGGGCGGCGGCCGCCGAGCATCTCGTTGGGGTTGATGGTGGTGCCGGCTTTGAGGAGGTCGAGGAAACCGTCGCAGGTGATTTGGCTGGTGTTGCGGGGGTCGTTCTTGACGCGTTTGGCCCAGGCGGCGCGTTCGGTGTCGACGAAGCGCACGCCGCCGCGGCGGGGGCTGGTGAGACTGTCGAAGGTGGCTTTGATGAACTCGCCCTGTTCCGCCGGGAAGAGCCCGTCGATGCGGACCTGGCCGGTGTTCAGGGTCCAGATGCGCAGGTAGCGGTCGTCCCAGGCTTTCTGTTCTCGCACCCTAATGCCGGCCTCGTCGAGGCTGTCGCGCGTCTGCCGGGCCCGTTTGAGGAGCTGGTCCACGTCCATCGCCGCGGCGTCGGCGAGCAGCCCGGCCAAGGCATCGGCGAGGACCGGGCCGGTGACGACGGTATCGATGTCGCCCAGGCCGGTGCGTAGGGCGTGCGCGGCATCGATCGAGAGGGTTCCGCCGGTCACGGCGTGCGAGATCGGTGCGTGCCACGGCATCGGCGCCGGCAGCGGAACGACCGGAGCGACCCCGCCGTGGCCGTCGAACCCGTCGACCCCATCAGGGATGTCCGGGTCCAGCGCCCCCTCGAGCAACCGGCGGGCCGCTTCGGCGTCGATCGCGGCCGCCTGCGCTTGGGCGTCTTCAACCTCGGCGAGCATCCGGCCCACCCCCACGAGCTTGCGGGACTCGACCTTGCTGGTGCCGGTCAGCTTCTGAATCAACCCCTCGGGATTCAAAAAGCCCTGCTGCGCAGCCAAACCGGACTGGCCCAGCTCCCACCGGGACCGCTGGGCCAGGGTCTTCGCCAGCCACGCCTTGCGGGTGTCCAGCTCGCGTTGGGCCCGGGCCAGGGTCTGCTGACCGGACAGGACAGCGGCATCCGTGAGCTTGTCGTAATCGACACTGCAAGAGCCCAGTCGGGCCACGTCGACCGCCGCATCCACCAGCCCATCGCCGCGGGAAGCGGCGAAGATGTCTGCGATACTCGACTGGTTTGTCATGCCCCGAATCTAGCCCGATTCCGAAACTTTGTGTGAGCAAAAGTCAACTTGTGGATAACCTCTTTTTTGGGCCATTCCTGGGCCCCGTGCGTTAGCTTGACCTCATGGACGCACGAGCGATCGGCTATGGGGGACACATGAGAACGGCAGCAGCCAGGGCCACGCGGGCCGGAGCCATCCTCGCCGCGGCTGCGCTCTGCCTGGGCGTTGCGCTGGCCCCGGCACCGGGCACCAGCGAGGCCAATGAAGCGGCGGCACCGTGGCGCGTCACCGAGCACGCCGGGGCAGGGCTCGCCACCGACCATGACGCCATCATGGCTCGGGAGATCTACCCCGGCCACACCCTTGCCGAGCTGAACTACTCGCCTCAAGAGCAGGAGTGGGCGCTCTACCAGAAGCCTCTGGGTGACGCCGCGAGTGTCATCGAGACCGAGTTCGCCGACGACTACGCCTACTGCTACTTCGGAGAGTCGCACACCTTCACGATGGGCTTCGCCGGCGATGCGCCGGCCGGGGCGATCGCGGTGCTCGATGCTACCGGTCTGCCTTACACCACCATCGAAGGCCTCGGCTTCTCTGCGACCGAGTACCAGGCCGCCGCTGACGCCGTGACAAGCCAGGTCGTCGATGCACTCGACGAGGCGGGACTGAGATCGACTGCAGGATTCACGGTCGGGTCGGATCCCACCACTCAGCCCCGAGTCATCGTGGTGTCGATCATGGGTGACAACGCCGCAAGCCGCCAGGCGGGGATGGCCGCTGTCGGCGCACCCACGATCAGCGCGCCATTCTCGGTGACCGTCCTCGAAGGCGACGGGATGCCCACCGTGGTTGCGTTCTAGCCCGCACGGCTCCGGCTCACATCGCGGCCGCTAACGCAACGCAGTGAGCAGCCGACAGTGGTTGTCGACGGCTGCTGGAGTCGTCCGGGAACCAGGGACGGGTCCATGATCGTTGTAACCAGGCTGAACGACAGTCAGTTCGCGATCAATCCCGACCTCATCGAACGCATCCACGTCAACCCCGACACCACCCTCGTGATGGTGGATGGCGCCAAGTTCATCGTCACCGAGAACCTGGCCGAGGTCATCGAGAAGATCGCGGCCTACCGGGCGCACGTGATCGGCCTGGCCTACAGCGCCGGAGATGGTTCCGCCGGCGACCCCGACACCCGACCGGACGCCGTTGTCCCCCTGCGCCCCCGGAGAATATAGATGGATCCCGCAACCCTGATCGGCATCGTGCTCGCCTTCGGCGCGCTCTTCGCGATGATCACCATCGAGGGCTCGCACATCACCGCGATCCTGCTGCCCGCCCCGATCGTGCTGGTCTTCGGCGCCACCATCGCCGTCGGCATCGCCGGCGGAACCCTGCGCGACACCGTCAAGGCCATCAAGGCGCTTCCCGGTGCCTTCCTGGGTAAGACCACCCCGCCCCAGAAGCTCATCGACCAGGTCGTCGGTCTGGCCGAGAAGGCCCGCAGCTCCGGCCTGCTCGCCCTCGAGCAGGAGGCCGACACGATCACGGACCCGTTCCTGCGCGGCGCACTGCAGAACATCGCCGACGGCACCGACGGTGATGAGCTGCGCATCCTGCTCGAAGACGAGATCGCCACTCGCACCAAGGAGAGCCGTAACGCGGCCAAATTCTTCACCACCCTCGGCGGCTATGCCCCCACGGTCGGCATCATCGGCACCGTGATCTCGCTCACCCACGTTCTCGAGAACCTCGACACCCCGTCCACCCTCGGCCCGATGATCGCCGCCGCGTTCGTTGCGACGCTCTGGGGGCTCCTGTCCGCGAACTTCCTCTGGCTGCCGATCGGCAGCCGGCTGAAGAGGCTTTCCGACATCGAGGCTGAGCGGATGATCCTGCTCATGGAGGGCGCGCTGGCCGTGCAGGCCGGCAGTCAGCCACGCCTGCTCGGCGAGCGGTTGCAGGCCATGGTTCCGATGGCATCCGCCAAGGGCGCCAAGGCCGGAAAGTCGTCGTCCAAGCCGCTCAAGAAGGCCGCGTGAGCGGACGCGGCCGGGGCCGTGGTCGCGGACTCGAGGAGGAACACGAGGAGCACGTCGACGAGCGCTGGATGGCCTCGTACATGGACATGGTCACCGTGCTGATGTGCATGTTCATCGTGCTTTTCGCCATGTCGACGGTGGACCAGGCCAAGTTCGTGCAGTTGAAGAACTCGTTGGCGACGGGCTTCGGAGCGGTGGACGTGGGCAAGGTGGACACCGCGGAGGGCATCGTGGTGCCGGCCGACCTTGTCGACACCCCGGCGGTGAACCAGGATGTCGGTCTCACCGACCTCGATCTCGCGATAGCCGAGGTCAACGACCTCACCGCGGTGCAAGCGGCCATGCAGGCGGCGCTCAGCGCGGTCGGCCTCGACGCCCTCGTGGAGTACACCATCGACGAACGCGGCCTCTCGGTGGGCCTGATCGGCTCCGAGACCTTCTTCGAACCCAACGTCGCCACCCTCAGCGGCCAGGCGGTCTCGGTGCTCGACACCATCGGCCCGGTGCTGGCCGGCAGTCAGCGCGGGGTGTCGGTGGAGGGGCACGCCGACCGGCACGGCGTGACCATCAACTACCCGACCGACTGGGAGCTCTCCAGCGCCAGGGCCACCCAGGTGCTGCGGCACCTGGTGGAGCGCACCGGGGTGGCCCAGGACCGGATCGGCGCGATCGGATACGGTTCGGCCCGGCCGGTGGACACCGGTGACGACCTGGCCGCGATGGCCCGCAACCGGAGGGTCGACGTGGTGCTGCTCTCCAATCAGCCAGACAGCGTGCGTGCCCTGATCCCGTCGGTGCTCGACGGCACGGCCGTGCCCGACGAGACGGCGCCGGCCAAGAGCGTCCCGGCCAAGAGCGGCCACAAGACGGGCAGTGACAAACCCGTGGTCAGCTCCGGCCACTGAGGTCCCGGAATCCGCCGCCGGCCGGGCAGCGTCCGCCCAGGAACAGGCTTGCCCGGATAACCTTCAATTCCAGGCTCCGTCAGGAAGGTCTTTCATGGCCAACGACAAGACCATTCTGATGACCAGTGCTGGAGTTGAAGCGCTCCTCACGCTATCCCGGTCTGAAACCACGCTCTTCCCGTCCAACACGGCGATAGTGCTCGAAGCTACGGCCATTCCTTCCGCCGCGACACGGCAATTTGATGCTGTCTACGGGCGGGCCCTCAAGCGCTATCTCGACGCAGCGGCCCGCAAGGGGATTCGCTTCGCCGGAGCGCCTCCCTTATCCGGTGCACAGGTGCTGCTGGCGGAGATTCGAGTGACACCCCCAAGAGCAATGCGGACGATCGGACGAGAGATCCAAGGCAAGGGGGGGACGGGTACGGAATGGGTGGCTCGATGGACATGGGACCTCACCGGGATTGAGTCCATCGACGGAGAGTTGCTGGTTCAGACAGCGGTCGATGCAATCACACTGCCCGTGCCCCGACGGTGAGGCTGGCAGCCGCAGCAGCACGATGGTCGAGACCCCTAGCGCGCAGCATATTCTCTCAGTGAGCACCGGTGAGACACATGTTCACAAGACGCGTCCGTAGATGACGACGTCCAGCCTGTCGGCGCCGATCGGCAACGCCTGACGAAGAACTCCCTCTCGTTCGAACCCGAGCCGTTCGGCAACGGCAGCGCTACGTCTATTACCCACCGCCGTTCGAATCTCAATGCGGCGAACAGCAACGGATTCCGCGTGCTCGATCATCCGGGCACAAGCGCGAGTCACTACCCCGCGCCCCTCTGCTTCTTCGTCGATCCAGTAGCCAAGCTCGGCAGTGTGCAGACACGCATCGATTCTCAGAGATACCGATCCGATGGCCGTGTCGCCGCGCAGGATCATCCCAGGCACTGCGGACCCTGTGGCGAACTGCTCGAGCTGGAATTGTGTATACGCCGCGGTTCCCTCTAGCGTCTGCTCGGTCTGAGCCCATGGCTCCCACTCGCGGAGGCACTCTCATGATTGATCGGGTGTCGTTTGCGGCGCCCCTGGGGCTCCTCGGTCGGGTAGTCGAACGCTTGGTGCTCGCCAACTACATGCGGAAACTGATCGAGCAGAGAAACGCGTTTCTGCAGAAGATCGTCCGTTAGGTGTCCCGTGACCGAAGTGCGTCACGACCCCTGAATTTCGAGGGCGAGAATGTCTCTATGAGCAGAATGCGCAAGCCGCGGCGTCCCGATGTCACGACCGTCGAGCTCGTCGGGGGAGCCGAGGCGCTCAAACTCCAGCTCCACCCCTATGACGAGCGCTGGGCGGGCACCTATCTGGAACACCGGCGGCGGATCAGCGACGCTCCCACGGTAGGGGAGATCGGGATCCAGCACATCGGTTCCACCTCCGTCCCCGGCCTGGCAGCGAAGCCGATCATCGACATCGTGGTCACGGTGGACGACATCACCGCTGAAGAGGACTACCTGGATGCGCTGTTGGACGCCGGATACGAACTGAGGGTCCGCGAACCGAGACATCGCCTCGTGCGCACGCCGGCACGCGACGTGCATGTGCACCTCTTCGAACACGACGATCCTGCCGTGGACGGCTACCTCCTCCTGCGTGATCATCTCCGTACCGATGCGGAAGACCGCTCCCTCTACGAGAACACCAAGAGGGAACTGCTCAGCAAACGGTGGGACGACATGAACGATTACGCCGACGCCAAGACTGAGGTCGTCATGGCTATCAAAGCGCGAGCGAGGGCAGCGCGCGGACGCTGATGCCGGGTCAGCAGGTCCGGAACGGGCCGAGGGGTTCCCGCCGGAACAGTCACTCCGAGGGGGCGAGTCGAGCCAAGAGATCAGCGAGGGTCTCCCGCTCGGTTGATGTGAACAGGGAAAGAATCCGCTCCTCGGCCGCGAGGTGATCGGGGAGAACCCTGTTCAGCAGCTCATGTCCGGGCTCCGTGAGCTGCACGAGTTTTCCTCGACCGTCATCGGAGCTGGGTTTCCGGGTGATGAATCCCGCGGCCTCCAGGCGGTTCAAACGCTGCGCTACGGCGCTGCTGGAGATCATGCTGCTTGCGGCCAGCGCTGCAGGGCTGATCCGATACGGTGCACCCTGACGCGCCAGAGTCGCCAGGACGTCGAAAGTGGCGGAATCGATGCCGTGCCTTGCAAAGGTCGCCGAAAGCCGCGCGTCCACTATCGCGGCTGCACGACTCAGACGTCCGATCACGGCCATCGGTGACGGATCCAGATCGGGTCGTTCAATGCGCCACTGCTCGATGATGTGGTCAACATGATCCATGAACTCAGCTTATAGCTAAGGACTTAGCTAGTATTGCTAAGTGCTTAGCAAACGAATGTCTCTCCTCCTGGTCACCGCTGCCGCGCCCGTGATGTGGGGCACGACGTATTACACATCGACCACTTTTCTCATTGGGGGACACCCCCTCCTCACCGCCACTCTGCGCGCGCTTCCCGCGGGTGTCGTACTGCTCGGCGTCTCGCGCCAGCTGCCACACGGGGCGTGGTGGTGGAAATCGGCCGCACTGGGCATTCTCAATATCGGTGTCTTCTTTGCGCTGCTGTTCGTTGCGGCAGAACGGTTGCCCGGCGGTGTCGCTGCGGTCGTCGGCGGCATCCAGCCGCTGCTCATCGCGGTGCTCGCATCCGGCGTGCTCTCTGAGCGCGTGGGGAGCAGAGTGCTTGTCGCCGGTGCAGGAGGGTTCGCCGGGGTCGCGCTTATCGTGTTGCGCTCTCAGGCTGGCCTCGACCCCATCGGAGTGGCCGCTGCGATCGGGGGCGCGGTCTCGATGGCGATTGGAGTGGTGCTCACCAAGAAGTGGTCTGACGGTCAGTCGCCTTTGGTCACCACCGCGTGGCAACTGCTCGCCGGCGGGCTCTTCCTTGCACTGTTGACCACCGTCCTTGAGCCCCTCCCGGCGCTCGCCCCTTCGCTGAGCAACATCGCCGGCTACACGTATCTCTCGCTCGTCGGTACTGCGCTTGCCTACCTGCTCTGGTTTCGCGGCATCAAACTGCTGCCCACCCACATCCCGGCATTCCTCGGCCTGCTCAGCCCCATCGTCGCACTGACCATCGGGCTTGCCGCCGCCAACGAGACCCTGACCTGGATCCAGGGCGCAGGCGTCGCGCTCGTTTTCGCTTCCGTCACAACGGTCGTCAGTCCTTCCCGTTGCAGCCCGACGAAGCTACGAAAGAAACGGCTTTGGCATCGGCAATTTTGCCGACGCCGCTAACATCCGTTTCCGACCGGCCGATAGTGCCAGTCGTGACGGTCCAGGAACACATCAGCACCGGCGTGCCCGGAAAACCCGCGCGGGCGGTGGAAGTCTACGACTTCAGCCGACCGACGACGCTGGCCCGTGACCACGCCAGGGTGCTGGAGCTGGCCTTCGAGACCTTCGCCCGCCAGTGGGGCACCCAGCTGACCGCCCAGGTGCGGGTGATCTCGCAGGTCACCTGCGAGCAGGTCGTGATGAGCGGCTACGACGAGTACGCGGCCTCACTGCCGGCCACGACCACCATGGTGCTCTGCACCGTCGAGGGCCTCGAAGCGCAGGCCGTCCTCCAGTTCCCGTCGGCCGCGGCGCTGTTCTGGGTCGCCCACATGCTCGGCGGCACCGGGCTGCCCGCACCGCCGGAGCGCCCCTTCACCCAAATCGAACAGGCCCTCGTTCGCCGGCTGATGGACGACGCCCTCGAGGACCTGCGTTACTCGCTCGGCGGCCTGCTCACCCTGCCCATCGCGGTCGGCGGCATCCAGTACAACTCCCAGTTCGCCCAGGCCGCGGCCACCTCCGATCTGATGATCGTGGCATCCTTCATCATCAGGGTCGGCGACAAGACCACGGCGGCGACCCTGGCCCTGCCGGCCGAGGCGCTGCTTCCCCAGCTCGGCGAGCCCGGTCCGCCGGTGTCGGCCACCCCGCCGGTGGACCTGCTGCGCGCCCAGCTCGGCTGGGTGCCCGTCGATGTCTCGCTGCGCCTGGCCCACGCGCGGGTGCTGCCGAGCGCCATCCTGGCCCTCGCCGTCGGCGACGTCCTCGCGATCCCGCATCCCACCCACCGGCCGCTCGACCTGGTGGTGGATGGCCGCACTCTCGCCCGGGCTGCCGTCGGCGCCACAGGCTCCCGCCTGGCCTGCATCATCATCGACACCGAGGAAAAGACTCCATGACGATTCATAGCCCCGCCTCCGCCCAGTCACCGTCAGCCGCCCGCGGCACCGGGGTTCTCGGCTCCGGGCTCTCCGACGGCGTCGCGGGTGCGGCTGTCGACGCCCTGCTGACGGTGCTGCCCACGCCCACCGTCCTCACCGCGGCGGCCGGTTCCGGCACCGTCGTCCTCGGCCGCGCCGGGGGAGCGGTGCACGGCGCCGTCGTCGCCTCGTTCGTGGGCGCCACCTCCGCCGACCTCGCCGTGGTGCTGGCCGATCCGGGCTCCCTCGACGCGGCGGCCGGCGCCGACGGCGGACTCGTCTCACGGGAGGACATCATCCGCCCGGCCCTCGAGCGCGCCGCGGTCGTCCTCGGCCTGGGCGTACTGGGCGACGCGCGGATCGACGATGCCACGACGCTGTTCCTCGACCCGGAGACCGTGGTCTTCGATCTCACCGGCGCCGGCGTCACCTTCGGCTGGTTCGCGATCCGCCTGCGCCAGAACGGTACGGCCGTCGCGGCCGGCGACCGCACCGTGGTCGGCAACCTCGGCCGCATCAACAGCGTCGAGATGGCGCTCACCGTTGAGATCGGCCGCACCCGGATGACGGTACGCGACGTGCTCGCCCTCGAACCCGGCGCCGTCGTCGAACTGGACCGGTCCGTCGGATCGCCCGCCGACATCCTCCTCAACGGCCGGCTGATCGCCCACGGCGAGATCGTGGTCGTCGACCAGGACTACGCGGTTCGGATCACCAAGATCCTCGACGTCGCCGAGAGCCTGACCTAGGTGGACACCGTCGTCGTCGCCCTGCGAGTGATCCTGTCCCTGGCCGTCGTGCTCGGGCTGCTCTGGGTGCTGCAACGACGCCTGAGCCGGGGCGCCGGAGCGCGCGCGAACAATGTCGTCACCGTCGTGGGCCGGCAGGGCGTCGGCCAGAAGGCATCCGTGGTGGTGGTGGATGTCGACGGCCGCCGCTTCGTGCTCGGCGTCACCGAGCAGTCGATCAACGTGCTGCACGACGCCGAGACCGACCACGGCGCCGCCCGGGCGAGCCGCCCCGTGCGGGCCGGCTCCGGCAACGATCGGTCGGCGGTGGCGTTCGCCAGGTCGCTGCACGCCGCATCCGGTGGCCCGACCCTCGTGCCGCCGGAAACCGAGATGCAGGCCGACGAGCCGCCCCTCACCTTCCGTCCGCGCAAGGACCGCAGCGCCGGCGCCCGGCTCGGCGGCTCCATCCTCTCGCCGTCGACCTGGCAACAGACCGCCGCCCTGCTCCGGCCCGGCCGGTGACCACCACGAACCACCCTCCCGGCCGGTCAGAGATCGCGGCTCACGCCGCCGCCGTGCGGGAGCGGCGCCGGCGGCTGGCCCGCGTCTTCGTCATGGTGGCGCTGGTGCTCGTCATCGTCGGTGCCCTGCAGCTCCTCGTCGCCTCGACCGGGCACGCGGCGCAGCTCACCGAGCCGATCGCGCCCACCGACCCGGCCACCCCCACACCGGCCGCCACCCCCGGCGCCGGCCTGACCGTGGAGATCAACGGTCCGAACGGGGCGCCGTCCTCGGCCATCGTGACCCTGATCGGCATCACCCTGCTATCGGTGGCGCCGGCGCTGCTGCTGATGATGACGTCGTTCACCAAGATCTTCGTGGTGCTCGCCATGACCCGCAACGCCCTCGCCCTGCCGTCGATCCCGCCGAACCAGGTGCTCGCGGGGCTGGCCCTGTTCCTGTCGCTGTTCATCATGTCGCCCATCCTCACCGACATCAACACCGACGCTCTGCAGCCCTACCTGAACGGGTCGATGACCTTCGACGACGCCGTCACGACGGGGTCGGAGCCGCTGCGCACCTTCATGCTCGCGCACACCAGGCAGGAAGACCTCGCTCTGATGGTGCGCGCGTCCGACCAGCCCAACCCGGCCAACCCCGCCGCGGTGTCGCTTCTCACCCTGATCCCCGCGTTCATGATCTCCGAGCTCCGCGCGGCGTTCATCATCGGCTTCGTGATCTTCATCCCGTTCCTGGTCATCGACCTGGTGGTGTCGGCGGCGCTGATGTCGATGGGCATGATGATGCTGCCGCCGGTGATGATCTCGCTGCCGTTCAAGATCCTGCTCTTCATCCTCGTCGACGGCTGGGGCCTGGTCATCACCACCCTGGTCAACAGTTACCGGGGTGGCTGATGGACTCCAACGCCGTTCTGGACATCGGCCTGCAGGCCATCGTCGTGTCCGCCAAGCTCTCCGCGCCCATCCTGATCACCGCTCTGGTGGTCGGCTTTGCCATCTCCCTCGTGCAGTCGATCACCCAGATTCAGGAGGTGACGCTCTCATTCGTGCCCAAGGCCATCGCGGTCTGCTTCGCCATGCTCATCTGCGGGCACTGGATGATCTCCGAGATCGTCTCGTTCACCACCAACCTGTTCGACAAGATCCCAGGCCTGATCGGCGGAGGCTAGGTGAACATCACCCTGGACGTCGCCTGGCTGGAGGCGGTGATGCTGGCCGGGGTGCGCATGGTCGTGTTCCTCGTCGTCGCGCCGCCGTTCTCGTTCAACGCGTTCCCGCTGCGCATCAAGGGCATGCTCTCGATCGGCCTGGCCCTGGCCGTGGCCCCCAGGGTGGTGCCCGGCTACGTCTCGCCGGACACCGGCGGGTTCATTCTCGCGTTGCTGCTGGAGATCGTCGTCGGCGGGGTGCTCGGCTTCCTGGTGCTCGTGGTGTTCTCCGCGATCCAGTCGGCCGGTAACCTCATCGACCAGTTCGGCGGCTTCCAGCTGGCGCAGGGCTTCGACCCGCAGTCGATGGTCAACGGCGCCCAATTCACCAGGCTCTACCAGATGACCGCGCTGGCGCTCCTGTTCGCTTCCGGCGGCTATCAGCTGATCTTGGGCGGTCTGGCCCGCTCGTTCGCCGCGCTGCCCGTCGGCGGCGGCATCGACCTCGCCGTGCCGATGCAGGCGATCACCGCCGCCGTCGGCCAGATGCTGCTCGCTTCGGTGCAGATCGCCGGCCCGCTCATCGTGGTGCTGTTCCTCGCCGACGCGGGCCTCGGCCTCCTCACCCGGGTGGCCCCAGCGCTCAACGCCTTCGCGCTCGGCTTCCCGCTCAAGATCCTGATCACCCTCACCCTCGGCGCCGCCGGGTTCATGGCCCTGCCCGGCATCGTCGCCTCCCTCACCGACGACGCCGTCGCCGGCATGTGGGGGGTGGGCTAGATGAGCGACTCCGGCGAACGCACCGAACAGGCCACCGAGAAGCGGATGCGGGAGGTGCGCTCCAAGGGCCAGTTGGCCCGCTCGCAGGATCTCACCGCCTGGGTCGGCATCGGCGCGGCCGCGGTGATGATGCCGATGACCATCGAGGCCGGTGCCGCGGCCGGTCGGGCGCAGCTGTTCGACATCCGCGCCGTGGCCGAGAACCCCGACCCCGAGCGGGCCCTGCAGCTGCTCGGCGAGGGGCTGGGCGCCATGGGCGGCATCCTCACGCCAATGCTCGCCGTGGTCTGCGTGGCGGTGCTGGCGGGATCTGTCGCGCAGGGCGGCATCCACGTGAAGAAGATCGCCGGAAAGTACGATCAGTTCAACCCGGTCACCGGGCTCGCCCGCACCTTCGGCACCCAGGCGCTCTGGCAGGGCGTGAAGGCCCTGCTCAAGACCATCGTCGTCGGCGTGGTGCTCCTGTCGGTGATCCAGGGCCTGACCCCGGTGCTGATGACCGCGGGCGGCCTGCCGGTGAACGTGCTGATCGGCGCGGCTGGGGACGGCACCGCCGCGCTGGTGCAGTCGGCGGTGATCGCCGGGCTCGTGCTGGCCGCCGCCGACGTGATGGTCGTGATGCGGCGGAACCGCAAGCGCACCCGGATGACCAAGAAGGAGGTCACCGACGAGCACAAGAGCTCAGAAGGTGACCCGATGATCCGCTCGCAGCGTCGTGCCCGCCAGCTGGCGATGAGCCGCAACCGCATGATCGCCGCCGTAGCCACCGCCGACGTCGTGCTGATCAACCCCACCCACTTCGCCGTCGCGCTCCGGTACGAGCCCGGCAAGTCCGCACCCCGGGTCGTCGCCAAGGGCGCCGGGGTGATCGCCGCCCGCATCCGCGAGCAGGCCGAGACCGACACCGTACCCATCGTCAGGGACATCCCGCTCACCCGGGCGCTGCACGGTGCCTGCGAACTCGGCCAGGAGATCCCGGTCGAGCTGTACAACGCCGTGGCCCGGGTGCTCGCATTCGTCCTGGCCCTCAAGACGCGCGGCTCCCGGGCCGGCGTGCACACCATGACCCAACCCTTTCGTTCCTCGGAGGCCACCTAAGTGAACAGCACGCTCGCAAAACTCGCCGTTCCCATCGGGGTGGTCGGCATCATCCTGCTGCTGGTGGTGCCCATCCCCGCCGGGCTGCTCGACGTTCTCATCATCGTGAACATCCTGCTCGCCCTGGTGACCCTGCTCACCACCATGTTCGTCAAGAAGCCGCTGGACTTCTCGGTGTTCCCGTCGCTGTTGCTGGTGGCCACCCTGTTCAGGCTCGGCCTCAACGTGGCGTCCACCCGGCTGGTGCTGGGCGAGGGCTACGCCGGCCAGGTGATCGCCTCGTTCGGCCATGTCGCCGTCGGCGGGTCCATCATCATCGGTGCCGTGATCTTCCTGATCCTGGTGGTCATCCAGTTCGTCGTGGTCACCAAGGGCGCCGAACGCGTCGCCGAGGTGGGCGCCCGGTTCACCCTCGACGCCATGCCCGGCAAGCAGATGGCCATCGACGCCGACCTCAACGCCGGCCTGATCACCGATGTGCAGGCCAAGGACCGGCGCGCAGAGGTGTCCGCCGAGGCCGACTTCTACGGCGCCATGGACGGCGCCTCCAAGTTCGTCAAGGGTGACGCCATCGCCGGCCTGATCATCATCATCATCAACCTGATCGGCGGCATCGCGATCGGCATGCTGCAGCGCGGCATGGAGGTCGGCGACGCGCTGAACACCTACGCCCTGCTCACCATCGGCGACGGCCTGGTCACCCAGATCCCCGCCCTGCTGATGGCCGTCTCCACCGGCATGATCGTCACCCGCTCCAACGCCGAATCCGACATCGGCGCCACGGCATCGGCCCAGCTCACCCAGTCCCGCACCGCCCTGATGATCGCCGGCGCCGCCGCGATCCTGATGGCGCTGATCCCGGGCATGCCCATCATCCCGTTCATCATCGTCGGCGCCGGGCTGATCGTCATCTCCCAGCGCATCAAAGGCAACGAGGCCAAGGCCAGGGCCGGAGCCGCCGCGGCGGCGGCCGTGGAAAGCCTCGCGCCCCGGTCGGACACCGCCGAAGACCTCATCGAGCAGATGCGCGTGCACGCCCTGGAGATCCAACTCGCCCCCGACCTCGTCGACCTGGTCTCCGGGGCCTCCGACGATCTGCTCGCCCGGGTGCGGGCACTTCGCCGCAAGGTCGCGATCGACCTGGGCATGGTGGTGCCGCCGGTGCGCACGAGGGACAACATCGACCTGCCGCCGTCCACCTACGCCATCCGCATCGCCGGCGTCGAGGCCGGCCGCGGCATCGCCCCGGCCGGCAAGGTGCTCGCGCTCGGCGACAACCTGGAGTCCCTGCCCGGCACAGCGACAGTCGAGCCGGTGTTCGGCCTGGTCGGCAAGTGGGTGCCGGGCGAGATGCGGCCCCGCGCCGAAATGGTCGGCGCCACCGTCATCGACAGGGTCTCGGTGCTCGTGACGCACCTGTCGTCCATCATCACCGGCAACGCCGCCCGGCTGCTCACCCGCGAAGACGTGCGGGTGCTCACGGATGGCGTCCGCCAGGTCAGCCCGTCGGCCGTCGACGACCTGATCCCCGGCCTGCTGTCCCTCGCCGAGGTGCAGCGGGTGCTGCAGGGGCTGCTCGCCGAGCAGATCCCGATCAACGACCTGCCCCGCATCTACGAGGCCCTGTCGGTGCGGGCCAAGGTGTCCGGCGATCCCGAGGGCCTCATCGAGGCGGCCAGGCAGGCCCTCGGTCCTGCGCTCACCGCGCTGTACCTGGACGGCGCGGTGCTCCGGGTGATCATGATCGAACCCGGGCTGGAGCAGTCCATGCTCGAGGGCATGCGCCCCAGCGACCAGGGCAGCCAGATCCTGCTCGACCCGGTTCGGATCGACGCGATCCTCGGTTCGCTCCGCACGGCCATGGCCACCGTCGAGGCGAGCGGCCTCACGGCAGTGCTGGTCTGCGCGCCGGCACTGCGACCGGCCATTCGCCGCCTGGTGTCCGCCCAGGCCAGCGGCCTGCCGGTGTTGTCCTACGAGGAGGTCACCTCCGCGCGGGTCGCGATCGAGACCGTGGGGGTGGTCCGTGGAACCGAGACGATTGCGGCTTGAGGGCGCCACCCTGCCCGAGCTGCAGGCCCGGGTGGTCGCCGAGCATGGCGACGGTGCCCGCATCATCGCGGCCGAGCAGGTCACCGTGGGCGGCATCCGCGGTTTCTTCGCCAAACGCCACATCGAGGTGACCGTTGAGGTGCCCGCAGACGACCCCGCAGACATCCTCGTGGCGGTCCCCTCGGGGCGCCGGCGCGCAGCACACATCCGCGACGAGCTCAGCACCCGGCTCGGCATCGCGGCACTGCTCGACGACGCGGATGATGCCGAGTCGTTGTTGCACGGCGACCGGGCACCAGGGCCGACCTTCGGTGGCACCTTGAGCGGCGCCGCTTCGAACAGCCCCGCTTCGACCGGCCCCGCTTCGACCAGCGCCGCCCCGGCCCGTCGCCGCGCCCGCCAAGCCGCAGCGTCACCGGATGTCGTGTCGACGGATACGCCAGACTTCGCCCGGCTGATGGACGAGTTGACCTTTGCGACGTCCCCCGCCCGGGCCGCCCAGCCTGTGGCTGTGCCGACGCCGGTGCCCTGGGCTGCCGTGGCGCCGACCGACGCCGCGGCGGCCGCCGCACCCCAGGATTCGGTGAAACTCACCCCGGGGGCGCCGCGGATCCTGGCCGGCCCCGGCGACCTGGTACTGCTCATCGGGCTGCACGACGATGTCCTCGAGGCCGCCCGGCTGATCTCCAACGGACCCACGGCACCGATCTTCGACGGCACCGACCACGCCATGACCGACCGGCGGTCGGCCCTCGCCGCGCGGGCCAGGGGAGTAGAGCGAGGCCGCGGCATCCTCGTGGTCCAGGGCCTGCCCGCCGGTCCCGTGGCCGCGCTGGGGGCCGACCAGGTCTGGGCCGTGGTGCACGCCGGCCGCAAGCCCTCGGACACCGCCCGTTGGGTGCGGGATGCCGGAGCCGACGTCAGCATCGACGGCATCGCGGTGCTCGGCATCGAGACCACCGCCACCCCGGGAACCGTGCGGGAACTGGGCCTGCCGATCGGCTGGCTCGCCCCTGCGCCGGCGGCGACCGCCGGGCCGTCTGACCCGTTCGCGATAGGCTGAGCGGATGCTGGTTCTCACGCGCAAACAGGGGGAAAAGATCCTCATCGGTGACGACATCGTCATCACCGTGCTCGACGTCCGCGGCGACAGCATCCGCCTGGGCGTAGACGCCCCGCGGGGCATCTCGATCCAGCGCGCCGAGATTCTCAAGGCCGTCACCGAGGCCAACCTCGAGGCCAACCTCGCCGCGGACCGGGACGACCAGGTCGCGGCCGACCAGCTCAAGTCGAGCCTGGGCCTGCTCCCCGCCGCCCCGCCGCCGCCAGCCCAGCCCTAGCCCTCGCCCGAGCACTCCGGCCCGAACCGAACCGCCAACTGTTGCTCGCGGGGCCTACTCGGCGGCGCGGCGGTCGAGCCTGGCCACGCCGATCTTCGAGTCGGCCATGCCGTAGAACACGAACAGCTGCCCGTCGATCTCCTCGATCGCGGTGGGGAACACCACGTTCGGCACGATGCCGCTGGTCTCGTCGGCGGTCTCGGCCTTCAGCAACGGTTCGCTCGTGCGGCTGAGCACGATCGTGGGGTCATCGGCGTCCAGGATCATGCCCCCGGCGGCGTAGTTCACCTTCTGCTGCTGGTCGAACGCCTTCGCGAGGATGCCGGTGACGCCGTGGTGCAGCAGCAGCCAGCCCTCCGGCACCCGCAGTGGCGCGGGGCCGCCGCCGATCTTGAGCTCCTCGAAGGCGAACTCGGGTCCGGCCAGAAACCGGTGCCCGCGCCAGAAGGTCAGAGCCGCGACATCCGCCACCGCGTCGGCGACGGGCACGTAGCTGATCCAGATGCTCTGCCGCTGGTCGGTGACGCCGGCCGGCACCCGGATACCCTCACCGGGCTTGGTCTCGTCCAGGTCCCACATCGGCCGGTGCAGCACCGCGAAGCTCTCCACGCCGTCCGGTGCGGTGACGGGCTCGGGAAAGAACACGGTGTCCTTGTTGTGGAACAGGTTCAGGTCCATGTCCAGGGCCTCGTCGTAGGCGAACAGGGCCGGGCCCAGCCTCCGCCACTCGCGCAAATCCTCCGACACGGCCACCGCGGTGCGCGGGCCCAGCGGGCCGTAGGCGACGTAGGTCATCACGTGCAGGCCAAGCCGTGGCACGAAGGTGACCCTGGGGTCCTCGACGCCGGCGTTGTTCGCCCCGCGCTCCCAGCCTCGGTCGGGGGCGAGGACCACGCCCTCCCGCTCGACGCCGGTGGGCACGCTGTTCTCGATGATGACCCGGGCCAGGCCCACCCTGGAGACGTTGCCAGCGGCCACGAGCCGGGGGAGCAGGTACAGGGTGCCGTCCGGGGTGTGCCCGCTGCCGGGGTTGAGAACACCTTCGGCCTCGAGTTCGTTGCCGTCCTCCGGCGTCATGATGACGCCCATCCGGGTAAGGGTGTACGGGAAGGGTGCTGGTGCGCTCATGACTAACCTTTCACGCCCGAGCCGATGTCGCTCGAGACGAAGTGCTTTTGGAAGATGATGAAGAGGAGGACCATGGGGGCGGCCAGCACGCAGGCGCCGGCGAGGACGGCGCCGATCGGGTTCGCCGCGGTGCCCGCGATGTTGGTGAGGTAGTTCGCCAGCGAGACCGCGAGTGGTTGCAGCGAGGCTTCCTTGGTGATCAGGAACGGCCAGAGGAATTCGTTCCACGGGCCGATGAAGGTCAGCAGCACCACGGTCAGCAGCGCCGGCCGCACGAGCGGGAGCGCGATACTCCACAGGATCTTCAGCTCGCCGGCGCCGTCGATCCGGGCGGCGTCGAAGAGGGCCTTCGGCACCTGCAGGAAATACTGCCGGAACACGAGTACCGCCGTCGAGTTGATCGCGAACGGAAGGATCATGCCC
This sequence comes from Cryobacterium sp. TMN-39-2, assembly GCF_004402745.1. Classification (NCBI taxonomy): domain Bacteria; kingdom Bacillati; phylum Actinomycetota; class Actinomycetes; order Micrococcales; family Microbacteriaceae; genus Cryobacterium; species Cryobacterium sp. TMN-39-2. Next base: position 364,985 of record NZ_SOFX01000011.1, read on the forward strand.
GCGTAGGTGTCGGCCAGCCCGTAGTCCCTGGCGATCATCACGTAGAGCGGGATCATCAGCAGCTGGAAGGGAATCACCTGCACGAGCAGCATCAGCCCGAAGGTGACGCCGCGTCCGCGCCACTCCAGCTGCGCCAGGGCGTAGCCGACCAGCACACCGAACACGACGGTGCACAGGATGACGCCCCCGGCGAAGATCCCGGAGTTGACCAGTCCCTGGAACAGATTGATGCGGCTGTTGATGTCGACGTAGTTCTGGCCGGTGATGTTCCCCGGGTTGGGGAATGCCCCGGCGATGGTCGGGTCGGGTGCTGTCTGCAGGGAGCCGATCACCATGTAATAGAACGGGAACAGGAACAGCAGGGCGCCGCTGGACAGGACCACGTACCGCAGGATGTTCTGCCCCCTGCTCAAGCCGTCGACCTTGCGGACGCGGGGGCGTCCGGTTCCTCCACGCATGTTTTTCGCCTTAGCGGGGTCTGCTCCGGCGAGGTCCGCTGCGACCGCCGGATTCTGTGCGTTGCTCATGAGTCGTCCCCTCCGGCCAGCTTGCGTTGGGCGAATGCCAGGATGAGCACGCCGATCACGAGGATGACCCCGATTGCGGCGGCAATTCCCGGCTCGCCCTGTTCGATGCCACGCTGGTACATGATCAGCACGGGCGACGACGAGGCCCCGTTCGGGCCACCGCCGCCGGTGAGCAGGTACGGCTCCGTGAAGAGGTTCGCGCCGGTGACCGTGGCCAGGAGCAGGACCAGCACGGTCGCAGGCCGCACGCCCGGCACGGTGATCGAGAAGAACATGCGGATCTTGCCCGCACCGTCCGTGGCCGCGGCCTCGTACAGCTCGTCGGAGACGTTCTGCAGGGCGGCCAGGTAGAGCAGGATGAAGAAACCCATCTGCTTCCAGGTGACGAAGATTGCGATCGTTGGCATCGCCAGGAGCGGGTTGATCAGCCAGGTCGGTTCAGGCGCCAGCGGACCGAGGATCTGGTTGACCAGGCCATTGCTGTTGAACAGGAACAGCCAGACGACGACGACGGCGACGCTGGCCGTCACGTACGGCACGTAGAAGGACACCCGCAAGAACGTACGGGCATGCACGACCTTGTTCAGCGCCGTGGCGAGCACCAGTGACAGCACCACGGTGAGGGGCACGTTGATCAGCAGGAATATGGCGACGTTGCCGAACGAGCGGATGATGGCCGGGTCGGTCAGCACCTCCTGGAAATTCGCCAGCCCGACGAACGGTCGGTCCACTACGGCGCCGGGAGCGGCGAAGAAATAGTCGTGGAACGACATGTAAAAGGCGAAGACCAACGGGTAGGCGAAGACCAGGAGCACGAAGAGCAGATAGGGGGCGCTGAGCAGGAGCCCGAGGGGATTCCTTCCCAGCGGCTGGCGCCGACGGCCCCGGCGGGGGCCCCCGCCGCCAGGCCGTGCGGGCCTGGCGGCGGGGCTCGGGGTGACGCTCCCGGAGGAGACGGTCGAGGACATCAGACTTACGGCTCCGCGATCAGTTCATTGACCTTGTCTGCCGCGGCGTCGAACGCCTCGGTGACGTCGCCCTCACCGCTGATGACCGTCTTCGTCCAGGCATCCCGGAAGGCCTGCCAGGCGGCGACGGAGTTCGGCACCTGCGGCACCTCGACCGTGCGTGACGCCTGGTCACCGAACTGCTCGTAGGCCGGGTTCGCCGCGAAGTAGTCCGGGTAGACCTCGGGGAGGTCCTGGCGCAGGGGCATCTGGCCGGTCAGCTCGAGCAGCTGGCCGTCCTGCTCCTCGCTGGTGGCGAATTTCAGCACATCCCAGGCCGTGGCCTGGTTCTCGCAGGCCGTGAACATACCGACGTTCTTCGCGTCACTGAAGGTGTACGCGTCCTCAGGGGCGACGCCGGAGCTGGTGGGGAAGGGAACGGCGCCCCAGTTCACGACATCCTTGTAGACGGACACCGCCCACGGTCCCGCGCTGGCCATGGCGGCCACGCCGTCCGCGAACGAGTCACCTGTGTACTTTTCCTTGCCGGCGAGGTTCTCGGTGTATACGGTCTTCCAGAATTCGCCGACCGCGACACCCTCGTCCGAGTTGAAGGTGGCTTCGCCGTCTTCGACGAACAAGGTGCCACCGGTCTCGTTCCCGTAGGCCGGGTAGAAGTCGAACCAGCTCTGGAAGAACTCGCTCGTCGCCGACGGGTTGATGGCGTACTGCGACACGCCGGCGGAGACCAGGGTGCGCGCGGTGGCCAGGAACTCGTCGTAGGTGGACAGCTCGGGGTTCTCCGGGTCCAGCCCCGCCGCGGCGAAGAGGTCCTTGTTGTAGAACAACATCACCGGGTTGGATTTCCACGGCATCTGGTAGAACTTGCCGTCCTCGCTCGTGTACTGCTCGGCCAGGTCGCCGGTGCGTTCCTCGATGTAGGAGTCGCCGTCCTCGAAGCTGCTGAGGTCGACCAGACCGCCCTGCTTGACGAACTGCGGCACCGCGACCGGGGCGGTGTTGAAGATCAGGCAGGGCGCATTGCCGGCGGTGATGGCGGCGCCGATGACCTCCTCGCTGCTCTTGCCAGCCGGGATCTCCTGGGCCTTGACCTGCTCGTCGGGATTGTCGGCGTTCCAGGCGTCGACCATCGCCTTGCCCCATTTGACTTCGTTCTCGTTGTTCGAGTACCAGATGGTGATGTCGCCGCGTTCCGTGGCCGAACCGGAGTCGCCGCCGCTGGAACAGGCGCCCAGGGTGACGATCATGGCCGCTGAGGTGGCGGCGGCGGCCAAGAGTCGCCGGGTTGCTCGCGCACTGCGGTGCGGTCTTGTGGTGCTGCTGTGCATTTCCTTCTCCATTCATGAATCCGCTGCGGCTCTGCTGCGGCATGGTGTGTAGTTGACAAGGCTCTGTGCAGGTGGGACGACTAGCCGGGTGCCGGGACGGACGCCGAGCCCCGGATGATCAGCCGGGCGGCGGGGAGGTCGACGTCGTCGGCGCTTCCGGTCCGGATGAGCCCGAGGAGCGTGGCGGCGGCCGCGCGGCCCCAGACCAGGGGAGTGGCGCCGACGGTGGTGAGCGCCGGGTACACGTACCGTGCGAATTCGATGTCGTCGAACCCGGTGATCGACACATCCTCCGGCACCCTGATGCCGAGTTCCTGGGCCACCCCGATGCCGGCGATGGCCATCGGGTCGTTGGCGAAGACGATGGCGGTGGGCGGTTCGGGCTGACTGAGCAGCCGCCGTGCGGCGTCGGCGCCGGCGGCGATCGAGAAGTCGGTCTCCACGATCTGGCCGTCCCCGAGACCGGCCGCGCGCATGGCGCTGGTGAAGGCCTCCTGCCGCCGGCTGCCGTGCAGCATGGCGGGGCTGCCGGCGACGTGGGCTATGCGCCGGTGGCCGAGACCGGCCAGGTGGCGCACGGATTCCGCGATGCCGTGGGTGTCGTCGATCGACACGGCGGGGAACGGGCTGGGCTGGTCAGGCCGGCCGAGGGTGACCGTGGGCAGCCCGAGGTCGGCCAGGCACTGGATGCGCGCATCGTCGATGCGCAGGTCGCTGAGGAACACCCCGTCGACACGGCCGTCCGAGACCAGGGTGCGGTAGGTCTGCAGCTCGGTCTCCTCGTCGGGCACGACGCTGAGCACCAGCGCGAGTCCCTCCGGGGCGAGAACCGTTTCGACACCGGCGATGAAGGAGGTGAAGAACGGGTCAGACCCGAGCACCTCCGGGTCACGGGCGATGACCAGGCCGAGCGCGAAAGACCGCTTCGACGAGAGCGACCTGGCGCGCAGCGACGGTGTCCAGCCGAGGGCTTCGGCCACCTGGAGGATCCTGGCCCGCGTGTCGGCCGCGACGCCGGGCCGGTCATTGAGCGCGAACGAGACGAGGCCCTTGCTGACCCCGGCCTCCCTGGCCACATCGGCAATGGTCACCTTTGCGGAGCTCTTGACCGAATCCTGGGTGGACTGCACGGGGCCTCCTCGTTGATGGCGACCGGGCCGCATCCTCGGATGCCTGAACCGGTTTAGGGCAAACCTATACCGGTTTAGTCGGCGAAGTCAAGCACTTCTCACATTGAGGCAGCGGCCGCCCGAGCCTAGGGTGAACTGCACCATGGACTGGTTCGGAACCGGGGACTACGACATCGCACGCGAGGTGTTGCAACGGGGGATCGCCGCCATCTTCCTGGTCGCGTTCGCCTCGGCCTTGGCCCAGTTCCCGGCCCTCCTGGGTGACAACGGGCTGCTGCCGGTGCGCGATTTTGTCGCGCGGGTGCCGTTCGGCCGTAGCCCGAGCCTGTTCCACTGGCGCTACTCCGACCGGCTCTGTCGCCTGGTCGCCTGGTCGGGGATCGTCCTGGCCGCTGCCGTTGTGCTGGGTCTGCCGCAGCTCGGCCCGGCCTGGCTGGTGATGATCGTGTTCCTGCTGCTCTTCGCCGGCTACCTGTCGATCGTGAACGTGGGGCAGACCTTCTACGGGTTCGGCTGGGAGAGTCTCCTGGTCGAGGCCGGTTTCGTCGTGGCGTTCCTGGGCTCTGCCGACGTCGCCACGCCGCTGCCCGTCCTGTACTTCCTGCGCTGGCTGGTGTTCAGGCTGGAGTTCGGTGCCGGCATGATCAAACTGCGTGGCGGGCGGGAATGGCGTGACCTCACGGCGCTGTTCTATCACCACGAGACTCAGCCGATGCCCAACCCGGTGAGCTGGTTCGTGCACCACCTGCCCAGGTGGTTCCATCGCGGCGAGGTGCTCGCCAACCACACCGTGCAGCTCATTGCCCCGTTCCTGCTGTTCGCTCCGCAGCCCGTGGCCTCGGTTGCGGCGGGCGTCATCGTGCTCAGCCAGCTGTGGTTGGTGCTCACCGGCAATTTCGCCTGGCTGAACTGGATCACCATCGTGCTGGCCGCCGCGGCGGTCGATGACGCTGCCTTCCGGTGGGTCGGCGGGCTGTTCGTTCCGGCCCTGCGCGCGCCGGGGTCGGCGGCCGCGGCGGGGGAGCAGCCGGCTTGGTTCGTGGTTGTGGTGCTCGCCGTGACCCTCGGCCTGGTGGTGCTCAGCTACTGGCCGGCCCGCAACCTGCTGCGCCGCCGGCAGCTCATGAACGCGAGCTTCAACCCGTTCCACTTGGTGAACGCTTACGGTGCGTTCGGCACCGTCACAAAGGAGCGGTTCGAGGTGGTCGTCGAGGGCAGCGATTCCGCCGACCCGCGGGACCCCACGGCCTGGCGGGCCTACGAGTTCCGCGGCAAGCCCGGTGACGTGACCCGGGTGCCAGGGCAATTCGCGCCGTACCACCTGCGGCTGGACTGGCTGATGTGGTTCCTGGCCCTCGGGTCACGCGAGTCCCGGTGGTTCGAGGTGTTCCTGGCCCGGTTGTTGCAGGGCGACCGCGCCACCCTGCGGATGCTCGCGCACAATCCGTTCGCCGCGGCGCCGCCGCGCTATGTGCGTGCCCGGGTGTTCCTGTACAGGTTCAGCACGCCGGCCGAACGCCGGGCCGAACACGTGTGGTGGGTGCGCAGTGAGGTGGGCACCCTGGTGCCGCCCGTACGGCTGCCGGCCGACACCGAGGACCGCAGCGCGTCGTGACCCGGCCTGGCTGGGCGTCCCGGCCGGTCAGTGCCCGCGCAGCTCCTCGATCTCGCGGCGCTCACGCTTGGTGGGCCGGCCGGCGCCGCGGTCGCGCATCGGCACCAGGGCCAGCTCCTCGCGCGGTGGCGGTGGCGGCGTGTTGTCCACGAAACACTCGGCGGCCACGCTCGGACCCACCCGCTTGACGATGATCCGCGACACCACGAGAACCCTGTCGAAGCCGTTGGCCCGGATCCGCACCTCGTCGCCGGGCTTGATGGACTGGGCGGACTTGGCCCGGTCCCCGTTCACCCGAACGTGCCCGGCCCGGCAGGCTGCAGTGGCCTGCGAGCGGGTCTTGTACATCCGCACCGCCCAGGCCCAGCTGTCCACCCGTGCACTGCTCAACTCCATGCCTAGACTCTACGCGGGCCAGGGCTCAGGGTCAGCGCAGCACGACCCAGAGGATGAGCAGCATGGTCACCAGGAACCCTGTGAAGAAGTTCAGCCGCAGGAACCGTTTCCAGCCGTTGTTGGCCCGTTCGGACTCGGCGTCGCTGATCGACCGGTACGGCCAGGCGGCGAGAACGTAGGGGATCACCAGCAATGCGGCGAGCGGCCCCGGCCAGTCGGTGACCAGCATCAGCACCCCGGCCAGCAGCCAGAAACCGATGGCCAGGCGCACGGTCTGCGCGGCACCGAACGCCGTCGCGATCGAGCTGATGCCGCCCTGCCGGTCGGGTTCGACATCCTGCACGGCACCGAAGGCGTGGCTGGCGATGCCCCAGAAGAAGAACGCCGCCAGCATCGCGACGAGGTCTGGCGTGACTAGGGCGCCCGCTACGGCGAGCCCGTACACTGCCGGGCTCACGAAGTGGATGCTCGAGGTGACCGAGTCCAACACCGGCCGTTCCTTGAAGCGCAGCCCGGGTGCCGAGTACGCGACCACGGCGAAGAGGCTGATCATCAGCACCAGCCAGGACCCGGGGTTCGCGCCGGCGAGCACGAGCATCAGCAGGAGTACCGGCACCGCCGTCGCGACGCCCGAGATCAGCACCGTGCGGTGCAGGCTCTGTTCGAGCATGGCCCCCTCGACGCCGCCCTTCCGGGGGTTGCGCAGGTCGGATTCGTAGTCGAAGACGTCGTTGATGCCGTACATGAGCAGGTTGTAGGGAATCAGGAAAAACAGGGTCCCCACCACCAGCAGCGCGTCGATGCGGCCCGTCGTGACGACGTAGGCGGCGGCGAACGGGAAGGCCGTGTTGATCCAGCTCAGCGGGCGGGACGACAGCAGCACCTGCCGAAAGGTGTGGCCGAGTCCGGTCGCCGCGGCGCCGGTGGGGGGAATCGACTCGGTCATTCGTCCTGCTCCGATCGTGGGGTGGTCCGGCGGCGTATGGGCGGCCGGGTGTCGCCGCCGAGCAGCGACCAGACGGCCGGAAGCAGCAGGGCCGCTGCCACCGGATACGCAAAGTCTTCCACTGGCGCGATTCCCACGAACACTCCGGAGATCAGGGCCGGGTCGTACGCGACGAGCCCCACCCCGATCATGATGTTATCGAAGACCGCGGTGAGCACGAGCACAGCGACCAGGGCGAGCCCGGATGCGGCGTAGAGCCGTCTGGAGGCCGGCCGCCGCCACAGGGCCGCGGCAGCCGCCAGCACCGCGAGGCCGAGGAAGATCGCGTTCAGCGTCAGGTAGCTCACGCGGGTCGCCGCCGCTCCAGCAGCATCCGCGCGCCCTGCAGGGCATTCATGAACAGGTAGCAGAGGAAGGTCAGGAAGAAGACCTCTTCGATCGGCAGCTCGGGGGCCACCTGCAGACCGGTCATGAAGACGGTCTCGCCGCGGTAGAAGATGCCGGTACCGATCCCGACCAGGTCCCAGGCCAGGAAGAACAGCACCCCCGCCGCGAGCACGACGGCCGCGGCGCGGGGCGTCCGCCAGAAGAACAGGCCGAACCGGCGGTCGAGCACGACCATCCCGGTCAGCGACACCAGCAGGGCAAGCAGATACGCGAAACCCAGCATCAGTGCAGAACGGCGGCCAGGGGCTCGGGCAACGGCCCGGTGCTCACGTCCCCACGAATCCGCTTGAGCAGGATCTCGGCGCTGATCAGGCACATCGGCAGGCCGATGCCGGGGATGGTGGTGCCACCGGCGTAGTACAGGCCGTCGATGTGCTTGGACACATTGGTTCCGCGGAAGAACGCGCTCTGCTTGAGGGTATGCGCCGGTCCCAGCGCCCCGCCCTTCCACGAGTTGAGGTCGTCGGCGAAGTCGGCCGGCCCGATGGTGCGCCGCACCAGGATGCGCTCGGCGAGGTCGGGGATGCCGGCCCACTCGGCCAGCTGGCCGATCGCGGCATCCGCGATGCCCTCGACACCGGCCGAACCGGCGCCATCGATGCCACCGTGGCCGATGCCGGTGTCGGCGGGCACCGGGATGAGCAGGAACATGTTGCTGGCACCGTCGGGCGCCACCCCGGGGTCGGTAGCGCTCGGCAGGCAGGCGTAGAACGACGCCGGGTTGGGCACCGAGGTCTCCTTGCCGAAGATGCGGTCGAAATTGTCGGCCCAGTCCTCGGTGAAGAACAGGGTGTGATGAGCGAGCTTGGGCAGCTCGCCGCTCACGCCGAGCAGCACCAGCACGGCGCCGGGGCCCGAGGTGCGCTTCTGCCACCAGCGCTCCGGGTAGGTCTGCTTGGCCGGTTCGACCAGCTCGGTTTCGGTGTGGTGCAGGTCGGCGGCCGAGACGACCAGATCGGCATCCAGTCGCACCGTCGCACCGGCCGCGTTGGTGTAGGTGACACCCTCGACGGCGGCCTTGGCGCGCCGGCCGGCAGGGGTGGGCCCGCTGCGGATGGCCTGCACGGTGGCACCGGTTTCGATGGTGACGCCCTCCGCGCGGGCCAGATCCACGATGCTCTGGATGAGCCGGCTGAAGCCGCCCTGCGGGTAGAGCACACCGTCGGCCAGGTCGAGGTGGCTCATCAGGTGGTACATCGACGGGGTCCGGTCGGGCGAGGAGCCGAGGAACACAGCCGGGTAGCCGAGGATCTGGCGGATGCGCGGGTCGCGGAAGTAGCCGGCAACGAATTTATCCAGCGGCTGCAGCAGGAGGCGGCCGAGCCGGCCCATCCTGGAGAGCACGTCTTGCACCAGCAGGGGCTTGAAGGAGGCAAAGCTCGTGTACAGGAACCTGTCCACGGCCATGTCGTAGGTTTCCTTGGCGCTGGCCAGGTACTTCTCCAAGCGGGCACCGGCACCGGGTTCGAGGCTCTCGAACAGACGGATGTTGTCGGCCCGCTCCGCGCGCACATCCACGGGCTCGGTGTCCGATTCGAAGAACACCCGATAGCCGGGGTCGAGGCGGGTCAGCTGCAGCTGCTCGGCCGCGCTCGTGCCCATCAGCCGGTAGAAGTGCTCGAACACCTCCGGCATGAGGTACCAGGACGGACCGGTCTCGAAGCGGAAACCTTCGGCCTCCCAGAAGCCGGCCCGGCCGCCGAGCGTGTCGTGGGCCTCCAGCAGGGTGACCTGGTGGCCCTCCCTGGCCAGGAGTGCCGCGCTGGCCAGGCCCGCGATGCCGCCCCCGATCACCACTGTCCTGGTCGGCGCGTGTCCGGCCGGCGCTGTTCTGGTCGGGGCGGGGCGGGTCTGGCCGGTTTGGCCGCTCACCGTCGCCACGCCTGCGGGCCGAGCGAGGACGAGAGGGCGATCATCAGTTTCTCCGGATCCGGCACCCGAACGCGGGTGCTCATCAAACTCTGGGCGGGTGTCTCCCGCAGTTTCGCAGACAACCGGGCAAACAGCCGGTGGGCGGCGGTGACGGCGCGGCGGCTTCCAGGAGGCAGGAGCGGCAGCACCCGCGCGGCCGCGTCGAGGTCGGCATCCATGTCGTCCAGCAGCAGGTTCTTCTGCGGTTCGGTGAGCCGGGTGAGGTCGATACCCGGGAAGTAGTTGCGCCCCAGCGCATCCCGGTCGGCGGCCAGATCGCGCAGAAAATTCACCTTCTGGAACGCGGCGCCGAGGCTGCGGGCACCGTGTTCGAGGACGGCCTGCTCCTGCGGTGTCCGGGGGGACTCGCGCAGAAAGCTGCGCAGGCACATCAGCCCGACGACCTCCGCGGACCCGTAGATGTACTCGGCGACACCCGCCTCGGTGAACGGGGCCGGGTCGAGGTCTCGACGCATCGAGGAGAAGAACGGGCGGGTCAGGGCCGGGTCGATGCCGACCCGGCGGGCGGTGACGGCGAACGCGTGCACCACCAGGTTGGTGCTGAAGCCGCGCGCCATCGCGCGTTCGGTTTCGTGCTCGAGATCATCGAGCAGCTCGCGCTGTCCGGCCAGGTCGATGCCTGCCCCGCTGGCGGCGCCGTCGACAATTTCGTCGGCGATGCGCACGAGCGCGTAAATGCTGCGCACCTCGTCGCGCCGGGCCGGGGCGAGCAGTCGGGCGGCCAGGCCGAACGAGGTGGAGTACTGGGCGATCACCGTATTCGCGCTGGCCAGCGCGGCGGCGTTGTAGCTGTCCAGGCCCGTAGTCTCCGCGCCGACCAGGGAACCGGCCGTGTCGCGGCTCATTTCTGCCGCGTCACGGCGCTGAGGGCGAGCTGGGTGAGGGTGGCGCGCAGCTCGTTGGGCATGAGCGGGCCCTGCAGGGCCTCAACCGCACGGCTGGCGTACTCTCGGGCGAGAGCATCCGCGGTGTCAGGGGCTCCGCAGTCGCGGAGGTGCCCGCGCACCAGTTCGGCCTCGGCCTCGGTGAGGTCGTCCTTGCCCAGGAACGGCGCGATCAGGGGCCACCGGTCGGTGGCGCCGGCGTGCGCGATCAGGGCGGTCTGCTTGCCCTCGCGGAGGTCCGCGAGAACGCTCTTGCCGGTGCTGGCGGGGTCGCCGAACACGCCCAGCAGGTCGTCGGTGAGCTGGAAGGCGACACCGATCAGGCGGCCGAACCGGCCGAGGGCGTCGATGGCCTCCTCCGGCGCGCCGGCCAGGACCGCGCCGGCCTGCAGGGGAGCCTCGAAGGAGTAGATCGCCGTTTTGTGTTCGAGCGTGGTGACGACCTGGTCGATCGTGAGGGGGTCCCGGCTGACGGTGTTGGTCACATCCGCGAGTTCGCCGGCTGCGGAGACGAACACGGCCCGGTCGAGCAGATCGAGCAGCCGGCCGCGCAGTTCGGCGGGCACCGGCAGCAGGGCCAGAGCGCGATGCGCCTCGCTCAGGGCCAGGTCGCCGGCGAGGATGGCCGCTGTGGCGGCCCATGCCTCGGCCTGCCCGGTTGCCGCACCGTGCGCGATGGCACGTTCGGTGAACCGGCCGGCGATGTTGGCCATCCCGCGGCGGGACAGGTCGCGGTCGATCACGTCGTCGTGGATCAGGAACGCCGTGTGCAGGAGCTCGAAGCTCACCGCGACGGGTGTGGACAGGGTGCGGTCGGTGCCGCCGAAGCCGTCGTAGGCGGCCAGCACCAGGGCGGGCCGGACCCTTTTGCCGCCGCGGCTGGCCTGGTCCAGGGAATCCCAGAGCGCGACGTAGTGGTCGCCGTAGTCGCTGGCGCGCAACCGGGCCGCGGCGAAAAACCTGTGCAGTTCGGTTTCGACGCCCAGCGTCGCGATCTCATGCACGAAAGGTCTCCAGTTCGCGCATCTGCAACACCATCCAGGGACTGAAAGCGAACGGACTGGCCAGCACCGAGCGCCGCAGGGTCTCGGGCTGGGTCCAGGTGAATTCCATGACCTCGTCGGGGTTGGGCACCGGATCCGCGGATGCCCGCGCCAGGTAGACCGGGCACACCTCGTTCTCGACGATGCCGCTGCTGTCGGTCGCGCGGTAGCGAAACAGGGGCAGGGCCAGGTCTATGCGGTCGATGTCGAGGCCGAGTTCGAAGTCGGCGCGCCGGTGCACGGCGTCGGTGAGAGTCTCGGCCGGGGCCGGGTGGCCGCAGAAGGAGTTGGTCCAGACGCCGGGCCAGGTCTTCTTGGTCAGTGCCCGCCGGGTCACCAGGACCTCACCGCGATCGTTGAAGACGTAGCAGGAGAACGCCAGGTGCAGGGAGGTGTCGGCGCCGTGCACGCTGCTCTTGGCGGCGGTGCCGATCTCGCGACCCTCCTCGTCCAGCAGAACGACCAGATCGTCGGCAGGGGCGGCGTGCCGAGATTCGATGGTGTCGAATTCGATCGTGTGTTCTGCTGTGTGCATCACGGGACTTCCTCTCGTGCAGCCAAGATACCCGAAAAAGTACCTAACCGAGTTAGCGATATTCGAGGCTAGCATGGTGCCTATGCCTCCAGCCGTCGTACCCGCCGCGGAGCCGAGTCGAGTCGGTTCCGACGCGTACTGGTACCCGGATGCCGCCTCCGGTGCCGGCCCGGAGCGGGTCACCGCGGTCGACGTGCTCCGCGCCGTGCGCAGGTTCCGCGCGGCCGACGTGGCGATGCGCATCCGGGCGCGCTCCGACATGGACATGAACGACTCCGACCTGGTCGCCCTGCGGCACCTGATCGCGGCGGAGGAGCGCTCGGAGCCGATCGGCCCGAAGGACCTCAGCGCCGTTCTCGGCATCACCTCGGCCGCCACGGCCAAGCTGCTCTCGCGGCTGGAGGCATCCGGTCGGCTGCGCCGGGAGCCGCACCCCAGCGACCGGCGTGCGCAGGTGCTGCACGCTACCCGGCGCGCTCACGACGAGATGCGGCGCACCCTGGGAGCGGCACACCAGCGGATGCTGGCCGCCGCCGAGAAGCTCACCGCGCCGGAGCAGCTCGCCGTGGTGCGTTTCCTCGACGAGCTCAGCGGAGCGATGGACGAGCCGGCCGACTCGGCCGCGCCCGACACCGACGCCCCCACCGCACCCTGACTCGCGGGTTGCGGCGGCTGCTGGTGGCCGAGGGGCGAGGAAACCGGGCGGTACCCTTGAGTACGTGATTATTCCCGCCGCCCAGCACGTGCACACCCTCCTCGCCTCGTATCCGGACTTCCCCCAACCCGGGATCCTGTTCCGTGACCTCAACCCGGTTTTCGCCGATGCCGTGGCCTTCCGAGCGATCATCGACGACCTGAGTGAGCGCTACCGGGGCCAGTTCGACGCCGTGGCCGGCATCGAGGCCCGTGGGTTCCTGCTCGCGGCCGGCATCGGTTACGCCGCCCAGTGCGCGGTCCTCGCGGTGCGCAAGGGCGGAAAGCTCCCCGGCACGGTGCTGACGGAGGAGTACGACCTGGAGTACGGCTCGGCACGCCTCGAACTGGAGGTCGGGCAGCTGCCCGCCGGGTCCCGGGTGCTCATCGTGGATGATGTGCTGGCCACCGGCGGCACCGTCGCGGCCACCGCGCGCCTCATCGAACGGGCCGGCTACCTGACGATCGGTGTCGGCGTGGTGCTCGAACTGGCCGAGCTCGACGGTCGTAGCCGTATCGGCGACGCACCCGTGCACACCATCGTCTCGGTCTAGCCGCCCGCCTTCTGACCCCTGTCGGATGGTGCCTTCGGCACGGGTCGTCTCCGACGGCACAGGTTGTTCCTCGCGGCACGTGGTATTTCCGACGGCCCGGGTTGGACCGCAGGCCGCCGCGACTACCACGTGCCGCCGGGGCTAACCCGCGCCGTGACGTTCGTGGCGGGGTCAGGCCCGGGTGCCGCTAGTAGGCTGCGGGGTTGGCCGACGCCTCGACGGCTGCGCCGGAGAGCACGGCCTTGCTGCCGGACACGCCGAGACGGCTCGCGCCGGCCTCGATCATGGCGAGGGCGTCGGCGTGGCTGCGCACGCCGCCGGAGGCCTTGACGCCGAGGGCATCGCCGACGGTTTCGCGCATCAGGCGCACGGCGTGCACGGTGGCGCCGCCGGCAGGGTGGAACCCTGTAGAGGTCTTGACAAAATCGGCGCCCGCGGCCACGGCCGCGCGGCAGACGCCGACGATCTCGTCGTCGGTGAGGGCGGCGGACTCGATGATCACCTTGAGGATCAGGGGTGCGGGGATCTCGGCGCGCACGGCGCTGATGTCGGCTTCGACGAGATCGAACCGGCCGGCCTTGGCCGCACCGATGTCGATGACCATGTCCACCTCGTCGGTGCCCTGCGACACCGACAGAGCGGCCTCGGCAGCCTTGATCGAGCTGGCGTGCTTGCCGCTCGGGAAACCGCAGACCACGGCGACCTTGAGGTCGGCATCCGCGGGAAGGGTCAGCGGCAACATCGACGGCGACACGCAGACCGAGTAGACGCCGAGCTCAACGGCCTCGGCGATGAGGCCGGCCACGTCGGCCTGGGTGGCCTCGGGCTTCAGCAGGGTGTGGTCGATATAGCGGGCGAGGCCGGCGGCGTCGAGTGCGGGGGCGGGGGTGGAAGAGGTCATGCTCGTAAGTCCTTTGGGAGGGGCGGCGAGGTGTCCGCCTGGCTCGATCTTACCCGGCGAGCGGATGATGTTCCCTGGCGGGTGCGGCATGCTTGAGTTATGAGCGGGAGCGGTGATGCGTGGGTCTACGGCCCCGACGGTGCCAGGTTCTGGGGCCGGTACGGGGCGGCCGGTCTGCTCGTGCACCATCCGGACCTCGGTGTCCTTCTGCAGCACCGTGCCCTGTGGAGCCATCAGGGCGACACCTGGGGAGTCCCGGGCGGCGCCAGGCACGAGAACGAGAGCGCCCTCGACGCCGCGATCCGGGAGGCCGGCGAAGAGGCCGGTGTTCCCGCGCACCTGCTCAGGCTGAGCTTCAGTTCGGTGGTCGACCTCGGCTTCTGGTCGTACACCACGGTGGTCGTCCGGGCGCTGGAACCGTTCGACCCGATCATCAGTGACACCGAGAGCATCGCACTGCGCTGGGTGGCGCCGGCCGAGGTGCAGCAGCTGCCGCTGCATCCGGGTTTCGCGGCCAGCTGGCCCGCGCTCAGGGACCGCCTGGTCTGACCGGGCCGTCGCCGGCGGATGCGCCCACCGAGTCGGGCGCCGGTCGGCGCGGCGGCCACGGCACGAGGGCGGAGACCTCGCGCTGATAGGCCCGATAGCCGGGATGCCTGGAGACCGAGATGCTCTCGGTGAAGGCGGTGGATCCCGCGAAGAGCAGGGTCAGCAACACCGCGCCGAGTGCACCCGGCTGCAGCCAGGTGCCGGCGGCGATGGCGCCGAAGCCGGCGATCACCCACCACTGGGCGATCTCGCAGAAGTAGTTCGGATGCCTGGAGAACCCGAAGAGTCCGCTCCGCAGAAACCCCGGGTCGGCCCCGCCCCGCGCACGGAGCACGGTGCGGGAGCGTTGGAAGTCCCACTGCTGCTGATCGGCCACGGTTTCCCCGGCGAGGAAGGCGAGGAACAGCACGGTGGCGACCAGGTCGGCGGCGCCGAACGGTGTCTGTGGGTGCTGCAGCCCGATCCACGCGGGCAGGGTGATGAGCAGCAGCAACAGGTTCTGGTAGCCGGAAATGAACGCCAGGTTGAACAGGGCGAACTGGCGCCGGCTCATCCTGCGCCCCAGCGCCACCCACCGATAGTCCTCCCCGCCGGGCCGGTAGCCGCCCTTCCGCGCGAAATTGAAGGTCAGTCGCAGGCCCCACAGCGTGCCGAGCACGGCCATGACGACCAGCCGGGGATCGGTGAGCCCGCCAGTGACGGCGAACACCCACAGATAGACCGGCGGCAGCACCGACCAGCCCCGGTCCACCCAGGAGTACTCCCGGGTCAGAACCGATAGCAGCCAGGTTGTGGCGATGGCGGCCCCACACAGGCTCAGGCACACCAGCAGGGCGGATGCGGCGGCGGTCATCGGGGCGCCGTCCCCTCCGGCACCGCGGCATCCCGCGCCGCGGCATCCGGCGCCGCGTCCGCCGGCATCGCCTCGTCGAGCACCACATCATTGGGCGCTTTGTCTGGGCGCAGGCCCCGCCAGCTCGGGTGCCGCAGCCGGCCGGCCGGTGTCCACCCGGCGAACTCCACTTCGCCCACGAGCACCGGGCGCACCCACACGGCGTCGGACGCCTCCTCCGACGGAACGTCGTCGAACGGGGTGTCCGTCGTGGGCAGCTCGTCGAGCCGGCGGCGCAGGCTGGTCAGGTCGCGGTCGCGAAAGCCGGTGCCGATCCGCCCGGCGTACCGCAGACGGGCTGTGTCGCCGGCCGTCGGCACGCCCACGAGAAGCGAGCCGAAGGTGTCGCCGCGGTGCCCGTTTCCGGGCCGCCAGCCGCCGATCACGACCTCCTGTGCCCTGACGTGTTTGATCTTCACCCACCGGTCGGTGCGGCGTCCGCTCGTGTAGGTACTGCCGGTCTCCTTGGCGATCAGTCCCTCCAGGCCGAGTTGCCGGCTGGTGGCCAGCACCGTGGCGGCATCGCCGGAGAAGGACGGCGGCACCTGCACGGTTCCGGTGGCCGTCACACCGGCCTCCAAGGCCGCCCGGCGCTCCGCGTACGGCTGGTCGACCAGAGCAGCGCCGTCGTTCTCGAGCAGGTCGAAGACGAAATAGTGCACGGGGGCCCGCCGCTGCGCCCGGCGCACATCACCCTCATCGGTGAGCCCGAGCCTGGTCTGCAGCAGTGAGAAGTCGGGCCGGTTTGTGGTGTCCAGGGCCACGACCTCCCCGTCGAGCACGGCGCCGCCGGTTCCCACGGCCGTTCGCAGGTCGTCCACGAGCTCGGGGAAGGATGCCGTGACGTCGTTGCCGTTCCGGGTGAGGAAGCGCACCTTCCCGCCGCCGTCGAGGTAGGCCAGCATCCGGATGCCATCCCACTTCATCTCGTAGGCCCAGTCGGACTCCGCAGACAGCTCGCGCAGGCTGCCCAGCCTGGCGAGCATGGGGGAGTATCGGGCCTCGGTAGGACCCCCGCCGGCCGGTACCGGTCGTTTCGGTTTCATCAGGTGGATCAGCCAGTTGCGTGACTCCGCACCGCCGGTCCGGATGAGCGCGAACTCGTGTTCGGCACCGCCCAGACCGCCGTCCGGTTTGCCGTGCAGGGTGACGATCACCTCATCGTCCCGCCATTTCTGCAGCGAATAGGTGCCGGAATCCCAGATCGACATGGTGCCGGCGCCGTACTCTCCCGCCGGAATATCACCCTGGAACTCGAGATACTCCAGCGGGTGATCCTCGGTGTGCACGGCCAGGTGGTTGTGGGTGGGGTCGGCGGGCACGCCCTTGGGCAGCGCCCACGAGACCAGCACGCCGCCCTGTTCCAGGCGCAGGTCGAAGTGCAGGGCCCTGGCGTGGTGCTCCTGGATCACAAACGATGCCCCGCCACCACCGGCGGGCGCGGGCGGTGTCGCCGTCGGCACGGGCTCAGGGGTGCGCCGGGCGTCGCGCTTGCTGCGGTACTGGTGCAGGCGGTCCTCGTCGGTCCGTGAGGCCGAGCCGGCGCCCGCGTCGATGGCGTCCGCCACCGGGCCCAGCAGGTCGGGGCGTCGTTCCAGTCGCTTCAGCACCTGCCGGTAATCCAGCTGCTCCAGTCCGGGCGACTCCAGCTCCCGCCAGGTTCGCGGTGCCGCCACCAGCGGCCGCAGCAGTCCGCGCAGGCTGTACGGCGCGATAGTGGTCTTGTTCGCGCTGTTCTGGCTCCAGTCCACGAAGACCTTCCCGTCCCGCAGCGACCGGGTCATCGCGCTGAGCACCTCTCCTGGATGGTCCGCTTCCAACGCCCGCGCGAGTTCATGCGCGACCTGGCCCACCTGCTCAGAGGTGTGGCTGCCGTCCAGCGCCGCATACAGGTGGATGCCCTTGCTCCCACTGGTCACCGGCAGGGTGTCCAGGCCCATGTCCAGCAGCAGGGCCCTGGCCCACCGGGCCACCTCCGCGCACTCGGCGAGGCCGACGCCCTCGCCGGGGTCCAGGTCCAGCACCAGCCGGTCGGGGCGGGCCGGGGCGCCCGCCACGTCGAACCGCCACTGCGGCACGTGGATCTCCAGGGTGCCGATCTGGGCGAGCCAGGTGAGGGTGGCCAGATCGTTCACCAGCGGGTACACGGTGGTGCGCGCCTTGTGAGCGAGTTCCCGGCGCTCCACCCAGTCCGGCGTGCCCTCGGCCAGGTTCTTCTGGAAGAACACCTGCCCGGGCTCCTGGGGCGTGCCCACGCCGTGCACCCAGCGCTTGCGGGTCGCCGGCCGGTCCCGCGCATGGCGGATGAGCGCATCCGCGACCGCCGCGTAGTAGCCCAGGATGTCGGCCTTGGTGGTGCCGGTCTCCGGGTACATCACTTTGTCCAGATGGGTGAGGGTGACCCGGCGGCCACCCACCGTCACGACCTCCCGCTGAGCGCCGTCGGCGCTCACAGCGCCATTCCCCGCAGCCCCCGCGCCAGTCACCATGTGCCCAGCTTGCTCCACGCCCGCCCACCGGTCTAGCCTCACCCCATAGGACGGGTGTGTACTGGGCTCTGGAGGACGAACGATGCGATCAATCTGGAAGGGCGCCATCACGTTCGGGCTGGTCAACGTGCCGGTCAAGGTCTACAGCGCCACCGAAGACCACGACGTCGAACTGCACCAGGTGCACGACGCTGACGGCGGACGCATCCGCTACCAGCGCCGCTGTGAGGTCTGCGGCAAGGTCGTCGACTACGCGCACATCGACAAGGCCTTCACCGACGGCGACAAGACCGTCGTGATCACCGATGCCGACCTCAAGTCCCTGCCAGAGGAACGCAGCCGCGAGATCGACGTCGTCGAATTCGTGCCCAGCGACCAGCTCGACCCGATCATGTTCGACCGCAGTTACTTCCTCGAGCCAGACGGTTCCTCGCCCAAGGCCTACGTGCTGCTGCGGCGCACCCTGGAGCAGACCGACCGCACCGCCATCGTGCACTTCGCGTTGCGGCAGAAAACGCGGCTCGCCGCACTCCGGGTGCGCGACGGCGTTCTGATGCTGCAGACCCTGCTCTGGGACGACGAGGTGCGGGTGGCCGAGTTCCCGGCGCTTGAGCAGGCCGTGAAGATCTCCGACCGGGAGCTGGACCTCTCCGCGGCCCTGGTGGACTCCTTCGCCGCCGATTTCAGCCCGGGCGACTACACCGATGAGTACCAGGCCCAACTGCGCCGCCTCATCGAAGAGAAGCTCGAGAAGGGTGACGCGATCGACACCGAGGCCACTTTCGGCGGTGCCGACGAGGAGGCCGGCGGGGGAGAGGTGCTCGACCTGATGGAGGCGCTGCGCCGCAGCGTCGACCGCAGCCGGTCCGGGGACGGTGCCGCCAAGACCGGTGCCGCCAAGACCGGTGCCGCCAAGACCGCAGCAACCAAGACGGCAGCAACCAAGACCGGTGCCCCCAAGACCAAGGCCGCCACGAAGAAGCCCGCCGCCAGGAAAGAAGCCTGAGCCTCTTCCGTGGCCGCTCGATAGACTCGTGTCGTGACCGGGCCCGTTCCACCTCACCTCAGCTCCAGGGTGCTGACGGTCCCGAATGTGCTCAGTTTCCTGCGACTGGCGCTCGTCCCGGTCTTCCTCACCCTGCTGGTGCGCGGTGAGGACGCCTGGGCGCTCCTGGTCCTCGCGGTGGCCAGCCTCACCGACTACCTCGATGGCGTGATCGCGCGAAGGTTCAACCAGATCACCCGGCTCGGCCAACTGCTCGACCCGGCCGCGGACCGGCTCTACATCTTTGCCGCACTCGTCGGGCTCGCCTTTCGCGATCTGGTGCCGTGGTGGATCGTTGCCGTCGTCGTCGGTCGCGATGTGTTCCTGCTCGGCTTGGGAGTTGTGCTGGCCAACCATGGTTTCGGCCCGCTTCCTGTGCATCAGCTGGGCAAGGTGGCCACGTTCTGCCTCTTTTATGCCCTCCCGATGATCATGCTCGGCCAGGCGTTCCCCGAGCTGTCCTGGTGGTCGCAGCCCGTCGGCTGGGCGTTCGGTCTCTGGGGTGCCTACCTCTACTGGTGGGCCGGGGCCATCTACGCGATTGAAACGGTTCGGGTGATTCGGCTTCCGCGCGCTTGAAGGTCCGTTCCATCCGATACGATTTACCCAGTAGGAGGTGCACCGTGGTCGATCCCGACGACAAGAAAGAACCCGTGCGTAAGGTGGCGCCTGAGAATGCCACGGGCAACGTCGACACGACGATGACGTTCAGCCAGGAGTTCGCGGCGTCCTTGGCCGCGCTCGACGCCAACGTCACCGTCGAGGAGCAGGAGGCCATTGCGGCGCTGCCCTCAGGGTCAGCCCTCCTGGTGGTGCGCCGCGGTCCCAATTCGGGTGCGCGTTTCCTCCTGGATGCCGATGTCACCACGGTGGGACGACACCCGAATGCCGACATCTTCCTCGATGACGTCACGGTGTCGCGTCGCCATGCCGAATTCCTGCGCAACGGCCGCATCTTCCAGGTGAAAGACCTGGGATCGCTCAACGGCACCTATTTTGACGGCGAACGCATCGACCTGGCCGTCCTCACCGACGGATCCGAAGTTCAGGTCGGCAAATTCCGCCTCACGTTCTACGCCTCGCGGCTCGACCTCGTTCACCTGGCGAGCGACTAGTGTCGGCGTCCTCCGCCCAGGCCAGACTGCCGGGCGCGACGTCACTCTTGAGTATCGGCCAGGTCCTGGCCCGGTTGACACCGGAATTCCCGGACCTGACCCCGTCCAAACTGCGGTTCCTTGAGGAACAGGGGCTTGTCTCCCCGGCACGCACGGAGTCCGGCTACCGCAAGTTCAACGGCGGCGACGTTGACAGGCTGCGCCTGATCCTGTCGATGCAGCGCGACCACTACCTGCCGCTGAAGGTGATCCGCGCCTACCTCGACGACCTCGACGCGGGCCTGTCACCGGTTCTTCCCGGCGGCGGGGCACCCGGTCCGAGCATGCTCGTGATCGCGCGACGCTTCACCCGCGAGGACCTCCTGCGCGAGTCCGGAGCCTCCTCCACTCTTCTGCACGACGCCGTCACCGCGTCGATCATCGTGCCGGCCGAACACTACGGCGACGACGCCCTCAAGGTGCTCCGCGCCCTGGTCGACCTGCAGCAGAGCGGGATCGAACCCAGGCACCTCCGCGGCTTCCGCGGTGCGGCCGAACGCGAGCTCGGCCTGATCGAGAGCGCCCTGGTTCCGCTGGCCCGCCGCAAAGACGCCTCCAGCCGCGCCAAGGCGGCCGAAATGGCCGTGGAGATCGCCGGGCAGCTCGAAGTGATCCGTGGCAGCCTGATCCGCTCCGCCCTGGGCCGCCTGACCAAATAAGTCGTAGACTGAAAGTTCAACGCACCGAGAACCAGCGTTCTCTCGACACGCCGACACGTTCGGGCGGATGTCATCGGTAGGGGCCGTCGGTCTCGCTAACGTTGAAGTGCGGCCTGAAGGTTCGCATCCACCCCGAGAGGCGTTCTGTATGAGTGAACTCAATCCCCGAGATGATTCGTCTCGGTACGGTCAGGGGCTGCTCTTCACCGACGGGATGCCCGAGCTCGACGAGAACTCCGGCTACCGGGGTGCCGTCGCGGCGCGCGCCGCGGGTATCAGCTACCGCCAGCTCGACTACTGGGCCCGCACCGAACTCGTGGAGCCCACGGTTCGCGGCGCGGCCGGCTCCGGCTCGCAGCGGCTCTACGGCTTCCGCGACATCCTGGTACTCAAGCTCGTCAAACGTCTGCTCGACACCGGCATCTCCCTGCAGCAGATCCGCACCGCGGTCAACCAGCTGCGCGAATCTGGCGTCAACGACCTGGCCCAGACCACCCTCATGAGCGACGGCGCCAGCGTCTACCTCTGCACCTCCAACGACGAGGTCATCGACCTCGTCAGCCGCGGCCAGGGTGTCTTCGGCATCGCCGTCGGCAAGGTCCTGCGCGAGGTGGAAACCACCCTCGTCGAACTCGACACCCAGACGGCCGACCCGTCCGACGAGCTCGCCGCCCGTCGCGTCTCCCGCAAGGTCTCCTAGCCGCACGAACTGTGAGAAAAGCCCCGAAAACGCTCGCGTTTCGGGGCTTTTCTCACAGCTCGAGAGCTCTTAGCGCGCGGGGACTTCCGCGTACTCGCCGATGCGTGCGGTGCGCAGGACCCGGTCCAGCAGCTGGTCGAAGTAGTGCGCCATCTCCTGGGCACTGTCGCCCGGCCAGGTGTGCAGGGGCTTCGCGGCGCCCTGGGCCTGCTGCAGGCTGGTGCGCTCCGGAAGCTGCGGGCTGAGCACCAGCGGTCCGAACATGTCGCGCAGTTCCTTGATCCGGAACTGGTGCTCCAGTGACGCGGTGCGGGCGCGGTTGACGATGATGCCCAACGGCTGCAGTCGGGGGCTGAGGCCACGACGGATTTCCTCGATCGCGCGCAGGGCACGGTCGGCGGCGGCCACCGAGAACAGGCCGGGCTCGGTGACCACGGCAACCCGGTCGCTGGCGGCCCACGCGGTGCGGGTGAGCGCGTTCAGCGAGGGGGCACAGTCGATCAGCACGAGGTCGTAGTCCTTCTCCACCGTGGAGAGGGCCTCCTCGAGCTTCCAGATGTCCCGGATGCTGGGGTGCGGGCCGTCGAAATTAATGGCGGAGGGGCTGCCGATCATGACGTCGATCGTGCCGGGGCGACCGCGGGTCCAGCCGCTGGGCGCGATGGCGGCCCGAACGACTTTTTCCTTCGGCGAAGCCAGCACGTCGGCGACATTGAGGTGGCCGGCGAGCTGGATGTCGAGCCCGGTAGAGACATCTGATTGCGGATCGAGGTCGACCACGAGGGTCCGAACACCGCGGGCGAAGGCGGCAGAAGCCAGACCAAGGGTTACCGTGGTCTTGCCTACCCCTCCCTTGAGGGAGCTAACGCTAAGTACGTGCACAAGTAGATACGTTACCTTCACTAGTCTTAGAGAACCTAACCGTCAGCTGTGTGCCGCTCCCGGATCGAAAGGTCTCTATGTTCACCAAAATCCTCGTCGCCAACCGTGGAGAGATAGCAATCCGCGCGTTCCGCGCCGCCTATGAACTGGGCGCGAAAACCGTCGCCGTCTTCCCGTTCGAAGACCGCAATTCACTGCACAGGCTGAAGGCCGACGAGGCTTACGAGATCGGCGAACCCGGACACCCCGTCCGCGCCTACCTCGATGTGTCCGAGATCATCCGGGTGGCCAAGGAGAGCGGCGCAGACGCCATCTACCCCGGCTACGGATTCCTCTCCGAGAACCCCGAGCTCGCCGAAGCGGCCAAGGCCGCCGGCATCACCTTCATCGGGCCGGGCTCGCACGTGCTCGAGATGGCCGGCAACAAGGTCACCGCCAAGGAACACGCCATCGCTGCCGGTGTGCCCGTCCTCAAGTCCAGCGCGCCGTCGCGAGACGTCGAGGAGCTCATCGCGGCCGCAGAGGAGATCGGCTTCCCCATCTTCGCCAAGGCCGTCGCCGGCGGCGGTGGACGCGGCATGCGCCGCGTCGCCTCCATGGCCGACCTGCGCGGTTCCCTCGAAGAGGCCATGCGCGAGGCCAACAGCGCCTTCGGTGACCCCACCATGTTCCTCGAGCAGGCCGTGCTGCGGCCCCGCCACATCGAGGTGCAGATCCTTGCGGACGCCACGGGCGAGACCGTGCACCTGTTCGAGCGCGACTGCTCGGTGCAGCGCCGCCACCAGAAGGTCATCGAGATCGCACCGGCCCCCAACCTGCCGGAGGAAATCCGTCAGCGACTGCACGCCGACGCCGTGGCCTTCGCCAGGTCGATCGGTTACGTCAACGCCGGCACCGTCGAATTCCTGCTCGACACCGTCGGCGAACGCGCCGGCCAGCACGTGTTCATCGAGATGAACCCGCGCATCCAGGTGGAGCACACCGTGACCGAGGAAGTCACCGACGTCGACCTCGTGCAGTCCCAGATCCGCATCGCCGCGGGGGAGACCCTGGCCGACCTCGGCCTGGGCCAGGACACGATCAAACTGCGTGGCTTCGCCCTGCAGTGCCGCATCACCACAGAGGACCCCACCGCGGGATTCCGCCCGGACACCGGCAAGATCACCACTTACCGCTCGCCCGGAGGCGCCGGCATCCGCCTGGACGGCGGAACCATCAACCCCGGCGCGCAGATCAGCCCGCACTTCGACTCGATGCTCGCCAAGCTCACCTGCCGCGGCCGCGACTACGCGTCCGCCGTCACCCGCTCCAAGCGCGCGCTGGCCGAGTTCCGCATCCGCGGCGTCTCCACCAACATCGCCTTCCTGCAGGCCGTGCTGGAAGACCCCGACTTCGCCAACGGCGACCTGAGCACCTCCTTCATCGACGAGCGTCCGCAGCTGCTGCGTGGCCGGGCTTCCAAGGACCGCGGCACGAAGATCCTCAACTGGCTCGCCGACGTCACCGTGAACCAGCCCAACGGTGTGCCCCTGACCCTGCTGAACCCCGCAGAGAAGCTGCCCAAGCTCGACCTGTCCATTCCGGCGCCGGAGGGTTCGCGGCAGAAGCTGCAGCTGCTCGGCCCGGTCGGCTTCGCCAGCGCCTTGCGCGCCCAAACGGCGCTGGCCGTCACCGACACGACCTTCCGTGACGCCCACCAGTCGCTGCTGGCCACCCGGGTGCGCACCAAGGACCTCGTCGCCGTGGCTCCCTACGTGGCGAGGCTCACCCCCGAACTGCTCTCGGTCGAGGCCTGGGGCGGTGCCACCTACGACGTGGCCCTCCGCTTCCTCGGCGAAGACCCGTGGGAGCGTCTCGGCGCCCTGCGCGAGGCCCTGCCGAACATCAACATCCAGATGCTGCTGCGCGGCCGCAACACCGTGGGCTACACCCCGTACCCCACCGAGGTGACGGATGCGTTCGTCCGCGAGGCCAGCGATTCAGGTGTTGACATCTTCCGCATCTTCGACGCTCTCAACGACGTCAACCAGATGCGCCCGGCCATCGACGCCGTGCTGAACACCGGCGACAGCGTTGCCGAGGTGGCGCTCTGCTACACCGGCGACCTGCTCGACCCTGCCGAGGACCTCTACACGCTCGACTACTACCTGCGCCTCGCCGACCAGATCGTGGCGTCCGGCGCGCACATCCTGGCCATCAAGGACATGGCCGGGCTGCTGCGGCCCGCCGCCGCCGCGAAGCTCGTCACCGCGTTCCGCGAACGCTTCGACCTACCGGTGCACGTGCACACGCACGACACCCCCGGCGGCCAGCTGGCGACCCTGCTGGCGGCCTCCCAGGCCGGAGCCGACGCCGTGGACGTGGCCAGCGCCCCGATGGGCGGCACCACCAGCCAGCCGTCGGCGTCCTCCCTCGTGGCCGCGCTCGCTCACACCGAACGGGACACC
The DNA here is from genome assembly GCF_004402745.1 of Cryobacterium sp. TMN-39-2. NCBI lineage: Bacteria > Bacillati > Actinomycetota > Actinomycetes > Micrococcales > Microbacteriaceae > Cryobacterium > Cryobacterium sp. TMN-39-2. Next base: position 389,701 of record NZ_SOFX01000011.1, read on the forward strand.
GGCATCTCCCTGCAGAACGTCTGCGACCTCGAGCCGTACTGGGAAGACGTGCGCCGGGTCTACCACCCCTTCGAATCGGGCCTCCGCGCCCCCACCGGCCGGGTGTACAAGCACGAGATCCCGGGCGGGCAGCTGTCCAACCTGCGCACCCAGGCCATCGCGCTCGGCCTCGCCGATGACTTCGAGCTCATCGAAGACATGTACGCGGCAGCGAACGAGATCCTGGGCCGCGTGCCCAAGGTGACTCCGTCCTCCAAGGTCGTCGGTGACCTGGCCCTGTACCTCGCGGCCGTGAACGCCGACCCGGCCGATTTCGAAGCCAATCCTTCCAAGTACGACGTGCCGGACTCCGTGGTGGGCTTCATGGCCGGCGAACTCGGCGACCTGCCGGGCGGCTGGCCGGAGCCCTTCCGCAGCAAGGTGCTCGAGGGCCGCAGCATCCGGGTGAGCACGACCGAGCTGACCGACGAGGAACGTACCGCCCTCGACGCCGACAGCCCCACTCGACGCGCCATGCTCAACCAGCTGCTCTTCCCGGCTCCCACCCGGACCTTCCAACAGATCCGCGAACTCTTCGGCGACCTGTCCGTGGTCGACACCGTCGACTACCTTTACGGTCTGCGACAGGGCACCGAACACTCGGTCGAGATCGACAAGGGTGTGCGGCTCTACGTCGGGCTCGAGGCGATCGGCGAGGCCGACGAGAAGGGCATGCGCACCGTCATGACCATCCTCAACGGGCAGCTGCGTCCGGTCTTCGTGCGTGACCGCAGCATCGCGGTGGTCAGCAAGGCGGCCGAGAAGGCCGACGCCAACCAGCCCGGCCAGATCGCCGCACCGTTCTCCGGTGTGGTCACCCTGCAGGTCGCCGATGGCGACCACGTGACCGCCGGCCAGAGCGTCGCCTCGATCGAGGCCATGAAGATGGAAGCAGCCATCACCTCGCCCATCGCCGGCGTCGTCGAAAGGGTCGCGATCCCCGCCACCCAGCAGGTCGACGCGGGTGACCTGCTCGTAGTGGTGCGGCCACGCTAGGCTGAGGCCTGATTTGGGGCGCATTCGTGGCCCGCGAAAAAACGAGGAGTCTGCTGTGACAGATCGACGGACAGACGATGCCCAACCGCACGATGAAGGCGACGGCCAGCTGAGCCCGGCCCCGGCAGGGGCCGGGTCGCCGGTGTCCGGCGCTGCCAGAGCGCGACCGGGTGACGAGTACCACAGCGAACTCCCGCCGCACACCTTCGACAACCTCGCGGCCGCCCTGCCGGAGAGCTTCGTCTCGCTCGGCGCCGCCGGCCTGCCCAGGTCCGCTGTCGCGCCCCGCGCCGCGCACGACCCGGCCACCCCGATGGCGGGCGCACACCCCGGCACTCACACCATCGAGATCGTCACCCCGCAGCCGGCGCGAGGCGTCACAGCTCCGCTGGGCGCGAGCGGCACCGCAGCGGCAGCGCTGTCCCGCAGCATCGGACCCACGAGCGCGGCAACGGCCAGCCGGCGCGACCGCACCCGAACGGATGCCGTCGCCCCGGAATCCGCATCGATGCTCACCTCCGACCGGCTGCTGGAGATCAACCGCAAGACCCGGCGCCCGCCGAACGGCAGCTGGAACCGGTTCGTTTACAACGCCACCTTCCACCTGGTCAACCTGGGCGATTCGGCCGCCGTGCGCGCGCACCAGGCCATGGACGAACGCATCCAGAAGCAGTTCGAGGGCGGCGCGAGGTTCGTCCCGATCCTCACCCGCAAGGGCGGAGTGGGGAAGACCACCGTCACCGCACTGCTCGGGATGGCCATGGCCGACGCCAGGGAAGACCGCATCATCGCCGTCGACGCCAACCCCGACCGCGGCACCCTGAGCGAACGGGTCTCCAAGCAGACCAGGTCGACGGTGCGCGACGTCGTGACCAAGGCCGCCTCCATCGGCGGTTTCACCGATTTCTCGGCGTTGGTATCCAGGGACGAGACCCGTCTGGACATCCTGGCCAGCGACACCGACCCGCTCCTGTCCGAGGCGTTCGACGAGAACGACTACAACGTCGTCGCCGACCTGGCGGCCCGGTTCTACTCGATCGTCCTGACCGACTGCGGCACCGGGATCGTGCACTCGGTCATGCGAGCGACCCTGCAGCGCGCCGATTCCATCGTGATCGTGTCCGGCGGCAGTGTCGATGAGGCCCGGTTGGCCTCCGAAACGCTGACCTGGCTCGAGGCCAACGGTTACGGTGAACTCGTTCGCAACGCCATCGTCGCCCTCAATACCGCGACCCAGGGCACCAACCTGGTCAAGCTCGAGGAGATCGAGTCGCACTTCCGGTCCCGGGTACGCGAGATCGTGCGGATCCCGTACGACCCGCAGTTGGCCGCCGGCAGTGTGGTGTCCTTCAAGGACCTCAAGCCGATCACCCGACTGGCCGCGCGTACCCTCGCTGCCCTCGTCGTCGAAGGGTTGCCGGCCGAGCGCCGCGCTTGACTCCCTCGCACCGTATCCGTTCCATCCGTTTCATCTGATCCATCCGTTCATCCCGAAGAGAGTTTCCCCGTGCCCGAACGCCAGATCCGCCTGCTGGGCGATCCCGTCCTCAAGACCCGCTCAGAGCCGATCGGCACCATCGACGCCCGGGTGCGCAGCCTCGTCGAAGACCTGGTGGACAGCGTGAAGCTGCCGGGCCGGGCCGGCGTTGCCGCGGCCCAGATCGGCGTGAACCTGCGTGCCTTCAGCTACAACATCGACGGGGACATCGGCTATATCCTCAACCCGGTTCTGGTGGAGCTGGCGGGGGAGCCGGCGATGGTCGACGAGGGTTGCCTGTCGGTGCCCGGCCTGTGGTACCCGACCAAGCGCTACCCGTTCGCCAGGGTTACCGGCATCGACCTGGACGGCAACCCCGTCGCGGTATCCGGCGAGGGCCTGATGGCGCAGGCTCTGCAGCACGAGACCGACCACCTCGACGGGCTGCTCTACCTGGACCGGCTCGACAAGGAAAACCGCCGTGCGGCGATGAAGGAAGTGCGCGAGTCCGACTGGTTCTAACCTGTAGAGGTTGTTGCCAACACAGACGAACGAGCTGCCCCGCTGTAGCCGGGCAGCTCGTTCGTGTGTGCGCGCCTAGTCTTGTGCGGTCTCGCGCACCGGCACGGCTGCCGTCATCGGGTTCGCACCGTAGAGGTTCTGGATCTCGGCGGCGAAGTCCCGGAGGATCACGTCCCGCTTGATGCTCATCTTCGGCGTGAGGTAGCCTGCGGCCTCGGTGAGTTCGATGGGCAGCACCACGAATTTGCGGATGGACTCCGCCCTGGACACCGTCTCGTTGGCGTGGTCGATCGCCCGTTGGACCTCGGCAAGGACCTTCGGGTGCACCGACGCGTCCATGAGAGACATCCCGGCGTCTTCGTGGTTGTTGTTCAACCAGACCGGCAACATCTCGGGGTCGAGGGTGACCAGCGCCGCGATGAACGGTTTCTGGTCGCCGACCACGACGACCTGGCCGACCAGCGGGTTCGACCGGATCGGGTCTTCGAGGGCTGCCGGAGCGACGTTCTTGCCGCCGGCGGTCACGATGATCTCTTTCTTGCGCCCGGTGATCGAGAGGAACCCGTCGTCGTCGAGGGCACCGATATCACCGGTCTTCAGCCAGCCGTCGTCGAAGACGGCGGCGGTGGCCTCCGGGTTCTTCCAGTACTCGGTGAAGACGTTGACACCCTTGACCTCGATCTCACCGTCGTCCATCACCCGCACCGAGACACCGGGCAGTGCCGGGCCGACACTGCCGATCTTGGACTTGGTGGCCAGGTTCACCGTGGCGGGGGCCGTGGTCTCGGTCAGGCCATAGCCCTCGAGGATGACGATGCCCAGGCTGTGGAAGAAGTGGCCCAGGTGAGCGCCGAGCGGCGCGGAGCCGGAGACCGCGAATTTGACGTTGCCGCCCATCGCGGTGCGCAGCTTGCTGTAGACCAGCCTGTCGAACAGCGCGAACTTGATCTTCATGCCCAGCGGGATCCGCTCGCCGGCCTCGACCAGCTTGGAGTGCGCCACGGCGACCTCGGAGGCGGCCTCGAAGATCTTCCCCTTGCCGCCGGCCTCGGCCTTCTGCTCGGCGGAGTTGTAGACCTTCTCGAAGACCCGGGGGACGGCGAGGAGGAAGGTCGGCTTGAAGCTGCCCAGCGACGGCAGCAACTGCCGAGTGTCCGGCTGGTGACCCACCCGGACGCCACCGTGCACGCAGAGCACCGCGATGAAGCGGGCGAAGACGTGCGCCGTGGTGATGAACAACAGGGTGGATGCGCCGTTCTCGTCGGTGAGAACGGGCTTGAGGGCGATCCCGGCGTTGCGGCTGGTCTCAACGAAGTTGGCGTGGCTGAGCACGCATCCCTTGGGCCGGCCGGTGGAGCCTGACGTGTAGATCAGGGTGGCGATGTCGGAGCCGACGGCCAGGCGACGGCGTCGCTCGATTTCGGCATCCGGAACATCGACGCCCCTGGCGGCGAGCTTGTCCAGGTCGCCCAGGTCGATCTGCCAGACCGTCTCAACGTCGGGCAGCTCGGGGTGCACCTCATCGAATCGGGCGAAGTGGTCCGCGGTCTCCACGATCAACGAAGTCGCACCGGAATCGCTGAGGATCCACTGCACCTGGCTGGGCGAACTCGTCTCGTAGACCGGCACGAGCACCGCGCCGGCGAACCAGACGGCGAAGTCGATCAGGGTCCATTCATAGCGGGTTTTGCAGGTCAGGCCGATCTTGTCGCCGGGCTGAATACCGGCGGCGACGAACCCCTTCGCCAGGGCGACGACCTGGGCGTGGAAGGCGGCGGTCGTAACCGGAAGCCAACCGCCGTTCTCGGGCCGGGAGAACAGAACCAGCTGCGGGGTCAAGGCGAGACGGTCGACCAACAGGTCGGTGACGTTCGCGTTCGGGTCTGCGGGGACGACGGCGGGCTCATCGAACTGTTTCACGGTAACTCCTTTGGCACCGGACGGGTAAGTGCGACCACTCTAGCCGCTGAATCGACACGAACCTGCGATTCTCCCGGCGGCGTAGTCATTTACTACACTCTAGGGGGTGCCTTGCGTGGTCGATCAGGTCGCTGCGTGCCCCGTTCCTTTTTTGAGCCGACCTGAAGAACTTCCTGTTGCTCCACCAACGAAAGGTGCGCTCGTGCACGCCATTGGGATTGACATCGGCGGAACCAAGATCGCCGGTGCCCTCGTCGACGAATTCGGAACCATCATCAAGTCGGATCGTAGACCGACCGACGCCGCGAACCCGAGCGAGATCGAAAACGCTGTCGTGGAGATGATCAAGGATCTCTCCGCCGGCGAAGACGTCATCGCTGCGGGTGTCGCCGCTGCCGGGTTCATCGACGCCGCCCAGTCGACCGTGTACTACGCCCCGAACATCAACTGGCGCAACGAACCGATGCGCGAGAAGCTCGAGTCGCGCCTGTCGCTGCCGATCATCGTCGAGAACGACGCCAACGCCGCCGGATGGGCCGAATTCTGCTTCGGCGCCGGCCGCCTGTACAGCGACATGGTCACCCTCACCATCGGCACCGGCGTCGGCGGCGCCATCGTCTCCAACGACCGCCTGTTCCGCGGTGGCTTCGGCGTGGGCGCCGAGCTGGGCCACATGCGCGTCGTTCCCGACGGCCTGCCCTGCGGCTGCGGCGCGCACGGGTGCATCGAACAGTACGGCTCCGGCCGAGCGTTGGCCCGCATCGCCAACGAGTTCGCGGATGCCGGCGGCATCGGCCTGGGCCTGGCCGCCGCCCGTGGCAAGCGCGGCAAGCTCACCGGCAAGGACATCGGCCGGCTGATCCAGGACGGCGACCCCGGCGCCCTCGCGGCGCTGCGCCAGCTGGGCACCTCGCTCGGCCAGGCCTGCGCCAGCCTCGCCGCGGTGCTCGACCCGCAGGTGTTCGTCTTCGGTGGCGGTGTCGCCGCGGCCGGCGAGCAGCTCCTGGAGCCGATCCGCACCGCCTACCTGGCCAACCTGCCCGCCCGCGGCTACCACCCCGAGGCAGAGTTCGCGATCGCGGAACTCGTCAACGACGCCGGCGTCGTCGGCGCCGCCGACCTCGCCCGCCGACACGTCACCGGTGAGTAGGCTGGCTGTGTTTCTCCACCGCGTGTTGCGCGACTGCGCCGGCCGGCATCCGCTTATCTAAGGACACCGATGTTCTACTGGTTCATGAAGAATGTTGTGGCCGGCCCGCTGCTGCTCGGCCTGTTTCGGCCCTGGGTGATCGGGCTGGACAACATCCCCAAGGAGGGCGGTGTCGTTCTGGCGAGCAATCACCTGTCCTTCATCGACTCGGTCTTCCTGCCTCTGGTGGTGCCGCGCCGGGTGGTCTTCCTCGCCAAGAGCGAGTACTTCACCGGCACCGGCCTCAAGGGCTGGGCGACCAAGCAGTTCTTCAAGGCCACCGGCCAGCTGCCCATCGACCGCTCCGGGGGCAAGGCGTCCGAGGACTCCCTGAACACCGGCCTCGCGGTCCTGAACGGCGGGGGAGCGCTCGGTATTTATCCGGAGGGCACTCGCAGCCCGGACGCCCGGATGTACCGGGGTCGCACGGGTGTGGCCCGCATGGTGTTGGAGGCCGGCGTCCCCGTCGTCCCCGTGGCCATGATCGACACCGAGAAGGCCATGCCCACCGGCACCCGCATCCCCAAGGTGCGCCGGATCGGCATCGTCATCGGGGAGCCGCTGGACTTCAGCCGGTTCGAGGGAATGGAGGGTGACAGATTCGTGTTGCGCTCCGTGACGGACGAGCTGATGTACGAACTGCGCCGCCTCAGTACCCAGGAGTACGTCGACGTGTACGCCACCAGTGTCAAAGAGAAGCGCGCCAGCCTTTCACGCTAGGCTCGAATATCGTTCATCCCAGACCCGCGCTCGTGCGGGCCGCATTAGAGAAAACAGGCTCAGTCCCGTGGTAGACCCCACCGAACCGGTTGTAATGGCAGACAAATCTGTGATCGCCGGACTGGACTATTGGCGCACCCTTCCCATCAAGCAGCAGCCGGCCTGGCCGGATGCCGATGCCGTCGCGGCCGCCTCCGCCGAGCTGGCCACCCAGCCGCCGTTGGTCTTCGCCGGCGAGGTGGACATCCTGCGCGACCGCCTGGCCGAGGCCGCCCGCGGCGAGGCCTTCCTGTTGCAGGGCGGCGACTGCGCCGAGACCTTCGGCGGCGCCACCGCGGAGCAGATCCGCAACCGGGTGAAGACAGTGCTGCAGATGGCCGTCGTGCTCACCTACGGTGCGTCGATGCCCGTGGTGAAGATGGGCCGCATGGCCGGTCAGTTCGCCAAGCCCCGCTCCAGCGACTTCGAAACCCGCGGCGGCGTCACCCTGCCGGCCTACCGTGGCGACATCGTGAACGGCTACGACTTCACCCCGGAGTCCCGCGAGGCCGACCCCGACCGGCTGGTGAAGGCGTACCACACGTCGGCGTCCACCCTCAATCTCATTCGCGCCTTCACCCAGGGCGGCTTCGCGGACCTCCGCCAGGTGCACAGCTGGAACCAGGGCTTCGCCAAGAACCCGGCCAACCAGCGTTACGAGGGCCTGGCCAAGGACATCGACCGCGCCATCAAGTTCATGATCGCTTGCGGGGCCGATTTCGAGGCCATGCGTCGCACCGAGTTCTACACCAGCCACGAGGGCCTGCTGATGGACTACGAGCGCCCCATGACGCGCATCGACTCCCGCACCGGAACGCCGTACAACACCTCGGCGCACTTCGTCTGGATCGGCGAACGCACCCGGGAGATCGACGGCGCCCACGTGGACTTCCTGTCCCGCGTGCGCAATCCGATCGGCGTCAAGCTCGGCCCGAGCACCTCGATCGACGACATGCTGCGCCTGATCGACAAGCTCGACCCGAACCGCGAGCCCGGCCGGTTGACCTTCATCACCCGGATGGGCGCCGGCAAGATCCGCGACGCCCTGCCCCCGCTGCTCGAGGCGATCAAGGCCAGCGACGCCATGCCGCTCTGGGTCACCGACCCGATGCACGGCAACGGCGTCACCACGCCCACCGGCTACAAGACCCGTCGTTTCGACGACGTCGTCGACGAGGTCAAGGGCTTCTTCGAGGCGCACCGCGCCGTGGGGACGCACCCCGGCGGCATCCACGTGGAGCTCACCGGCGACGACGTCACCGAGTGCCTCGGTGGCTCGGAGCACATCGACGAGGCCGCCCTGGCAACCCGCTACGAGTCGCTCTGCGACCCGCGGCTCAACCACATGCAGTCGCTCGAACTGGCGTTCCTGGTCGCCGAGGAGCTCGCGGCCCGCTAACCCGCACGACCAGCACCACCGAGTTGCCCCGTTCCGGACGAGCTGCTCCCGTATCCCGGGGCAACTCGTCCGTAGCGGGGCATCTCGCATCTGACACCGGGTGACGTGCCCGTGTGTCGCGCCCCGCCCGTCGGCGGCCTGGCGGGGTCGTCCCGCGTGGTTGCGACAGGGTCAACCAGCGGAGAGGGTCGCGCCCCGTCCGTCGGTCGCGCTTGCGCTCGTGCCTCGAGCAGGAGACGGTAGGTCTAGCCGAAGGGGTTGGTGGGGGTCAGGGTGATGGAGCTGCCCTTGGCCGCGAGGGTACCAGCCGCCGGATCCGTCGACTTGATGCTGATGATCGCCGCAATGGCATCCGCGGCCAGGTTGTAGTTCAGCTTGAAGCCGAGGTCGGTGAGCACCTGCTTGCCCTCGCTCCAGGCCATCCCCACCACATCAGGGATCTCCACCGGCTCTGGGCCGCGGGACACCGTGAGGATGAGAGTCGAGCCTGCCCGAATCGGACCCTCCTCGGCAGCGGCGACCGAGATGACGTCGCCCTCTGCGATGGTGTCACTGTAGGTTTCCTCGCCTGCTGTGGCGACGAGGCCCTTGTCTTCGAGGATGCTGACGGCGTCATCGAGCGACTCCCCACCGACGTCGGGGATGGGTCCGAGCGACACCACGAGATTGACGTTGAGCCCCTCGAAGTAGTCACCGCCCGCCGAGATGTCGCTGCCGTCGCTCTCCCTGCTGGCCGAGAGCACCAGGCCCTCCTCCACGTCGCCGTTGAACACCTCGTCGACCTGACCGGGAACGGCCTTCGCTTCGGCGATGGCCGAGGCGGCGGCATCCGCGCTGAGACCGGCCAGCGGCGGCAGCGTGATCGGCGCGGGTCCCTGCGAGACGTTGAGGGTCACCGTGCTGCCCTGGGCAACTCGGGCCCCGTCGCCGGGGTCGGTGCTGACGATCAGCCCGGCCGGGATCTCGGTGCTGTATTCGGTGCCCTGCTCGGCGACGAGGCCGAGCTCTTCGAGTGTCGCCGTAGCCTCCTCCGGGCTCACCGAAACCAGGGAAGGAACCTGGACCTCCGAACCGGGACCGGCACCGAAGTACCAGCCGACACCGCCGGCCAGGGCGGCCAGGAACACGATCAGGGCGAACAACCAGTAACCCCGGCGGCGGCGCTTCGTGGCACTGCCCGCGAGCTGGGCGGTGTTGTCGGGTTCGTCGTCGTCTGCTGGCGCGACTGCGGCGGCGGGCGCGACGGCCAGAGGGCTGCGGCCGAGGATTTGGGTTTCGGCGTCGGCCGATGCGGCCGCGATGCCCCGGGGGAGCACCATGGTGGCCTGCATGGCTGTGTCGCCTTGGGGCCTCACGAGCTTTTCCACGTCGAGCAGCTGGTCGAGCATCACTCTGGCATCACGGGGACGCTCTTCGGGGTCGCGTGCCGTCGCCCAGAGCACGAGTTCGTCGAGCTCGGTGGGAGTGCCGGGCGCGACCAGGCTGGGCATCGGCACGGTGTCGTTGGCGTGCTGGTACGCCACCTGCATGGGAGCCTCACCGACATACGGCTGCTCGCCCGTGAGCATCTCGTAGGTCATGATGCCCAGGGCGTAGATGTCGCTGCGGGCGTCGGCGATGCCGCGGGTGACGAGTTCGGGGGAGAGGTAGGCCACGGTGCCGAGCAGGGCCTGACCGGTGGCGGTGTTGTTGTTCACGGCGCGGGCGAGCCCGAAGTCACCGATCTTGATGCGACCGTCGTCAGCGAGCAACACGTTCTCAGGCTTGACGTCCCTGTGCACGATGCCGGCCTTGTGTGCGGCTGCGAGACCCGAGAGCACCGCCTCGAGGATGTCCATGGTCTGCTCGGGCGTGAGCTTGCCGTAGTCCTTGAGCAGGTCACGCAGCGTGATGCCGGGCAGGTGCTCCATCACCAGGTAGGCGATGTCGGCATCCTGGCCCTGGTCGAACACGTTCACCACGTTGGGGTGGGCGAGTCGGGCCGCGGAGCGGGCCTCCTGGATGAAGCGACTGCGGAACGCGTTGTCGTCGGCCAGGTGGCCGTGCATGATCTTGATGGCCACCCGGCGCTCGAGGCGCAGGTCTGTGGCGAGGTACACGGTGGCCATACCGCCGCGGGCGATCCGGGAGCGCACCTGATAGCGGCCGTCGATGAGACGGCCGATCATGGGGTCTGTGGGGCTTTCGGTCACCCGATGAGTCTACGGAAAAGTCGGGCGTTCCTCTGGACGGCCCGCAGCGCGGCGTGACACGATTCGGTCACTGATCCTTCGGATCGCCGGTTTCAGCCGAGGTCGGCAAGCCAACTGCGGGCGGATGCTTCCCAGTTGGCGTAGAGGTCGGGGTGTCCGGACAGCTGAACGGCCTGTGCCGCCTGGGTGACCGTCATGGCCTCCCAGCCCGGGATGTCCAGGAGCCCACGGGTGATGCCGGGGTTCGGGTTCACCGATCCGCCGAAGAAGGCCCGGGTGGCCCGCTCCGCGTCCATGACCTGCTCCTCGGTGCCCCAACCGGAACTGGGGCGCTGCTGGAAGAGACCGAGCGAATCGCGGTCGCCGTAGTCGATGTTGCGCATGCCGGATTCCTGCGCGGCGGCGGCCAGAGCCACGACGAGGGCGGCATCGCTCGCGCCGGCGTCCCGTCCGACGGAGATGATCAGACGGGCGTTCGCGGCCATGTCCGCTGTGAGGGGCGTCACGGTACCGCGGGCCGGAGCGGGTGTGATGACCACGGCGGGGACAGCGTTGAGGACCGGTGCGGTGCTTGTCGGAGCGGGGCTCGCGGATGCGGCGCCGGGGAGGGTCAGCACCTGGCCGGGGTAGATGATGCTCGAGTAGCCCAGGCCGTTGGCTTCGAGGATCGCCTGCACCGAAACTCCGGCGCCGGTGGCGACCTTGTCCACGGTGTCGCCGGCCACCACAGTGTGGCTGCCGGGCGTCGAGGCCGTGACAGTTGTCGAGGCGACCGTCGTGACGGCGGCAGCGGCCGAACCGGAGGCGGGCAGCACGATGACCTGGCCGGGGAAGATGATGCTGTTGCGGCCGAGACCGTTCACGCTGAACAGGGCGTCGGTGGGCACCCCGTGGGCGGCCGCGACGCCGCTGAGTGTGTCGCCGGACTTGATGGTGTACCTGGTGAGTTCGGTCGCGACAGGGGCAGGGGTGGCGGCGACGGCGATCGGCGCCGTGGACAGGGTGAGAACCTGGCCGGGGAAGATCACGGCGGACCATCCCAGCCCGTTCAGGGCCAGAACCGAAGCCGTCGACAGGCCGAACTTGCCGGCGATGGCGCTGATGGTGTCCCCGTCGACGACGGTGTACTGGCTGGGCGCGGGCGTCGCCGTGGCCGGCTGAACGGCCTGCGCCGGCTTCACGGCAACCTGCGGCACCGTGGTGCGGCTCTTCAACGGCTTCTTGAGGGCGGTGGCGGCCTGGGCCGGTGATGCCAGGTTGAGCACGATCGCGAGGGTGCTCACCACAACAAGGGGAATGCTGGCGAAGGCGCCGATGGACCGCCGCATTCCGGTCGGAGCCGGGCGGTGCCGTGCTGAGCTGGTCTCGACGGGGGAGTCCGGTCGGACCGTCCCCGTTTCGATCTTGCTGGCTCTAACCGACATGAGGCTCCGCTCGTTGACTACTCGTCGACAGCTGTCTCCGTGAGAGCTGACGTGTTCTCAACGCTGACACAGATGGAATGCCGAGTCAATTAACCACGCGGGTACGCCCCAGGAAGTGTCTGGAATTGGCGACGAAGCAGGGGTTTGTCGGCGATGACGAATCATGGGAAGCTTGAGGGGTGACCGAATCGTCTTCTGTTCAAACATCCGCCTCCGGCCCAGACTGGCTCGGCATTCCCGACCTCGTAGAGGTCCTCGGCATCAGCCACAGCCGGGTTCGGCAGCTCATCGAGGACAAGCACCTGCTCGCCGTCCGCCGCGACGGCAAGGTCAGCGTGCCCGCCTCCTTCATCCGTGATGGCGCGCCGGTAGGTGAGCTTCGCGGCACCCTGATCGTGCTCGCCGACGACGGTTTCACCGACGACCAGGCCATGGAGTGGCTGCTCGAGGTGGACGACAGCCTCGGAGTTCCCCCGATCGACGCACTTCTGGCCGGCCGCAAGGCCGAGGTCCGTCGCGTCGCTCAAGCCCTGGCCTGATCGCACTTTCGATCCACGCCCCCGCGCCCCGTCGTTAGACGACGTGGCGCGGTGCTGAGACACGCGCCGCGCTACTAGAAGACGCGCCGCGTTACCGTTCCAGCGAAGTCGGTCAGCTCTGCCGCGACCCCGGCCGCCACGTCCGATCCGGTCAACGCCTCCAGCGCCTGGCCGACGTTCTGCTGGATGAGGGTCTCCACCCTGTCGACGGCTCCGCTGTCCACGATGATCTGTTGCAACGACAAGATCTGATCCGGCGTCAGGTCGGGCCGGCCGAGCAGCCGGTCGACGGTGTGCAGCGAGGACGTGTCCAGGCGCTCCCTCGCCAGAGCGATCAGGACTGTGCGCTTGCCCTCGCGCAGGTCGTCCCCGCTGGGCTTGCCGGTCACTGCTGCGTCCCCGAAAACTCCGAGCAGGTCGTCCCTCAGCTGATAGGCGATGCCGAGCGGCAGGCCGAAAGCACGCAGGGTGTCCAGCTGGTCGTCGGTGGCTCCAGCGAGGGCGGCGCCGATCACGAGGGGAGCCTGAACGCTGTACTTGGCCGACTTGAAGATGATCACCCGCACGGCGCGGTCGAGGAGCTCCGCCTCCGGCTGGGTGAGCCAGGCGCGTTCCTCGAGGATGTCCAGATACTGGCCGGCCGTGACCTCGGTGCGCATCAGGTTGAACTCCCGCCGCGCGCGACGGGCGCTGACCCGGTCGGGGGCGTCGTCGAGGCCCTCGTCGAGTAGCTCGTCGCTCCAGCCCAGCAGGAGGTCGCCGAGCAGGATCGCCGAGGCCCGGCCGAAGTCACCGGGGCTGCCCGCCCACGCTTCGGCGCCGTGGAGGCTCTCGAAGCGGCGGTGAGCGGATGGCGCACCGCGGCGGGTGTCGGAATTGTCGATGATGTCATCGTGCACGAGCGCCGCGGCGTGGAAAACCTCCAACGCCGAGGCGACCGACACGATGCCTGCGGTCTCGCCCTGCACGCCGGCGGGAGCGCCCGCCGCGGGGGGCCCGGGGGAGGCCGTAACGCTCTGCCAGCCGAGGTAGGCGAACTGGGCCCGGAAGCGCTTTCCGCCGCTGAGAAACTGCCGTGAGAAGTCGACCAGCACAGCCAGGTCGCCGCTGATGGTCGTCACAATTGACTCACGCGTATTGATGAATTCGTCGATACGAGAATGAACCAGATCGACCAGTCGAGTGCTTTCGGTCACCTGCCTAGCCTAGCCATCTCGGCGGGACTAGAATTAGGGTCTAATCCGCTCGATCCCCAATTGGAGGAATGAGATGCCGCTTTCAGAACAAGAGCAGCGACTCCTCGAAGAGATGGAGCGCAGTCTCTATCACAACGATGCCGAATTCGTGGCGAGCGTTGGAGGCACCCGCCTCCGCCCCAACTACCGTTCTATTGTGCTCGGAGTACTCGCCGGCGTCGTCGGGATAGCGACTCTTGTCGCCGGTGTCGCGGTGCAACAGCTGTGGCTGGGTATCGTCGGATTCATCATCATGTTCGGGGGTGTGCTCCTGGCCATCACGCCTGGCCGCACAGCTCGGGCGACGAGGCCGTCGTCCAGCCAGCCCCGCCGTCCGGCTCAAGCTCGCAACCAGCAGGGCTTCATGGACAAGCTCAATGACCGCTGGGACCGTCGACAGGACGGCCAGCAGTAATCACTCAGCAGTAACCACTCAGCGATAACCAGCAACGCCCGCCCTCACCCAGACGGCGGGCGTTCTGCATTCCCCGGCTCCCGCCGCCCGCCACCCCGAACGCTCCCTTTTCACCCACTTCGTCTCACCAAACAGGACCGGCCACCAGGTCGGTCCTTTTTTGCGCCCAAAATGTCCCTAAACGGCCCCAAAGTGTGGGATTTTCCTCCACCCAGTGATTCACAGTGTTTTCAGGGAATAATCAAGCAAGTTCGCAGCAATATCGCGCGTTTTCCAGACGCGGTGGTTGATAGTGGAGTAAAGTGGAGCAACACCTGACCTTGGCCGGAAGAGAGGGGTGATGAATGTTCCTCGGGACCTATGCCCCCAAGCTCGACGAAAAAGGACGCGTCATCCTGCCGGCCAAGTTCCGCGAGGAACTCTCGACCGGCATCGTCATGACGCGCGGCCAGGAACGGTGCCTGTACGTCTTCACCTCGCGTGATTTTGATGAGGTGCACGAAAAGATCCGCCAGGCGCCCATCACGAGCAAGGAAGGGCGCGACTTCTTTCGTGTCTTCCTGTCCGGAGCCAGCGCCGAAACACCCGACAAGCAGAACCGGGTGACCATCCCCGCCAACCTCAGGGCCTACGCGGGCCTGGGTCGCGACCTCACGGTGATCGGCGTGGGCAACCGCGTGGAGATCTGGGACACCGAGGTCTGGGACCTCTACCTCATCGAGCAGGAAGCCTCGTTCGCCAACATCACGGAGGAGGTGATTCCGGGACTCTTCTAGCTCCTGGTTCCTGACTCCCAGCCGTTGCCCTCCTGACACACTTCCCCGGTGCCAGGCGGAACGGATGGGGATCAGGCTCCAGGATCCGCCCCGGTAGCTATGAACAACAACAACGACAACAACGACATGAACAACGAGATGAACAGCGACAAGACCCCCGATGCCTCGGCCGAACGGCCGCAGCTCAACGAGATCCACACTCCGGTGCTGCTCGAGCGCAGCATCGAGTTGCTCGGCCCGGTCCTGGCCGCGCCGGGCGCGATCCTCGTCGACGCCACCCTCGGCATGGGCGGTCACGCCGAGGCCATGCTGACCCGGTTCCCCGGTCTCACCCTGGTGGGCCTGGACCGCGACCTCGACGCCCTGGCCATCGCCGAGGAACGCCTCAAGCCGTTCCGAGACCGCATCCACCTCGTGCACACCGTCTACGACGGAATCCTCGACGCGCTGGCCGGCCTCGGTATCAGCGAGGTGCAGGGCATCCTCTTCGACCTCGGCGTCTCCAGCATGCAGCTCGACCAGGTCGAACGCGGCTTCTCCTACTCCAAGGATGCTCCGCTGGACATGCGAATGGACAGCACGTCGCCGCTCACCGCCGAGCGGATCCTGGCCGACTACAGCGAGGGGGACCTCCGCCGCATCTTCCAGGAGTACGGCGAAGAGAAACTTGCCGGCCGATACGCCAAGGCGATCGTGGAGGCCAGGGCGACGACCCCGTTCGTGCGCTCCGCCCAGCTTGTCGAGGTGATCACCAAGGTCACTCCGGTTGCCGTGCAGCGCATGGGGCACCCCGCCAAGCGGGTCTTCCAGGCGCTCCGCATCGAGGTCAACCAGGAACTGGCCGTCCTCGAACGCGCCATCCCCGCCGCGATGGAGGCGGTGGCCGTCGGCGGCCGCATCGTCTCGATGGCCTACCAGTCGCTCGAAGACCGCATCGTCAAGAGGATGTTCGCTGCCGCATCGCAGTCGAGCGCCCCTGCCGGCCTCCCCGTGGAGCTCCCGGAGCACAAACCGCTGTTCACCCTACTGATCCGGGGCGCCGAACTGGCCTCCGAAGAAGAAAAAGCCATCAACCCCCGTGCAACATCGGTTCGCCTGCGTGCCGCCGAACGACTGAGGAGAGCCGAATGAGCGACAACCTGGCCCGGGTGCTGACAACAGAACCGCTGCGCCCCGACTTCACCGAACGCAGCGGCGCCGACGAACGCCGCCACATCGAGATCGTGAGCCCCAGCACTCACACGCGTCCCCGCGTCGTCTACGCGCTGTCGGCGGTGGCCTGTGTGGGTGCCGTCATCGTGGCTCAGCTGTTGCTGAGCGTGGGGATCTCTCAGGGTGCCTATGAGATCTCGGCCTTGCGAGCCAGCCAGGTCGAACTCGGCCGCACCGCCGACAGCGTGAGTGAAGACCTCATCCGCGTGTCCTCGCCGCAGAGCCTCGCCGCCAACGCCGAAGCACTCGGCATGGTCAGCAACTCCACCCCGGCCTACCTGCGGCTGTCCGACGGCGCCGTTCTCGGGGCGCCGACCTCCGCCAGCGGCGGAGCGGCCGGCGCCGCCAGCCTCGTTCCCAACTCCCTGCTCACCGGGGTTCCCCTCGTCACCCAGCTGCCCGCCGGCGGCCAGGGAACCAGCGTCGCCTCCGGCGCGCCTGCCGCCGGAACCGCCCCTGCGGCGGTTACGGTAGCCGACGGCCTGCCGTCGCCGACCACTCGATAGACACGGCAGTCCGATACGGGAGGACCACCACGTGGCGAGAACACACATGTCCAGCAAGCGCAGGATCGCGGCGACCATCGTTGTACTCGTCGCCATCATCGGCGTGTTCGTCGTTCGCCTCGTCGATATCCAGGTGGTGCGCGCTGACACCCTCAGCGCCGACTCCCTCGGCAACCGGTCGGTCGAGAGAACCGTTTACGGCTCGCGCGGCGAGATCCTCGACGCCAATGGCGTGGTGCTGGCCGGGACCGTGATGCGGTACGACGTGGCACTGTCGCCCAAGAACGCCTCGCCGTTCACCCGCACCGTCGACGGGGTCGAAACCACGGTGCCACTGGCCCAGTCCGTGGCGGACATCGGCGCCATCGTGGGTCTGCCCACCGAGCAGGTCCAGGCCCTCATCACCGAGGCCCTCGCCGACAACCCTAAATCGGACTACGCGCTCGTCGCCAGGCAGGTCGGCGTCGATGCGTTCCGGGCTCTGTCCGCCCTCGATATCCCGTGGCTCACCTTCCAGCAGAACCCGGGCCGGGTCTACCCCAACGGCGCCGTCGCCGGCAACCTCGTCGGCTTCGTCTCGTCGGCGGGCGAGGCTCAGGCAGGACTGGAAGTGGGCCAGGATTCCTGCCTCGCCAGCAACAACGGCTCGGAGACCTACGAGCGCGGCGCCGACGGCGTGCGGCTGCCGGAAAGCACCGTGACCACAGAGCCCGCCTCCGACGGCAGCGACGTCATCACCACCATCGACTCCGACCTGCAATTTTTTGTGCAGAAGGTGCTCGCCGAGCAGGCCCAGAAGACCGGAGCAGCGTGGGGCAACGTCATCGTGCAGGAGGTCAAGACCGGCAAGCTCGTCGCCGTGGCCGACTACCCGAGTGTCGACCCCAACGATGTCAGCGCCACGACCAACCCAGAGGATCGCGGCTCCCGCGCCTTCACGGCCTCTTACGAGCCCGGCTCCACCTTCAAAGCCCTCACCGCGGCATCCGTGATCGACGCCGGCGTGGCGACCCCCGAATCCCAGGTCGTCGCCCCCTACCGTTACCTGCCGGAAAACGGCGCCAACATCAATGACAGCTCATCACACCCCGACCTCAACCTCACCCTCACCGGGGTACTGATCGAGTCGTCCAACACCGGCACGTCGCAGTTCGGCGAGCGTCTGACCAATCAGCAGCGCTACGACTACATGACCAAGTTCGGGGTCGGCACCGAAACCGAGACCGGCTTCCCCGGCGAAGACCCCGGCATTCTGCACCCGGCCGACGAGTGGGACAACCAGACCCAGTACGCCACAATGTTCGGCCAGGGCCTGACCACGACGGCCCTGCAAGTGTCGAGCATCTACCAGACCATCGCCAACGGCGGCGTCCGGATGCCCGTGCAGCTGGTCTCCGGCTGCCGCGCCGCAGACGGCACCCTCACCGACGTTCCCGCGGCGGAGGGCACCCAGGTCGTGTCAGCCGAGGCGGCACGCGACACTGCGGACATCCTCGAGATGGTGTACCAGAAGGCCTGGCTGGCCGACACCTGGGAAATCCCGGGCTACCGGGCCGCCGCCAAGACCGGTACCGCACAGATGCCAGACGGCAACGGCGGGTACTCCAAGGGCTACCTGGTATCGGTCTCAGGCTTCGCTCCGGCGGACGATCCGCAGTACGTCGTTTCGGTGAGTCTGGCCGACCCTGTTAACATGAATTCGTCAGCAGCCCCCGCTCCGGTCTTTCAAGAGGTCATGAGTCAGGTGCTGAAAAAGTACCGGGCAGTTCCCTCGGGCGCCGCCGCGCCTGATCTCCCCGGTACCTGGTAAGAAAGTGAGCCTCGTGACCGATTTGGCACCCTCGGCTCTCCGTCCTCAGCATCCGGTCCCGCGATCGTTGTCCGGACTGGTCGATGAATTTGAGCTTGACGTCCGCGGCGACACCGCGGGCGTAGAACTGACCGGCGTGAGCCTCAGCTCGCGCACGGTGCAGCCCGGCGACCTGTTCGTCGGCGTGCCCGGACGGATGATCCACGGGGCATCCCACATCAGGGCGGCCCGCGAAGCCGGGGCCGTTGCCGTACTGACCGACGAGGCCGGTGCACTGCTGGCCGCCGATTGCGGCCTCCCGATCCTCGTCACGGCGGATGTCCGCGCCGCGCTGGGCACCGTGGCGGCCTGGATCCACCGCACAGTCGATAACCCTGCGGACCTGTTCGCCGTCACCGGCACCAACGGCAAGACCAGCGTCGTCTATCTGCTGTTCGCCATCCTCAGTCAGCTCGGTGTCGTCGCCGGGCTCACCTCCACAGCGGAACGCCGGATCGGCGACATCGCCGTGACCAGTTCCCTGACCACTCCGGAGGCCAGCGAACTGCACGCCCTGCTGGCCCGGATGCGCGAAGCCGAGGTCCGGGCCGTCGGCATCGAGGTCTCTGCCCAGGCGATCAGCCGCCACCGGGTCGACGGACTGGTCTTCGATGTCGCCGGGTTCACAAACCTCTCCCACGATCACCTCGACGACTACGCGTCGATGGAGGAGTACTTCGAGTCGAAGTTGGAGCTCTTCCAGCCCGACCGCTCCCGCCGCGGAGTGGTCACGGTTGACTCCGAGTGGGGCCGCCGCATTGCGTCGGAGAGCCGGATCCCGGTCACTACCCTCGGCAACAACCCCGTGGTCGGGTCGGCCGACGCCGACCGCAGCCCGGCCGATGCTGACTGGCGCATGAACGTCGTGCGGACCGGTGCCCGCTTCACCGAATTCACCCTCGACGGCCCCGATGGCCGTCGGCTGCAGACCCGAGTGCCCCTGCTCGGCTGGTACATGGCCGCCAACGCAGCCCTGGCCATCGTGATGCTGGTGGAGAGCGGCTTCGACCTTGCCGCCATCGAGCATGCCCTCACCCGCGACGGCGGCATCAACGCCTACATCCCGGGACGTGCCGAACTGATCTCCGGCGACCGGGGCCCGCTGGTCTACATCGACTACGGCCACAGCCCGGATGCCTTCCTCAACACCCTCGGGGCGATCCGCGACTCCACCGCCGGGCGAATCATCATGGTCTTCGGCGCCGACGGCGACCGGGACAAGACCAAGCGCGCCGCTATGGGCGCCATTGCCGCCCGCGGCGCGGATGCCGTCGTCATCACCGACTTCCATCCGCGATTCGAAGATCCGGCCACCATCAGGGCGACCCTGCTCGCCGCGGCACGGGAAGCCGTGCCAGAGGGGGAACTCTACGAGGTCCCCGACCCCGCCACAGCGTTCCGCCGCGCGCTATCGTTGGCCGCGGAGGGCGATGTCGTGCTCTACGCAGGGCCCGGCCACGAGAACTACCAGGAGGTAGCCGGAGTGAAGCTCCCGTATTCAGCCAGGGATGACGCCCGACTCGCACTGCAGGAAGCCGGGTGGCTGTGATGATCGCCCTGACCCTGGCGGAAATTGCCGCAGCCATGAACGGCACTCTGCACCTTTACCCCGGGCACCTCGTCGACCCGTCTGCCGCTGACGCCCTGACCAGCGAATCAGTCGTCAATGGGGCCGTGCACACCGACTCCCGCGAGGTCTCCGCCGGCGACATCTTCGTCGCCAAGCCGGGGGAGGAGACCGACGGCCATCTCTTCGCGCCGGCCGCCGTCGCAAGCGGCGCCGCCGTGATCATCGTCGAGCGGGTGCTCGACCTGCCCGTCGCCCAGGTGCTGGTTCCCGACGCCGTCGTCGCCCTGGGTGACCTCGCCACCACGGTGATCGCCAGGGTCCGCGCCGCCGGCCGACTGAAGATCATCGGCATCACCGGATCCAACGGCAAGACCACCACCAAGAACCTCCTGCGCGCCGTCCTGGAGCGCGTCGGCCCCACCGTCGCCGCGCGCGCCTCCTTCAACAACGAGGTCGGCGCCCCGCTGACCATGCTCGAAGTCACCGGCGACACCCAGTTCCTCGTCGCAGAGATGGGTGCCAGTGCCGAGGGTGAAATCCGGCGTCTGGTCCGGATGGCCCGGCCGGACATCGGCATCGTGCTCAAGGTCGGCCTGGCCCACGCCGGGGGTTTCGGCGGCATCGAAGCCACGGTGCGCACCAAATCCGAGATGGTCACCGACCTCGGCCCCGACGACATCGCCATCCTGAACAGGGACGACGACAGGGTGGCCGGCATGGCCGCCGTCACCGCCGCCCGCGTGGTGTGGTTCGGCGAGAGCGACGGTGCCACCGTACGTGCCTCCGCCGTCCACGGCAGCCGAACCGGAACGAGCTTCACCCTGCACCTGCCCGGCGGCGAGAGCCGACCGGTGTCCTTCAGGGTCCTCGGCGAACACCACGTGATGAACGCCCTGGCCGCCGCCGCGGCCGCCGACGCCCTCGGGGTTCCCATCGATGACATCGTGACCGCGCTCGAATCCGTCACCGTCGCCGAACGCTGGCGCATGGAGGTCATGGGTGGACGGGACGACATCACCGTCATCAACGACGCCTACAACGCCAGCCCCGACTCGATGACCGCGGCCCTCAAGACCCTCGCCCAGATCCGGAAATCCGACGGCCGCAGCATCGCGGTGCTCGGCGAGATGAGCGAGCTGGGGGAGCTCTCCGGCGAGGAACACGACAGGATCGGACTCCTGGCGGTACGCCTCAACATCTCCCAACTGATCGTGGTCGGCCGTGCCGCCCGCCGCATGCACATCAGCACCATCAACGAGGGTTCCTGGGACGGGGAATCGGCCTACGTCGAGACCGCCGAAGAGGCCTTCGACCTGCTGCGCGACACCGTGAAACCTGGCGACACCGTGCTCGTCAAATCATCAAATTCAGCCGGACTCCGCTTCCTCGGAGACCGACTGGGAAAGTTGTACTCGTGATAGCCCTTCTCCTGGCCGGAGCGATGTCCCTCGTCTTCACCCTGCTGCTCACCCCGCTGTTCATCAGGCTGTTCCACAAACTCGGCTGGGGCCAGTTCATCCGCGATGACGGACCCAAGAGCCACCACGCCAAGCGCGGCACGGCCACCATGGGCGGCATCATCATCATCGTCGGCGTCCTGGTCAGCTACTTTCTCGCGATGTGGTTGCAACAGCGGCCGCTGACGGCGTCACCCCTGCTCGTGCTGTTCATGATGGTGGGCCTGGGCCTGGTCGGTTTCCTCGACGACTACCTCAAAACCCGCAACCAACGCAGCCTGGGCCTGGGCGGCTGGCAGAAGATCGCCGGCCAGGTCGTCGTCGCCGGCGCGTTCGGCTGGATGGCGTTGCAGTTCCCCGACAAATACGGTCAGACCCCGGCCTCCACGCACATCTCGTTCATCCGGGACCTGCCGCTGGACTTCATGAAGCTGGGCACCTTCATCGGCATCGCCGCGTTCATCATCTGGATCTGCCTGATCGTCGCCGCCACCTCCAACGGTGTCAACGTCACGGACGGTCTCGACGGCCTCGCGACCGGCTCCCTGGTCTTCGCGATCGGTTCGTACATCATCATCGGCTTCTGGCAGTCCAACCAGTCCTGCAACACCGGCGGATCCGACATCGCCGACATGTACAAGTGTTACGCCGGCCCGGACTCCTTCGACCTGGCCATCGTGGCCGCCGCCATCGTCGGAGGGCTCATCGGCTTCCTCTGGTGGAACACCTCGCCGGCGAAGATCTTCCTCGGTGACACCGGTTCGCTCGGCCTGGGCGGTGCGCTGGCCGCGCTGGCGATCCTCAGCCGCACCGAACTGCTGCTGGTTCTCATCGGCGGCCTCTTCGTGATCGAGGCCGGCTCGGTCATCGTGCAGCGCGCGTACTTCAAGGTCACCCGCGGCAAACGGATCTTCCTGATGAGCCCGATCCATCACCACTTCGAACTCAAGGGCTGGGCAGAGGTCACCGTCGTGGTGCGTTTCTGGATCATCGGCGGGCTGCTCGTGGCCGCCGGCGTCGGAACGTTCTACCTCGAGTGGCTGGCCCGTTGATGGGCGCCCACTCCTACGACGCGCCGCACTCCACCCCCGCACCCGACCGTCTGGACGCCCTGACCAGCTGGCACTCCGACTGGTCCGGTCTGCGGGTAGCCGTCCTCGGCCTCGGGATGACCGGATTCGCCGCGGCGGACACCCTCGCCGAGCTCGGCGCCGAGGTCCTCGTCGTTGCCGGCCGCGCCCCCGACGAGCGAGCCCGGCTGCTCGAGGTCCTCGGCGTGCCGCTGGTCACGGCCGACCTCGACGCCGCGCCCCCGGCACTGGTGGCTCACAACGCAGAGCTGATCATCGTGTCGCCGGGATTCCACCCGGACCACGCCCTGCTCCAGTGGGCCGCGGCACAGGCCATCCCGGTCTGGGGCGACATTGAACTGGCCTGGCGGCTGCGCGACAAGGTCGGTCCCGCCGCGCCCTGGATCCTCGTCACCGGTACCAACGGCAAAACCACGACGGTGCAGATGACCGCGACGATGCTCGCTGCCGGCGGCCACAGGGTCGCCCCCTGCGGCAACATCGGCGTGCCCGTGCTCGACGCCATCCGCGACCCCCAGGGCTGGGACGTGCTCGTCGTCGAGCTGTCCAGCTACCAGCTGCACCACCTGCCGTTGACCGGCCCCGGCGCCCTGGTCCCGGTCTCCAGCGTCTGCCTCAACATCGCCGACGACCACATCGATTGGCACGGCTCCGCGAGCGCGTACCGCGATGCGAAGGCCAAGGTCTACTCGAACACCACCGTCGCCTGCGTGTACAACAAGGCCGACCTCGCCACGATGCGGATGGTCGAAGACGCCGACGTCAACGACGGCGCCAGAGCCATCGGCTTCGGCCTGGGCGTGCCGGGACCCAGCGACCTGGGAATCGTCGACGGGATCCTCTGCGACCGGGCGTTCCTCGAGGACCGCTTCGACAGCGCCATCGAGCTCACCACCATCACCGACCTCGCCGCCGCCGGGCTGGCCGCGCCGCACGTGGTGGCCAACATCCTGGCCGCCGCCGCCCTCGCCAGGTCCTTCGACGTGTCGCCGGAGGCCATCCGGGCGGCCCTGGCCACCTTCAGTCTCGACGCGCACCGCATCGAGGTCGTGGCGATCCGCGACGGCATCAGCTGGGTCGACGACTCCAAGGCGACCAATCCCCACGCGGCGGATGCCTCGCTGGCGGCGTTCGACTCCGTCGTCTGGCTGGTCGGCGGCCTGCTGAAGGGCGTCGACATCGGTGACCTGGTGGCCAAGCACGCCGGCCGGCTGCGCGGCGCCGTCGTGATCGGCGTCGAGCGCGAGGAAGTCCTGGCGGCATTTAGACGACACGCCCCCGCCCTGCGCGTCTTCGAGATCGACTCGGATGACACTGGGGAGGTCATGCCGTCCGCGGTCGTTCTGGCCGCATCCCTCGCCACGGCCGGGGACGTGGTCCTGCTGGCCCCGGCGGCCGCATCCATGGACCAATTCGCCAGCTACGCGGAACGCGGGTCGAAGTTCGCCCAGGCCGTACACGATTATTTGGGAGGTGGGTCGCATGAAGACTCGTCCTCGTACCCGGGTGCCTGAGGCCGCCGAGAACCACAGTTCCCAGGACCGCGGCAGTAGCCTGACGCGGATCAACCTCGGCCGGGTGTTCCGGGCCGAATCCACCAACTACCTGCTCCTGCTGGGCACCACGCTCTTCCTGGTCGTCTTCGGCCTGGTCATGGTGCTGTCCTCCTCGTCGGTGGACTCCTACCTGGAAGACGCCGGATTCTTCGGTGGGCTGTTTCGGCAGGGAATCTTCGCGGTGCTCGGAATCCCGCTGATGCTCGTGATCAGCCGGCTGCCCGTGACGTTCTGGAAACGCGTCGCCTGGCCGGCCCTCGGTATCTCCTGTTTCTTCCAGTGCCTGGTGATCTTCACCCCGCTCGGCGTCACCGTGGCGGGAAACACCAACTGGCTATCCATCGCGGGTGTGCAGTTCCAGCCCTCCGAAGCCATCAAGGTGGCCCTGGTGATCTGGCTCGGCGTGATCCTCGCGCAGAAGAAAGACAAGCTCGACGACTGGCGACACGTGTACATCCCCGTGTTCGGCGTCGGCGGCGGCGCGGTCATGCTCGTGATGATCGGCGGTGACCTCGGTACCGTGATCATCATGGCCGGCATCCTGTTCGGCGCGCTGTTCTTCGCCGGGCTGCGACTGCGGATGCTCGCCCTGCCCCTGATCGTCGGTGCTGTCGCCGGCATCCTGCTCGCTATCAGCAGCGAGAACCGGATGACCCGCATCCTCAGCTTCGCCGCGGAGGGCTGCGACGAGCTGAAGGGCACCATCTCCGCCGCGTGCTGGCAGCCCCTGCACGGCACCTGGGCCCTGGCCAACGGGGGAGTGTTCGGCGTGGGGTTGGGCAACTCCAAGGCCAAGTGGTCTTGGCTGCCTGCCGCCGACAACGACTACATCTTCGCCATCATCGGCGAAGAACTCGGCTTGATCGGTTGCATCGTCGTCCTGCTGATGTTCGTCCTGCTGGCGTTCGCATTCATCCGCATCATGCGTGGTACGGCCAACATGCAGATCAAGGTCACCACCGCGGCCGTCATGGTCTGGATCATCGGCCAGGCCCTCGTGAACATCGGTGTCGTGCTGGGAGTCCTCCCGGTCCTCGGTGTGCCCCTGCCGCTGATCTCCGCCGGTGGCACGGCGCTGCTGACCACCCTCGCGGCGATCGGGGTGGTGCTGTCCTTCGCCAGAAGCGACCACAACCTGAGCGAGGACGCCAAGACCCGCGACCCTGCGGCCGCGCCCGCACGCCCGGCGCCCGTCGGTGCCGCACCGAAACGAGGAACCACCCGATGACCACATACCTGCTGGCCGGGGGCGGTACCGCCGGCCACGTCAACCCGCTGCTCGCGGTCGCCGACGCGCTCCGCCTGCGCGAGCCCGACGCGACGGTCCTCGTCCTCGGCACGGCCGAGGGCCTCGAGGCCCGGTTGGTACCCGAACGCGGCTACGAACTGCTGATAGTCCCGCGGCTGCCCTTCCCCCGGCGGCCCAACCGCGCGGCGCTCGGCTTCCCGCCGAGATTCAATCGCGCCATCAACGACGTGGTCACCGTCCTGCGCGACCGCCGCGTCGATGTCGTCGTCGGCTTCGGCGGTTATGTCGCCACGCCGGCCTACCTGGCCGCGCGCCGGGCCGGCGTACCGATCGCCATCCACGAAGCCAACGCCAAGCCCGGGCTGGCCAACCGGGTCGGCGCCCTACTGACCCGTTCGGTCGGGGTCGCCTTCGCCGGTACCCGGCTGCGCCACGCCAGGGTCGTCGGGATGCCGCTGCGCCGGGAAATCGAGACTCTCGATCGGGCCGGCTCCCGCGCGGCCGGGTTGGCCTTCTTCGGCCTCGACGCCGACCGGCCGATCCTGCTGGTCACCGGCGGCTCGCTCGGCGCCCGCCGCATCAACCGCACCGTCGTGGATTCCGCGGCTGTCCTCACCGACGCCGGCTGGCAGGTACTCCACATCACCGGTACCTCCGCCGAGGTCGACGATCCGAACCTGCCCGGTTACCGGATGATCGCGTACTGCGACCGGATGGATCTGGCGCTCTCCGTCGCCGACTTCGCCGTCTCCCGTGCCGGAGCTGCCACGGTCTGCGAATTGAGCGCCCTCGGGATCCCCGCCGTGTTCGTGCCGTACCCGGTCGGCAACGGCGAACAGCGGTTCAACGCCGCCGACGTCGTGGCCGCTGGCGGCGGAATCCTCGTCGATGACGCCGCCTTCCTGCCGGGCTGGGTCCAGTCTGAATTGCTGCCGGTCCTCGCCGAGCCCGAGCGCATCCACGGCATGAGCGTCGCCGCCCACTCCGCGGGCGTGCTCGACGGCACCGCGCGCACGATCGACCTCATCGACGAGGCGGCGGGTGCGACCGCACCGCACTCCGCGTAACGTTGAACCCGCAGAACCTGCACCACCCCGCGCACCGCCAGCCAGAAAGACCTTCACGTGATCAAGCCTGACCTGACCCTGATAGTTCCCGAAGACCTCGGCATTGTGCACTTCGTGGGCATCGGCGGCTCGGGAATGAGCGGCATCGCCAGACTGTTCCTGGCCGCGGGCCACACCGTGACCGGCTCAGACTCACGCGACTCCGACAATGTGCACGCGCTCCGCGAGCTGGGCGCGACCATCACCATCGGTCACGACGCCGCCAACGTCGGCGACGCGGACAGCCTCGTCGTCACCGGCGCACTCTGGCAGGACAACCCCGA
Source organism: Cryobacterium sp. TMN-39-2 (assembly GCF_004402745.1). NCBI lineage: Bacteria > Bacillati > Actinomycetota > Actinomycetes > Micrococcales > Microbacteriaceae > Cryobacterium > Cryobacterium sp. TMN-39-2. The sequence continues at coordinate 416,463 of NZ_SOFX01000011.1, forward strand.
GTACGTCCTCGCCACCGAACGCGGTCTCCCGGTGCTGCACAGGTCCCAGGCGCTGGCCTGGCTGATCCGCTCGCACCGGCTTGTCTCGGTCGCCGGCGCGCACGGCAAGACCACCTCGACGGGCATGATCGTCACCGGCCTGCTCGGCCTCGGCCAGGACCCCAGTTTCGTCAACGGCGGGGTGATCGAATCCCTCGGCGTCAGCGCCGGCAGCGGCGCCGACGACCTCTTCGTCGTGGAGGCCGACGAGTCCGACGGCTCGTTCCTGCTCTACAACACCGGCGTCGCGCTGATCACCAACGTCGACCCCGACCACCTCGACCACTACGGCTCGCTCGAGGCCTTCGAAGCGGCCTTCGTCGAATTCGCCCAGAACGCCGACGAATTCGTCGTGGTCTCCTCGGACGACCCCGGCGCCGTGCACGTCACCGCCCGGCTCACCGACAAGCGCATCATCACCTTCGGCGAGGCCGAGGGCGCCACGGCGCGGGTGCACTCCATCGGCACCAGCGGACCGGTGAGTTTCACCGTGACCTGGGACGGCGTCGACTACTCCGCCACCCTGCGCATCCCCGGCCGGCACAACGCCATCAACGCGGCGGGCGCCTTCGCCGTACTCGTGGGGCTCGGCTTCGAGCCGGCCGCTTCCCTGGCGGCGATCTCGGCGTTCGGCGGCACCGAGCGCCGGTTCGAGCTGCACGGCACCGTGCGCGGTGTGAGCGTCTACGACGACTATGCCCACCACCCCACCGAGGTCGCCGCGGCGCTGTCCGCCGCACGCACGGTGGTCGGCGCCGGCCGGATCATCGCCGTGCACCAGCCGCACCTGTACAGCCGCACCCGGCTGTTCGCCCAGGAATTCGCCGACACACTGGAGAAATACGCCGACGAGACCATCGTGCTGGCGGTCTACGGCGCCCGGGAAGACCCCGAACCCGGCGTGACCGGTGCGCTGGTCTCCGAACGCTTCCAGGACCCGGCTCACGTCGCCTATATCCCCGAATGGCAGGATGCCGCCGACTACCTCGGCACCATCGCCAGAGACGGCGACTTCGTCGTGACACTCGGCTGTGGTGACGTGTACCGCATCGTTCCGCAGCTGCTCGAATCTCTCGCCGATGAGTCGGCGGCGGGTACGCGCGGATGAGTCATCGTCCAGGCGCTCGCGCATGAAGCGTCCCGCAGGCCCTGCGGCGCGACCAGCGGCACCTAAGCCCGCTGCAGCGAAACCAGCTGCGGCGACACCGCCGCGTGCCCCTGAGCCGCGACAGCAGCCTGCCCGCGGGCCTAAACGGCCTGCCGCCGGCCCCGGCGCCGCGCCCACCCGTGCCGAGCCTGAGGCGCTGACCGAGCCCATCGTCCTGCCGGCCAGCGCTGCGTCCGACACCCCAGCGACGGATACCCCACCGACACGGCGGCGCCCCGGCGGCTTCAGTCTGCCTAAACGAGGCGTTAAGGCCGCCGCCGCACGGGACGCTCCGGAGACGTCGACTCCACAATCGTTGGGACAGGAGCCCCCGCTGACCGCGCGAGCGGCCCGGGCCCGGCTGCGAGCGGCGCGGCGAGCCCGGAAGCAGTACGAGCGCAACGAGGTGCGTCGCTTCACCTCCCGCTCCCGCCACCGCCGCAATCTCTGGCTCGCCGCCGGCGGCACCGTGGTCGCCCTGGTGGCCTTCGTCCTGGTCGGCGTGTTCTCCCCGCTGATGGCGTTGCGCACCATCGAGATCACCGGAACCAACCGCATCCCGGCCGCCGACGTGGCGCAGGCGCTCGAGGGGCAGCTGGGTACCCCGCTGCCGCTCCTCGACCTCGCCGAGGTGAAGGGGCAACTGAGCGAATTCAGCCTCATCCGCAGCTACGTCACGGAGAGCCGGCCGCCGGATACCCTCGTGGTGCGCATCGTCGAACGGGAGCCCGTCGGCGCGATCACGTCCGCCGCCGGCTTCGACCTCGTCGACGCGGCCGGTGTGGTCATCCAGAGTGGACCGGACCGGCCGCAGGGCTACCCCCTCATCGACGCCGCTGGCGGTGCCAGCGGTGCCGGTTTCCAGGCCGCGGTCGCCGTGGTCGGAGCACTGCCGGAGGGCATCCGCGGCCAGTTGGACAGCGTGACAGCCGCCACCAAGGACGACGTGACGCTCACCCTGGGTGGGGGAGCGCGGGTCCTTTGGGGCAACGCTGAGCGCAGCGAGTACAAGGCGCTCGTTCTGGCGGCCCTACTTGTGAGCCACCCCGTCGGCAGCGTGACCGAATACGACGTGTCATCGCCGGACAGCGCCGTCGTTCGCTGAAACCGACCGGGTATTCGCGACACGCGGGCGCGCCTCCCCAAGCCATCAGCGGTGGCACCTAACTTCGAATTTAGAATTGCATACTCAGAATAACTTTAAGCCTCGAGTAGAGGTTTAGGGTTCCACCGGAGGCCGGACGTGTCAACTAATCAGAACTACCTAGCAGTCATCAAGGTTGTTGGAATTGGCGGCGGCGGCGTGAACGCCGTCAACCGCATGATCGAGCTCGGCCTCCGAGGGGTCGAATTCATCGCCATCAATACGGATGCCCAGGCACTCCTGATGAGCGATGCAGACGTCAAGCTCGACGTCGGCCGCGACCTCACCAGGGGTCTCGGCGCCGGAGCGGACCCCGAGGTCGGCCGTCGCGCCGCCGAGGACCACGCCGAGGAAATCGAAGAAGCGCTGGCCGGAGCCGACATGGTGTTCGTCACCGCCGGCGAAGGCGGCGGTACCGGTACCGGTGGCGCCCCCGTCGTCGCCCGGATCGCCAAGTCCATCGGCGCTCTGACCATCGGTGTCGTCACCAAGCCGTTCGGCTTCGAGGGCAAGCGTCGTCAGGCTCAGGCCGAGACCGGTGTCGCCTCGCTCAAGAACGAGGTCGACACCCTCATCGTCGTGCCGAACGACCGCCTGCTGGAAATCAGCGACCGCGGCATCAGCATGCTCGAGGCCTTCGCCACCGCTGACCAGGTGCTCCTCGCCGGTGTGCAGGGAATCACCGACCTGATCACCACACCCGGCCTGATCAACCTCGACTTCGCCGACGTCAAGTCGGTCATGCAGGGAGCCGGCTCCGCCCTCATGGGCATCGGTTCCTCGCGCGGAGCGGACCGGGCCATCAAGGCGGCGGAACTCGCCGTTGCCTCTCCTCTGCTCGAGGCGTCGATCGATGGCGCCCACGGCGTGCTGCTCTCCATCCAGGGTGGCTCGAACCTCGGCATCTTCGAGATCAACGACGCCGCCCGCCTGGTGCAGGAGGCCGTGCACCCCGAAGCCAACATCATCTTCGGTGCCGTCATTGACGACACCCTCGGTGACGAGGTGCGCGTCACCGTCATCGCCGCGGGTTTCGACGGCGGTGAGCCCGGTGCCAAGGTTGCCGAGGTCCGTCGTTCCGACCTGGTCGCCGCCGGTGTGGCAGCGGGAGTCTCCGGTGGCGCCGCCGGTGCCATCGCCGGTGCCTCTGCCGCAGCAGACAACGCCCCGGTCGCCGAGCCCAGCGGCTCGGTCTGGTCCAGCGACCCCGCTGCGAGCACTCCGGTCGCCGACCCGGCCTTCGAGGACGATTCAGACGACCTGGACATCCCCGATTTCCTGAAGTAATGAGCGAACCGGACCTCGCCCAAAGGCTGGCGAACGTGCGCGGCGGCATAGCCGACGCCGCACGGCTCGCCGGTCGCTCGGTGGACGACATCACCACGGTCGTGGTGACCAAGTTCCAACCGGTGTCCCTGATCCGTGAGCTCCTCGAGCTCGGGGTGCGGGACCTCGGCGAGAGCAGGCACCAGGAGGCCCAGGCCAAGGCGGCCGAACTGGCCGGAGCCGGCATCCGCTGGCACTTTGTCGGTCAGGTGCAGGGCAAGAAGGCCCGCCAGGTGCGGGCCTACTCGTCGGTGATCCACTCGGTGGACCGGGAGTCGCTCGTGACCGGCCTTGCCACCCCGGTGGCGGAGCACACCGGCGCCGTCGAGGCCGGTGCCGAGGTGGACTGCTTCGTGCAGGTCAACCTCACCGAGGACCCGGCCAGGGGCGGGGTGTCGATTCCGGACCTCGCACCGTTGGTGGAGCGGGTTCTGTCGGCCCCGGGCCTCAGGCTGCTAGGGCTCATGGCCGTCGCGCCGCTCGGCGCGGAACCGAAGCGCTCCTTCGCCCTGGTCAGCGAGCTGGGCGCCCAGATGCGCGGCATCGCTCCCGACGCCAGGTACCTGTCGATGGGAATGTCCCAGGACTACGCGGCCGCCATCGCCGAAGGCGCGACACACCTGCGAATTGGCACCGCAATCACCGGGAATCGCCCGGCAGCGGTTAATCTGAAAACGTCGTAATACCAACACGGAGGTCGAGATGTCCAACCCGCTCAAGAAAACCATGGTCTACCTGGGTCTGGCAGACGAAGAGCTGGAATATGAGGCGCCGGCAGCGGCTCCCGTCTCCACTCTCCCCACCCAGTCAGCCCATGTCGCGTCGTCCCACGCTGCTCCGGCGAACGCCGGCCGCGCACCGGTCACGCCGTTGCACAAGACCTCCACCCCCAAGAATGTTGTCGTGTCCGAAATGAACGAGATCCTTACCGTCCACCCGCGCCAGTACCGCGACGCGCAGGTGATCGCCGAGTCCTTCCGTGATGGAATCCCGGTCATCATCAACCTCTCCCAGATGAGCGATGCCGATGCGCGCCGTCTCATCGACTTCGCCAGCGGCCTGTCTCAGGGTCTCTACGGCAAGATCGAGCGCGTAACGGCCAAGGTCTTCCTGCTGTCGCCGTCGCACGTCGTCATCTCCGGCGACAACGCCGTCGAGGAGGGGGACGCCGATTCCTCCTTCTTCGCCCAGTCATAACCCGACGTGTCCGTAGTCAACCTGATCCTGGGGATCGCCTACTACTTCCTGCTGCTGTACTTCTTCGTCATGTGGGGCCGATTCATCGTCGACCTCGTCCGGGGAATCAACAGGTCGTGGCGGCCGCACGGGTTCGTCCTGGTTCTCATTGAGCTGGTCTACACACTCACCGACCCGCCGATCAATTTCTTCCGTCGGATCTTCCCGCCGCTCCGCGTCGGCCCGATCGCGTTCGACTTTGGCTGGAGCCTGACCATGCTGTGCTGCATCATCGGCATGTGGATTACGGCGATTCGGTTCTGACACGCAGCCTCACCAGGGCCTCGGCATGTATTCTTGATCGATGACGGCCAACCGGCCCGGTACAACACCGAGTGCCAGTTGGTCGTAAGCACGTGTTCGCACAACTGTTCGCAATTAAGTTTTGAGGTGGAAAGCCATGGCGCTAACTCCGGAAGATGTAGTCAACAAGAGGTTTCAGTCGACCAAGTTCCGCGAGGGATATGACCAGGACGAGGTTGACGACTTCCTCGACGAGGTCGTTGTCGAGCTGCGACGCCTGACCCAGGAGAACGAGGACCTCAAGGCCCGTCTCTCCGGCGGCGAGGTCGCACCTGCTGCTCCGGTCAGTGCCGCTGCGGCCAAGACCGCTGAGCCCGTCAACACCCCTGAGCCCGTCGCAGAGCCCGTCGCTGCCGTCGTGCCCGAGCCCGTCGCTGCAGCACCCGTCGCCCCGGCGCCGGTTGCCGAGCCGATCGACGAGACCGCCGGCACGACGAACCTGTTGCAGCTGGCCCGCCGCCTGCACGAGGAGCACGTCAAGGAAGGCGCCGAGAAGCGTGACGCCCTGATCGCTGAGGGCCACGCCACGGCTGCCCGCGTGATCGCGGAGTCCGAAGCCAAGCAGCGCGCCCAGATCAACGTCCTCGACAAGGAGCGTGCCGTCCTCGAGAACAAGATCGAGGAACTGCGCACCTTCGAGCGCGAGTACCGCCAGAAGCTGAAGAGCTACATCGAGGGTCAGCTGCGCGACCTCGACTCCACGTCGCCCGTCGGCGCGGGTGCGGGCAAGGACTCGGGCAACTCGCCGAAGGCGAGCTTCCAGGGCTTTGGCGCGTAACAACCCGTCGAAGATCAGTTACCGCGCACTTATCGTCCTGGCCCTCGTGGCCGTGGGTGGGTACGCGTTCGATCAGATCAGCAAGGCCCTCGTCGTCAGCTTGATGACCGAGGGTCAGACCGCCCGGGTTCTGGGTGATGTGCTTCAACTGCACTTCATCCGGAACCCCGGCGCGGCCTTCTCCTTCGCCACCGGCCTCACCTGGGTGTTCTCACTCATTGCGGCCGGTGTCGTCGTGTTTGTCGTGTGGTTCGCCCCACGCATCCGCTCGAGCCTGTGGGCGATCGTTTTCGGTCTCCTGCTCGGCGGTGTGCTCGGCAACCTGACCGACCGACTGTTCCGGGAGCCGTCTTTCGGCCTCGGGCACGTCGTAGATTTCCTTTACACCCCGTGGATGATGCCGGCCATCTACAACATCGCGGACTGCTGCATCGTGGTGAGCATGGCGCTCTTCATGCTGCTCACCCTGCGTGGCATCGGCCTCGACGGCCGTCGCACACCGACATCCGACCCGGATGCCGCCCAACCGGCCGCCAGCACCGTGCCCGCCGGCAGCGCCGCGCCCCTCACTCCCTCCAACTGAACGGCATCATGGAAAACCGAGCCCTTCCCCTGCCCGATGGTTTGGACGGTGTACGCGTTGACGCGGGCATCGCCAAGCTGTTCGGCTTCTCCCGCAGCTTCGCGGCCGAAATCGCCGAGTCCGACGGGGTCACCCAGGACGGCGTCGTGGTCGGCAAGTCGGACAAGCTGCGTGCCGGGGCCTGGCTCGACGTGAGCTGGGCGCCCAAGCAGGACCTCGTCATCGTGCCCATCGCGGTACCCGATCTCACGATCGTGCACGACGACGACGACATCGTCGTCGTCAACAAGCCATCCGGCGTCGCGGCCCACCCCAGCGTGGGCTGGACCGGCCCGACGGTGCTCGGCGCCCTCGCCGCCGCCGGCTACCGCATCGCCACCTCCGGTGCGTCCGAACGGGCCGGCATCGTGCACCGTCTCGACGTCGGGACCAGCGGCCTCATGGTCGTCGCGAAGTCCGAGCACGCGTACACGCACCTCAAACGGGCCTTCCACGACCGGGAGGTCGACAAGATCTACCACGCCGTCGTGCAGGGCCACCCAGACCCGTCCAGCGGCACCATCGACGCGCCGATCGGGCGCCACCCGCGCTCCGACTGGAAGTTCGCTGTGATCGCCGGAGGCAAGGACTCCGTCACTCACTACGAGACCCTGGAAGCCTTCCCCTCCGCGTCCCTGCTCGAGGTACATCTGGAGACCGGTCGAACCCACCAGATCCGGGTGCACATGGCCGCCCAGCGGCATCCGTGTGTCGGCGACGCCATGTACGGGGCCGACGCGAAGATCTCGGCCAGGCTCGGCCTCACCCGGCAGTGGCTGGTCGCCAAGCAGCTCTCCTTCGATCACCCGACCAGCGGCGAATGGGTCACCTTCAACGCCGAGTACCCGGACGACCTGGCCAACGCTCTGCGCTTACTGCGCGGCGATTAGGCTGCGTTGATCAGGGCAGGGGCGTCCTCCGGCGCTTAGGCTGGAAGACCAGCACCCCCCACTTCGTCATCAGATAAACCCCAGAGCAGCTGGAGCAGTCGTGTCGCCGCAGAATGATTCGTTCGTCCACCTTCACGTGCACAGCGAGTACTCCATGCTCGACGGCGCCGCGCGGGTCAAGCCGTTGATCGCGGCGGCCGCTGAACAGAAGATGCCGGCCATCGCCGTCACCGACCACGGCAACGTGTTCGGCGCGTTCGATTTCTGGAAGACCGCCACGGATGCCGGGATCAAGCCGATCATCGGCACCGAGGCTTACATCACGCCGGGCACCGACCGTCGCGACAAGACCCGGGTGCGCTGGGGCACCAACGCCCAAAACCGCGACGACGTCGGCGGTAGCGGTGCGTACACCCACATGACCCTGCTCTCGGAGAACACCGAGGGAATGCACAACCTGTTCAGGCTCTCGTCCCTCGCGTCGCTGGAGGGCTACTACTTCAAGCCGCGAATGGACCGCGAACTGCTCAGCACCTATTCCAAGGGTCTGATCGGTACGACCGGATGCGTGGGTGGCGAGGTGCAGACCCGCCTCCGGCTCGGCCAGTACGACGAGGCCAGGCAGGCCGCGGGGGAGCTGCGGGACATCTTCGGGAAGGACAACTTCTTCTGCGAGATCATGGACCACGGCATCGACATCGAGCGCCGCACCATGACGGACCTGCTCAAGTTGGCCAAGGAACTCGATCTGCCGCTGGTGGCCACCAACGACCTGCACTACACCCACGCGCACGACGCGACAGCGCACGCGGCGCTGCTCTGCGTGCAGTCGGCATCCACCCTGGACGACCCCAACCGGTTCAAGTTCGACTCCAACGAGTTCTACCTCAAGACCGCCGCCGAGATGCGGCACCTGTTCCGGGACAACCCGGAGGCGTGCGACAACACTCTGCTCATCGCCGAGCGGTGCGAGGTCAAGTTCAACACCTCGGCCAACTACATGCCCCGGTTCCCCACCCCTGAGGGCGAGAACGAGGAAAGCTGGTTCATCAAGGAGACCGAACTCGGCCTCCTGCGTCGCTATCCGAACGGCATCACGGCAGCGGTGCGCAAGCAGGCCGACTACGAGGTCGGCGTCATCACCCAGATGGGCTTCCCCGGCTACTTCCTGGTCGTCGCCGACTTCATCAACTGGTCCAAGGAGAACGGCATCAGAGTCGGTCCAGGTCGTGGCTCCGGCGCCGGCTCGATGGTCGCGTACGCCATGGGCATCACCGACCTCGACCCGCTGGTGCACGGCCTGATCTTCGAGCGCTTCCTCAACCCCGACCGCGTCTCCATGCCCGACTTCGACGTCGACTTCGACGACCGTCGCCGCGGCGAGGTCATCCACTACGTCACCGAGAAGTACGGCTCCGAGCGCGTCGCGCAGATCGTCACCTACGGCACCATCAAGGCCAAGCAGGCGCTGAAGGACTCCAGCCGGGTTTTGGGCTTCCCGTTCGGCATGGGCGACAAGCTCACCAAGGCCATGCCGCAGCCCATCATGGGCAAGGACATGCCGCTCACCGGCATGTTCGACAAGGACCACCCCCGCTACCGCGAGGCCGGCGACTTCCGCGCCGTCATCGAGACAGATGCTGAAGCGCGCACGGTCTTCGACACCGCGCTCGGTATCGAGAACCTCAAGCGCCAGTGGGGTGTGCACGCCGCCGGCGTGATCATGTCGTCCGACCCGCTCATCGACATCATCCCGATCATGCGCCGCGAGGCCGACGGCCAGATCGTCACGCAGTTCGACTACCCGGCCTGCGAGAGCCTGGGCCTGATCAAGATGGACTTCCTGGGGCTCCGCAACCTCACCATCATCGACGACACCCTCGACAACATCGAAGCGAACCGTGGCCACCGCCCGGTGCTCGAAGACCTCGACCTCGACGACGTGCTCGCCTACGAACTGCTCGCCCGCGGCGACACCCTCGGGGTGTTCCAGCTGGACGGCGGCCCGATGCGCGCGCTCCTGCGCAGCATGAAGCCCGACAACTTCGAAGACATCTCCGCCGTCATCGCGCTCTACCGGCCCGGCCCCATGGGCGCGAACTCGCACACCAACTACGCGCTGCGGAAGACCGGTCAGCAGGAGATCATCCCGATCCACAAAGAGCTCGAGGAGCCCCTCAAAGACATCATCGGCGGCACCTACGGCCTCATCGTCTATCAGGAGCAGGTGATGTCGATCGCGCAGAAGCTGGCCGGCTTCACCCTGGGTCAGGCCGACCTGCTGCGACGCGCGATGGGCAAGAAGAAGAAGTCCGAGCTGGACAAGCAGTTCGAGGGTTTCTCCGGCGGAATGATAGCCAACGGCTACTCAATGGAAGCCATTACCACCGTATGGAACATCCTTCTACCGTTCTCTGACTACGCCTTCAACAAAGCCCACTCCGCGGCCTACGGAGTGCTGTCCTACTGGACCGCATACCTTAAGGCGCACTATCCGGCCGAGTACATGGCCGCCCTGCTGACCAGCGTCGGCGATGCCCGCGACAAGCTCGCGCTGTACCTCAACGAGTGCCGCCGGATGGGCATCCAGGTGCTGCCGCCGGATGTCAACGAGTCGATCGGCTTCTTCGCCGCCGTCGGCACCGACATCCGCTTCGGCCTGGGCGCCGTGCGTAACGTCGGTTTCAACGTGGTGGAAGCCATCCGGGCCGCCCGCACTGAGAAGGGCGACTTCGAGTCGTTCCACGATTTCCTCCGCAAGGTCCCGCTGCAGGTCACCAACAAGCGCACCGTCGAGTCCCTGATCAAGTCCGGCGCCTTCGACTCCCTCGGCGCCACCCGCCGCGCCATGTTCGAGATTCACGAGGGCGCCGTCGACTCCGCCGTCAAGATCAAACGTGACGAGTCGCACGGCATGGTCGGCTTCGACTTCGACAGCCTCTTCGACGACCCTCAGGAGACCGACCAGGTGCCGGACCGGCCGGAGTGGAGCAAGAAGGAGAAGCTCGCACTGGAGCGCGACATGCTCGGCCTCTACGTCTCCGACCACCCTCTGGCCGGCCTCGAGATTCCGCTGGCCAAGCACGCCAGCACCACGATCACCGATCTGATCAGTTCCGAGCACACCCAGGATGCCGATACCGTCACCGTGGCCGGCCTCATCACCAATGTGCAGCATCGCATCGCCAAGAAGTCGGGCAACCAGTACGGCATCATCTCGGTCGAGGACTTCGGCGGCGAGATCGACGTCATGTTCATGGGCAAGGCGTACCAAGAGTTCTCCCTTGACCTCGTCAGCGACTCCGTCGTGGTGGTGCGCGGCCGGGTGAGCATGCGCGATGACGGAATGAACCTGCACGCGTACAGCATCTTTGCGCCCGAGCTCGGTCAGGCGTCCGATCACGGCACCCTGTCGATCACTCTGTTCGAGGCGCGAGCCACCACCGATACCGTCACCCAGCTCGGCGAGGTGCTCAAGAGACACGGCGGTACCTCAGAGGTGCGCCTGAAGTTGATCAAGGGTGACACCGCCCGCGTCTTCGAGCTGCCGAGCCGGGTCACCGTGACCGCCGACCTCTTCGGCGAACTCAAGAGCCTCCTGGGCCCGTACTGCCTGACTTGACCCTCTGCCCGCTCCAGATGAATTCGGGCGGAGGCCCCGGTCAGAACGGTGGGTTCCCGGGTGCCGGCGGTGTCGGCTGCCGGGTCGGCCTCGGCCGGGGCATCAGGTAACTCTCGTCGCCGGGCCGCTTCCGGGTCTTGGGCCCGGCGACCGGTGGCCGGGGTCGGGGTGGTCCCATCGGGTTGGCCGGATCGGCGCGGTAGCTGCGTGTGCCGGGTGAGGTCCAGTGCAGGATCCCGTCGGGTTCCTGCGTGACTCGCCACTGGCTGCGGTGTTTGAGTCGCGCGACCTCCGGCGAGATCGGCCCGTACCCTTCGAGGGTGCCGGGTTCCTCGTCCAAGCCCAGCAGGGTCAGCACGGGCACCGTGACCATGACCGTGCCGCCGCTGCTGGCGCCATCCGTCTGGTCGGCCGGGGTCGGGTCGCCGAGATGCGTGAGTTGCACGGCCATGCCGTTGATCCGGTCGAAGGCGGCCTTGGTGCCGTGCGCGGTGCCGTACCAGTGCAACCACGCCATCCCGTCCGAGGCGGCCTCCCAGTACGCACGCCGGTCGGCGAGGGCGTTCTTGTGCCGGGTCACGATCGATTCCGGGTGCAGCTTCTCCCGCAACCGGCGGGCCTTGTCGATGACCCGGACACCGGTAGCCGTTTCGCCTCCGGTAACACCCGTTCCTCAAACGCCGCCTGGCCCCCGTCGGGCAGGGTGAGCAGCTGGCCGAGCAGGGTGGTGGCGTGTCGGTAGCTGATCTCCCCTCTCGAGAACGCCGCGAACGTCGCCGGTGCGTAGGAGCTGAGGAACCGGGCCTCGTCCAGTTGCCGGTCGATGGTGCGCTCGGCCACCCGGGTCAGACACGCCGTCTCACTCACGATCGTGCGCCGGGCGACCTCCCGGTCGTCCCACCGGTTGTACGCGGCGGCGCGGGCCTGGTCCTCGGTCAGGCGGGTCGCATTGTCGTCGGCGAGGCGGATGTTCGCCGGGTTGCCGTGCAACCGGGAGGCGACCCGGGGTTGTTCGCTCCAGTCCTGCAGGTCCAGCAGGTGCTCGATCCGGCGGGCCTGGGCCCGGGCGATGACGCGGTCATCGGCCGCGATCCGTTCGGTGTGCCGGACCAGATCGGCCTGGACACGGTCGTCCAGGGTGGGCTCCGGAGAATAGTCGTCACCGTCCGGAGTGGGCGGTAGTCCCTCGTCAGCGATACTCATACTGAGATCGTCTCACCTACCCCCGACACTCACCCCGCCCCACGGCCACAGCATCCGCGAGCTGTGAGAAAAGCCCCAAAACGCGCGACTCTTATGTGCTTAAGTCACAGTTCGCGAGGGTATCAACGGAGGATTTCCACCATCAGGACCCAGGCGTCGATCATGGAGCCGATGACGGTGAGGATCACCCCGGCCGCGACCAGGTAGATGCCGGTGGAGGTGCTCGTGACGATGAGGAGCACCGCGCCCAGCGCGAAGGGAAGCAGTTGAAGGGCCGCGAGCGGTAGATAGAGGGCAAGGGAGAACCGCCCACTCGCGCTGTTCCGTGCCCGGTGGCGGAGTGAGATCGTATGCAGGACGACCGCCGGGGCGACGGCGACGAGAACCTCGACGCCCAGGACCGCCCCGGGCTGGCCGGGCACCAGAAGGAGGCCGCCGGTCACCACCACCAGCACGAGGGAGCCGACGGCGGCCGCGGCCCGTGCCGTCAGCCCGGGCAGCGCGAGGATCTCCCGGATGTTCACCGAGATCGCCACCATGACGAGGCCCGCCAGCGCCGCGGCGGCGCCCACCATGGCCACGGCGAAGTCACCCCAGCCTGTCGTCACTGTCTCGTCCATGGTTGCCTTCGCTCGGATGCCGACACGATAGCGCGACCGCTCCGATCGTCATGAACCCATCGGTGCCTGACACCGGCCACGGCGCGGGACCAATGACCCCCGTGTGACCAGCAGTTTGACAGCCGTTTGTTCTACGCTGGGGGCATGAGAAGGCGCAGCGGGGAACCGATCTACAGCACGGCGATTGCAGCGGGTCGCACAATTTTCGGAGCCTTCAGGCTCAGGCCGTCGGCGTCGGGCCTCACCAACCTTCCGGACGCCGGAGGGGCGGTCCTCGCCATCACCCACTTCGGCTACGCGGACTTCGCCCTCGTGGAGTGGATGACCTGGCGAAAGAACCGCCGGCACATCCGCTTCATGGCCAAGAAGGGTGCGTTCGACAAGCCCGTCGTCGGCTGGCTGTTGCGTGGGATGCGGCACATCAACGTCGACATGACGGCCGGGGCCCAGGCCTACGCCGACGCGGTGCGGGCGCTCAACGCCGGCGAACTCGTCGGGGTGTTTCCCGAAGGGGGAGTGAACGCGTCGTTCACCGTGCGGGACCTGAAGACCGGTGCGGCGCGGATGGCGATGGAGGCCGGGGTGCCCATCGTGCCCATCGCTGTCTGGGGTGGCCACCGGCTGCTCACGAAAAACCACAAGCCATCCGTGCGGGAGGCCTATCGCACCCCGGTCTCCTTCGCGGTCGGCACGCCGGTACGTGTAGACGCCGAGGACGATCCGCAGCAGGTGACCCAGCGACTGCACGGCGTGCTGCAGGAGCTCGTGGACGGCCTGCAGGCGCGTTACCCGGAGCCTGGTGCCGGCCGCTGGTGGCAGCCCGCCCACCTGGGCGGAACCGCGCCCACCCCGGCGGAGGCTGCCGCGACCGAAGCGGAACGACAGCGACGCAAGGCGGCCGCCAGAGCGGCCCAAACCCCGGCCGGGTGAACCGCGCCGTCCGCAGGTTGGCCACCGCGGGGTCGGCACCCACCGGCCCGAACCGGATGAGCTAGAGCGTTTCGCCCAACGCCCGGTACTGGCGTTCGTGATAGATCAGCGCCTCGTCGTCATCGCCGAGGCCGCCGCCCTCGATCTGCACTACGACCACAGCAGAGTTGTGCACGGTCACGCGCTCCACGATCCGTCCCACCATCCACGACGTCACGTTGTTGAGAACGGGCAGGCCGTACGGTCCCACCCGCCAGTGATCGCCGACGAAGCGCTCGGCGTTGGGTCCGGCCAGCCGCTCGGCCAGGGTGCGGTTGCGCAGTCCGAGCAGGTGGATGACGACGCGCTCGGTCTCGTTGATGGCCGGCCACGAGCTGGCCGACTTCGCCATGTTGAAGGTAGCCAGGGGCGGCACCGCCGACATGGACGCCAGGGATGTCGCGGTGAATCCGACGGGCTTGCCCTGAGCGTCCAGCGCGGTCACGACCGCGACGCCGGCCGCATGACGGCGAAACGCGTTCTTGAACGCGGCCAGGTCGCCAGGCGCGTTCGGGTCGGTGTCGAGGGCCGGGGCGTGGGGGAGACCTGCGGAGGGGAGACCCGCCGGTGCGGTGATGCGTTCGTTCATAGTGGTGCCAATCGTTTCACCGATCAGCCTATTCCCGTGCGAGCACCGTTCTTGGATAAGCTGGAGTGACATGATCCAGACGATTGACCTTCGAGGAACGCGGCCTGCTCCGGCCGAACTTTTGGCCTCGGTGCCCCGGGCGCTCACCAGCGTCACGGTCGCCAGCGACGTTGCCGCCGAACTGATCGATGATGTGCGCGCACGCGGCGAACAGGCCCTGCTCGACCAGGCCGAGCGCCTCGACAGGGTACGCCCCGAGCACGTTCGCGTTCCGGCTTCCCACGTCGCCGAGGCCCTTGAGGCCCTCGACCCGGATGTCCGCGTCGCGATCGAGGAGACCATCCGCCGGGTGCGCCTGGCCAGTGCCGCACAGGTGCCGCCTCTGGTGACCACCACGATCGCCGACGGCGCCGAGATCGTGCAGCGCTGGCGCCCCGTGCAGCGGGTCGGCCTCTACGTTCCCGGCGGCAAGGCCGTCTACCCGTCCAGCGTCGTGATGAACGTGGTGCCCGCGCAGGTGGCCGGGGTCACCTCCATCGCCCTCGCATCCCCGCCGCAGAGTCACTTCGATGGACGAGTGCACCCCACCATCCTCGCCGTCGCCGGTCTTCTCGGCGTCGACGAGATCTACGCCATGGGCGGCGCCGGCGCCGTGGGCGCCTTCGCCTACGGCGTGCCCGGCCTCGGCCTCGACCCCGTGCAGCTCGTCACCGGCCCCGGCAACGTCTACGTCGCCGCCGCCAAGCGGCTCGTGCGCGGCGTCACCGGGATCGACTCCGAAGCCGGACCGACCGACATCCTCGTGATCGCCGATGCCGCGGCCGACCCGGCCTTCGTCGCCGCAGACCTGGTCAGCCAGGCCGAGCACGACGAACTCGCCGCCGCCGTGCTCGTCACGGACTCCGCCGAGCTCGCCGAAGCCGTCGAAGCGCTCCTGAACGACCTGGCCACCACCACCACGCACGCCGAACGGGTCACCGCATCGCTGGGTGGCAGCCAATCGGCCATCGTGCTGGTGGACGACCTCGAGCAAGCCGCCGCGTTCAGCAACGCGTTCGGTCCGGAGCACCTCGAGATCCAGACCGAAGACCCCGACGCCGTCCTCGGCCAGATCGACAACGCCGGCGCCATCTTCCTGGGCCCGTACGCGCCGGTCAGCCTCGGCGACTATGCCGCCGGCTCCAACCACGTGCTGCCCACCGGGGGACAGGCGCGGTTCTCGGCGGCCCTCGGCGCGTACACCTTCCTGCGCCCGCAGCAGGTCGTGCGCTACACCAGAGACGGCCTCGCCGGCGTGGCCGACCACATCCTCGCCCTGTCCGCTGCAGAGGCGCTGCCCGCCCACGGTGACGCCGTCAGCGTCCGATTCAGCACGGCCGCGGAACGGTAGGCTCGTAGGCACAATGTATTGCCCGTTCTGTCGCCACCCAGATTCCCGTGTCATCGACTCCCGCACCAGCGACGACGGGCTCTCGATCCGTCGCCGCCGGCAGTGCCCGGAGTGCGGTCGCCGGTTCAGCACCACCGAAACCGCCAGCCTGAACATCATCAAGCGCAGCGGCGTGGTCGAACCGTTCAGCCGGGAGAAGATCGTCTCCGGCGTGCGCAAGGCCTGCCAGGGCCGCCCGGTCACCGACTCTGACCTGGCCATGCTCGCGCAGAAGGTCGAGGAGACCATCCGTCAGACCGGTGCGTCCCAGATCGAGGCCAACGACATCGGCCTGGCCATCCTCGCCCCGCTGCGTGACCTCGACGAAGTGGCCTACTTGCGCTTCGCCAGCGTCTACCAGGCCTTCGATTCGTTGGAAGACTTCGAGAGTGCGATCGGCCAGCTGCGCACCGAGCACACCGCCGCGTCGGAATCCGATCCCGAACCCGAACGGTAGACGTGTACCCCACCCTTTTCAAGCTGGTGCTCACCCGGATCGACCCCGAGCGGGCTCACCACTTGGCCTTCGAGGTCATCCGGTGGATGCCGCGCCTCGGCCTCGGCCCGCTTGTGCACAGGTTCACCCGCCCGCGCACCGACATCGGGGTGGACACCCTCGGCTTGCATTTCGACTCGCCGTTCGGTGTTGCGGCCGGGTTCGACAAAGACGGCCACGCCGTCATCGGGCTCGGCCGGCTCGGCTTCGGGCACGTCGAGGTCGGCACGCTCACCGCGGTCGCCCAGCCCGGCAACCCCACACCGCGCCTGTTCCGTCTCGTATCCGACCGCGCTGTCATCAACCGGATGGGCTTCAATAACGGCGGTGCCGAGGCGGCCGTCGCGCGCCTGGGCCAGGTTCGCCGTACCCCCAACCGTCCGGTCCTGGGCATCAACATCGGCAAGAGCCGAGTCACCGCGGTCGAAGACGCCACGGCCGACTACCTGGTCAGCACCGTTGCACTGGCCCCTCTCGCGGACTACCTGGTGGTCAACGTGAGCTCCCCCAACACCCCGGGCCTGCGTGGCCTGCAAGAACTCGATCAGCTCGCCCCACTGTTGCGGGCGGTGCAGGAACACGCCGGCGATACCCCGCTGCTGGTCAAGATCGCACCCGACCTCACCGATGACGAGGTTTCCCGCATCGCCGGCCTCACCGTGGAACTCGGCCTGGCCGGCATCATCGCCACCAACACCACCATCAGCCGGGACAATCTGTTGACCGACCCGGCCGTCGTGGCCGCGGCCGGCGCCGGCGGGCTCTCCGGAGCGCCCCTGAACGACCGGTCGCTGGCCGTCCTGCGCCTCATCCGGGCCTCCGTGCCGGCCGAACTGTGCGTCATCTCGGTCGGCGGCGTCGAGACTGCGCATCAGGTCGTCGAGCGTCTCGACGCCGGCGCCACCCTCGTGCAGGGCTACACCGGCTTTCTCTACCGCGGACCGCTCTGGGCACGCCAGATCAACCGCGGACTCGACAGGCTCCTCGCGGGTCGTTCCACCGCCCCGATCCTCTCCTGACCGGCAGGCCGGCACCCGCCGGCGCCCGGCCACGGGTCAATCGGTGGGTCCGGGCGCTCCGGGATCAGTGATGAGTCCGAGGCCGGCCAGCTGGGCCGCGAGGCTCGCGCCGTCGGGTCCGTAGACCCAGAGCGGATCCGGCTTAGCCTCCACGGCGTCCTTGGCCCTACGGCCGGCCAGCACGGCCTCGCTCGGCGACAGCCGACGGATGGCCACCGCGGCGACGCACTGCGGGAAATCCTGTTGGAACTCGCTGTAAATCGCCTCGTCGTGCTGACCGTCGTCGCCGATGAGGACCCACTTCATGTCGGGGAACTCGTGCGCCAGCCTGCGCAGGTTGTCGCGCTTGTGCTCCTTGCCACTGCGGAACAGCCTGTCGTGGGTGGGTCCCCAGTCGGTGAGCAGCAGCGCCCCGGCCGGGTAGAGGTTACGGGAGAGGAACCGGCTGAGCGTCGGCGCAACATTCCAGGCACCTGTGGACAGGTAGATCACCGGAGCCCCCGGTGTCGCATCGGCGAGGCGGTCCAGCAGCACCGCCATGCCCGGCGTCGGAACGCGAGCGTGCTCGTCGAGGACGAAGGTGTTCCACGCGGCCAGGAGCGGACGGGGCAAGGTGGTGACCATGACGGTGTCGTCGACGTCGGAGATCACGCCGGTGCGCACATCGGGGGCGACCACGAAGACCGGAGCGTCGACGCTGCCGGAGGCGTGGGTGTGCAGCGAAGCGGTATGCCAGCCCGGCTCGAGGTTGACCTGCATCACGGTGTCGACGACTCCGCCGCGGTCGGCCTGCACCCGGTGTGCCTTGCCGCCGATGTCGATGGTGACGGTGACGTCGTTGACCGGCACGCTGGTGAAGCTCCGCCAGCCCCGGATGCTTGCGTCACGCCTGTCGGTGCGACGTCGCTTGGGGGTGGTGCCGGTGGACTTCACGGGTTTTGCCAACAGGACGCGGCAGAGAATCCGCACGCGTTCCGTGGTGCCATAGCCGGTATAGGGGATGACGACCGGCAGGTGTCCGCGCCGACGGGCGAACTTTTCCCGCTTGTCGTGAAGCCAATCCTCGATCCGCGCGGCTCGGTGCATGAGGCGCACGGGGTTGAGGGGAGTGGAAGGTGTGGCGGGGGACTTTGACACAGTTCAGTCTCTCATGCGCCGCGGGACTGCTTGGCACGGTCCCGGGCTGGAGAACCACCACGGCGACCCGCCCGGGGCAGACTCCCCACTCCATTTGGGGGGTGTGTTCTGTGTCTGGGTGTCAGTCGGGGGCCCTAAGATTGTGACGTATATTCAAGGAGGACACGTGGCGCTGATCGACACATTCGGGGGAGACTCTGTCGCACAGGGACGGCAGATCCGCACCGAGCCCATCCAGCAGCGCAGTGCCGCCAGGTTGACCGCACTTCTGGACGCTGCGGCCGAGGTCGTCGACGAGGTCGGTTTCGACCGCATCACGACGGCCATGGTCGCCGAACGTGCGGGAGCCTCGATCGGCACTGTGTACCGTTACTACCCCGACCGGGTCGCGGTCCTCGAGGGACTTCGCGAGCGTGCGGTCCAGCGCTTCCGCCAGCGTGTCGCCGACACCCTCAAGGAGACCCAGCCGGGAACCTGGTGGGAAGCCGTCGACTGCGGGATCTCGGCCTTCGTGGAGCTGTATCGCGCCGAGCCAGGATTCCGCATCCTGCACTTCGCCGATCGTGAACGCGCCCAGTCCACCGGGCCGGACCAGCTGGATTCGGGATTCTTCGCCAACCAGATCGCCGGAGTCCTGTCGGAGGAATTCGGCCTGTCCGGTGGCCCCGACCTCATCTTCAGACTCGAAGTCGCCGTCGAAATGGCCGACTCCCTGCTGTCTCGCGCCTTCACCTGGAACACCCAGGGTGATGAGCGCTTCATCGCAGAGTGCCGACGCATCATGCACGATTACCTCGTCGGCTACTACGGTACGGACGCCTAGCCCGACTCGTCGCCTGTGGCGCTGAAGACGAACAACGGCAATCCGCTTTGGATTCGGCTCCGAAGAATGGTTGGCTGGTCATCCGCACTTGCCTGCTTCCGTCGCCCCGCATTCGAAGGGGGTGACGGACGTCAAGCCCGCACCGAGGATTGAGCCCAGCCATGATCGAGTTCCGTTCCGTCAGCAAGCGCTTCCCCGACGGCACCCTCGCAGTCGAGGATTTCAGCCTGGTCCTGCCCTCCCACAAGACGACAGTGCTCGTCGGGTCCTCCGGATCGGGCAAGACCACCCTGCTGCGGATGATCAACCGCATGGTCGACCCCACCAGCGGCTCGGTCGAAATCGACGGCGAGGACATCGCCACTCTGCCCCCCGTGAAGCTGCGCCGCGGAATCGGCTACGTCATGCAGAACTCCGGACTCCTGCCGCACCGCACGGTCCTCGACAACGTCGCCACGGTGCCGCTGCTGCGCGGCACGCCGAAGCGTCAAGCCAGAGCGGATGCCCTGGCGATGCTGGACACCGTCGGGCTGGACCGCGCGCTGGCCGACCGATACCCGAGCCAGCTCTCCGGCGGTCAGCAGCAACGCGTCGGCGTGGCCAGGGGGTTGGCGGTCAACCCGAACATCCTGCTGATGGACGAACCGTTCGGTGCCGTTGACCCCATCGTGCGCGCCGAGCTCCAGCAGGAGTTGGTTCGGCTGCAGAAGGAGCTGGACAAGACCGTCGTCTTCGTCACCCACGACATCGAGGAAGCGTTCCTGCTGGGAGACCAGATCGTGATCCTGCGGGACGGCGGCCGCATCGCCCAAGTGGGCTCGCCCGCCGAACTGCTCGCCAACCCCGCCGACGACTTCGTCGCCAGTTTCGTGGGCGCCGATCGGGGCCGGCGGGCGCTGCACGTGGAGCGGCACGGGAACGAGGACGTCGTGGTCGACAGCGACGGGCGCCTAGCCGGTGTGCTGAAGCCAGAAAGCGCCCGATGACCTGGGTCCTGGCCAACCTCGGCCTGATCTGGGCGCGCACCCTCGACCACGTGGTGCTGAGCCTGCCGCCGATCGTGATCTGCTTCGTGATCGCCGTTCCGTTGGGCTGGTTCGCCCGGCGCTACCGGGTGAGCCGCGGGATCATCCTCACCGGCGCCGGCCTGCTCTACGCGGTGCCCTCGCTGCCGCTGATCTTCGTGCTGCCCGCCGTGATCGGCACCAGCCTGCTGTCCCCGGTGAACGTGATCATCGCCCTGACCCTGTACGGCATCGCCCTCATGGTGCGGGTCGTCACCGACGGTCTCGATTCGGTGGATGCCGACGTCCGCCAGTCCGCCTCCGCGATGGGCTATTCCACCTGGTCGCGGTTCTGGCAGGTGGAGCTCCCGCTGTCCGGCCCGGTCCTGCTCGCGGGCATGCGGGTCGTGGCGGTCAGCACCGTCAGCCTGGTCACCGTCGGCGCGGTGATCGGGGTGCAGAGCCTGGGCAGCCTCTTCACCGACGGTTTCCAGCGCGGAATCCAGGCCGAGATCGTCGCCGGCCTCGTCGCCACGGTGGCCCTTGCGCTCGTCTTCGACGGTGCGCTGGTGCTCGCCGGTCGGCTGCTGATGCCCTGGACCCGACGGGTCGCCCCGCCCAAGCCGAGTGTTCCTCTCGAGGTGAGCGCAGCATGAACCTCTTCGCCAGCGCCATCGACTGGATCCTCGACCCGGCCAACTACGTCGGGCTCAACGCGATTCCGCTGCGCATCGGACAGCACCTCGTCTTCTCCCTCGTCACCCTGGTATTCGCGTCGGCTATCGCGATCCCGCTGGGCTACCTCATCGGTCACACCGGCCGAGGCCGCGGCCTCGCGGTGACGACGTCGGGAGGGCTGCGGGCCATTCCCACCCTGGGCCTGCTGACCCTGGTCGCGCTCTGGGTCGGCATCGGCGTCGTGGCCCCGTACGTGGCCCTCACGGTGCTCGCGATCCCGCCCATCCTGGCCGGCGCGTACACAGGGTTCGAGGCGATCGACCGGCGCACCATCGACGCAGCGCGCGCCGTGGGAATGAGCGAACTGCAGATCGTGAGGAAGGTCGAACTGCCCCTGGGCCTGCCCCTGTTGATCGGCGGGCTGCGCTCGGCCACCCTGCAGGTGATCGCGACAGCGACCCTGGCCGCTTATGTGGCCGATCTCGGTCTGGGTCGGTATCTGTTCTCGGGGTTGAAAACCAGGGATTATGCCGAGATGCTGGGCGGGTCGATCCTCGTAATCCTGCTGGCCCTGGCGCTGGAGGGAATCTTTGCGCTGATCCAACGGTTTGTTGTACCGCGGGGTGTCTCCGGGCACCTCGGCACAGCCCCCAAGCTTCGCACCGGCGGCCCCGCAGCCGCACGGTGATACATCTACCGAATCTTCGGTACCTGAGGAAGGACAACAGCATGTTCACAAACACACGAGGCCGGCTCGCGCTTGTCAGCGCGGTCGCGGTTGGGGCTGTCGTAGCCCTTGCAGGGTGCGCGTCCGGGGATCCCCTGGACGAGGGAGAGAGTTCGGCCGGATCCGACACTCTGGTCGTCGGATCGCAGGACTACTACTCCAACGAGATCATCGCGGAGATCTACGCGCAGGCGCTGGAGAACGGCGGTTTCACTGTCGACCGCCAGTTCCGCATCGGCCAGCGTGAGGCCTACCTCCCCGAGATCGAGGCAGGCTCGATCGACGTATTCCCCGAATACAGCGGCAGCCTGCTGCAGGCCCTGGATGCCGAGGCACCGACCGGCACCGCCGACGAGGTCTACACGGCCCTGGAAGCGGCCCTGCCGGAGGGCTTGACCGTGCTCGACCGGGCCGAGGCCAGCGACCAGAACTCCTGGACCGTCACCCAGGCGTTCGCGGACACCTACGGCCTCACCGACATCGCCTCGCTGTCCCAGGTCACCGAACCGATCACCGTCGGCGGCAACTCCGAGCTTGAGACCCGCCCGTATGGACCGACCGCCCTCAAGGAGGAGTACGGCATCGAGATCGCCGGCTTCACCCCGGTTGAGGACAGCGGCGGACCTCTGACCGTCAAGGCTCTTGTCGACAACAAGATCCAGCTCGCGAACATCTACACGGCGGATCCCAACATCACGTCGAACAACCTCATCGCGCTTGACGACCCCGACAACCTGTTCCTGCCGGACAACGTCGTGCCCGTCGTCTCCGACAAGGTCGACGACTCGGCCGCCGACATCCTGAACGCCGTCAGCGCTGCCCTGGACACCGACACCCTGATGGCCCTGAACGCCCAGAGCGTGAACGACCAGGCAGCCGCCGACACCATCGCGACGGAGTGGCTGACCCAGGAAGGCCTGATCTAGCCGCCTTCGTATACAAGAAACGGCCCCGTGATCTTCACGGGGCCGTTTCTTGTGTGTTCGGGTGTGTGCTCAGTGCCCTAGACGGCGGGACCGACCGGGATGTCGTTGAGCGTTCCCGGGCCGTCCACCAGGATGACCGGCTGCTTGCCGCCGTTGATCGCTACGATCTGGTTCCACGAACCGAGCGGACGTCGTGTCCCGGCCTCGACCACGTACACCGTGCCGTTGTCGGAGGTCTTCACGAAGACGTGCTCGATGGGTGCGCCGCCGCCCTGGGCAAGCACAGCGCAGGTTCCTCCGGTCAGGTCGGTCACGGGCATTCCATGAGTGACTCCACCGGCCAGCGGGTAGATTCGATCGCCCGCGGCGAAATACTCGGTGGAATTGCACCGCACGACGCGCGTGAGGCTCCCGGGGGCCGCGGTATAGGTGGCCAGTGACGCATCGGTGGCGTACGACCACGAGTTGATTCCGAACGCCGACGTCGTCGTGAACGAGGCCACCGGGATCTTGCGGGTGGCACCGTCAACGAAGTAGATCGTGGTGTCACCCGGGCTGCGAACGAGCGAGGCGCCCGGCAGGTACGGGGACGCGAGCGGGATCACGGATCGTGCGCCCTGCGAAATCCACACGATCTGAGGAGCGGAACCGTTGTTCAAGGCGAGCAACGTGGTCCAGGTCGGTACGGCGCGAGCCGTGCCGGCCTTGACCCCGTAGACGGTCGGGCTTTCCGGCGAGATCACGAACAACGCGCCGGCAATGGTTTCGCCCCGGGGCAGCCGGGCGCACGAGTCGGCCGACAGATCGGTGACCGGCAGGCCTGCCGCTTCCGCGCCCTGCGCCAACTCGCGCAAGGTGCCGGCGGCCGCGAAGTAAGCCTTGCCGTCGCACCGAACGGTCTGCGTCAGTGCCGCACCCGTGGAGTAGGTATCGAGTTGGGACTGCGGCACGGTCTTGAAGCCGTTCGCACCGAACTCGCTCGCCAGACCGAACGAGGCGATCGGGAGCTTGCGCTTGAGCCCGTCGATGAAGTAGACGGTTGCCGAACTGGACGACTTGGCCAGGCTCATCGGTGCCAGCACCGCCTGGACGATGGGAAGCGCTGCGGCCGCCTGGGCGCTCATGGTGGCGATGTAGGGGACCGTGCCTCCGTTGAGGCTGATGACGGTCTCCCACGCGGTGATCGCGGTGCGGCCGCCCGGTGACAGCATGTAGACGGTTCCATCGTTGACCACGAAGAACTTG
Source organism: Cryobacterium sp. TMN-39-2 (assembly GCF_004402745.1). Lineage (NCBI taxonomy): Bacteria > Bacillati > Actinomycetota > Actinomycetes > Micrococcales > Microbacteriaceae > Cryobacterium > Cryobacterium sp. TMN-39-2. The sequence goes on from NZ_SOFX01000011.1 coordinate 440,435, forward strand.
CTCATCTCGCCACCCACCGGCAGCTTGGCCAGCTGGGCAGGGGAGAGGTTGACGGCCGCGGCACAGGCGAATCCGTACGAGCTCACGAGCTCACACGAGGTGAAGCGATGCCGCACACCGGCTTGGACGAGGGAGATATCGCCGCTGCCCGCGTCACGCACCAGGGTGCTCGCCAGGAGGGGCGAGGTCGAGAAGCTGTCGAGGTAGCTCTGCGAAACGATCCGGAACGGGCCGAGCGCGCCAAGGCCGTTCAGGACGTCCATCGACGGAACGGCGTACTTCGTCGTTCCGGAGAGCAGGTAGATCGTGCCGTTCGATTCGGTGCGAGCGAAGTCGCCCCCGCCCTGGGTGTTGCCGAACCAGTCCGTGAAGATACGGAAGAAGTTGCGGTTGCCGTAGGTGGAACAGCCGTCGCCGGTGCCGTACATGTTGGCCAACGAGGCACTGTTGGGTCGATACGGGGTGTAGTTGTAGAGGCCTGCCGTGGCCTGGTTCTCGATGTACACCTGTGACGATCCGCATCCGGCGTTGGGGTGCCACTGGATGGTGTTCGTCCGGCCGGCCTGGAAGTTACGTCCGCTCGGTGTGGCCTGGTACTTCTTGTACTGGTATGCGGCGTTGTAAACCTGATTGAAGAAGCCGTAGTACACGGCGTCGCAGTCGGCGGTATCCGGGCAGCCGAACCCCGTCGCCTTGCGGTAGATGCCGGACGTGGGTGCGGTTGCACTCACCAGTCCCTGTTCTTTTTCCAGCAGGACCAGCATCACCTGCGGGTTGATGCCGCAGAGGGAGGACACCTGCCAGATGATCTCCGCAGCGCTCTGATTGGCCGGGCCGGGGTAAGCGGCGCAGCCGGCGGCCCGTTGCGGCTGATAGGACGAGTCTGCGCGGTAGTCCTTGAGGCAGGTGTAGCCGGAGCGGCAGGAGGGCACCTTGGCATTGAGGAACGCCTGCACCTGCGCGACGCTCATCGTTTTCGAGTTGTAGAACTGAGCGTCAGAGATGATGTTGCCGGGGTTGAAGTCGGCGGCCGAGGCGGCTTCCGCGCGGGACGGCGCCTGGCCGACCACCAGAAGCGGGGCAATGAGCACGACGGCGATGATCGCCGCGAGGAATCCCGTCCAGCGCCGAGCGCTCATCCGTAAGACATTCGGCAGACGGATCATGAGCGTTTCCCTACGTTGGCCAGCGCGTTCAGAGGTCAGATTCGGGTGGCCGCCCACAGGCAATCGCGCGCTCCCCCCAGCAGCTGAACGCGTGTTGCCATTCAGTACTTTTAGGTACTCTATTACACCGCGTCGGCTACACCCCCTCGACGACACTCTGGCGATAGCACCCCATCTCGCGGGTCAGCGCGGCTCTTTGGAATTCCCGTCGTTAGAATGGTGGGTGAACGTCGCGGCAACATGGCCCTGGGCCGCAGGAGATCCGATCGATAGTCACCAGAGAGTCCTAATCAGAATGTTAAGCACATCTTCGCTGGAACACACGGTTTGCAGCGACGCTGACGTCGCTTGTTCCGCGTCCGCACCTAGCGCAGACGTCGGTCGCTCATGACGTCGTCGAGCGCTCGCCCGATCCAGGCCCTTTCCGTCGACCTGATGATGCCGTTCTACGGCGATCCGGCTCTGTTCCGGCTTGCCGTGGAGAGTGTTCTGGCGCAGACGGATCCGAACTGGCGTCTCGTTGTGATCGATGATCAGTACCCGGATGCCGCCCCGGGAGCCTGGGTGGCCGGTCTGGACGATCCCCGCATCGTCTACCTCCGCAACGAGATCAATCTGGGCGTGAGCGGCAACTTCAAGAAGTGCGCCGAACTGGCCACTGCGGATTTCACGACCATCGTCGGATGCGACGACCTCCTCCTGCCCAACTACGTGGCCCGGATTCGTCAGCTTGTCGAGGAATTCCCCGAAGCGGACTTCGTTCAGCCGGGGGTCCAGGTCATGGACGCCACCGGCCAGGATGTCCTGCCCCTGGCTGATCGGGTCAAGGGCTGGTATCGGCCGCGCGTGGCCGGGGCGACGCAGATCTCGGGAGAACGGCTGGCATCGAGTCTCCTCGCGGGCGCCTGGACCTACTTCCCGTCCATCGCGTGGCGCACGTCACGTCTGCACAGACACGGCTTCCGGGACGACCTCGATGTCGCCCTCGACCTCGCCCTGCTCATCGACATCGTCGTAGCCGGTGGCACGCTCGTGCTCGACGACCAGCCGAGTTTCCGGTATCGCCGGCACTCCGGCAGCGTCTCCTCGTGGAAGGCCGACGACGGGTCCCGCTTCGTCGAAGAGCAGCGCTACTTCGCGGAGTGTGCGGAGCGGATGACCGCCTTGGGGTGGAAACGTGCGGCGCGGGTCGCCTCGCGCCACTACTCTTCCCGGCTCAACGCCGTGACCCGCATCCCCGCGTCCATCACGGCCAGGGACCGCCGGGGCACCCGCGCTCTTCTCGGCCACGCCCTGGCGATCACGCCGGGGGACCGCTCCCTCGGGAGCGTCTCGGTCCCGCCGGTCGGGTCCAGCCCGGTGAGGCTCGCCCAGGACATGTCGTCGGTCCTCGCGCGCACCTTGATCGTCATGCCGGCCTTCAACGAGGCAGAGTCGGTCGGTGACGTCGTGCGTGAAGTCTTCTCCGCTCTGCCGGGGGTGCACTGCCTGGTGGTCAATGACGGTTCGGCCGACCAGACGACGGCCTTTGCCCGTCGCGCCGGCGCCGTCGTCGCTGAGCTTCCCGTCAACCTCGGGGTCGGCGGTGCCATGCGACTGGGCTTCAAGTACGCCATTGCTCACGGCTTCGACAATGTCGTGCAGATCGATTCAGATGGCCAGCATGATCCGGCGAACGTGCTGGCCCTGCTCGAGCGACTCGATGACGCTGACCTGGTCATCGGTGCCCGCTTCGCCGGAGTCGGCGACTACGAGGCACGCGGACCTCGTCGATGGGCTATGCGTGTGCTGTCCGTCATTCTCAGCCGGACCGCGCGGACCACGCTGACCGATACGACCTCCGGGTTCAAGGCCTCCGGGCCTCGTGCGGTCGCACTGTTCGCGTCGCACTATCCGGCGGAATACCTGGGCGATACCATCGAGGCCCTTGTCATCGCTTCTCGTGCCGGCTGCCGCATCGAACAGGTGCCTGTCGTCATGCGGGTGCGCGCAGGGGGGCAGCCGTCACACAACCCGCTTCGATCCGCCGCTTACCTCGGCCGGGCCTTCGTCGCCCTGTGCTTCGCACTCATCCGTCCGTCGCTGCCACTTCGACCGGAGGCCTGAGTCCGTGAGCTTTTCCACCTATATCATCGGCGTCCTTGCCGCTCTCGCGACGCTGGGCGTAGTGATCGAGATGCTGCGCCGACGTCGCCTGCGCGAGCGCCACGCGCTGTGGTGGGTCATCGCCGGCCTTCTCGCGCTTGTCATCAGCGTGTTCCCCGACACTCTCATCTGGGCGGCAGCGCGCTTCGGAGTGGACGTGCCGACCAACCTGGTCTTCTTCGTGAGCATCGCCGTGTTGTTCCTCGTCTGTATCCAGCACAGCGCCGAATTGACCGATCTGGAAAGCAAGACCCGCACTCTCGTGGAGATGTCCGCATTGCAGGATCTGCGCCTCCGGGAGTTGGAAAGCCGCGTGGATTCCGAAGATCTGCACGGTACCGCGACCGGCCGCGGAGAGCGGCTGCAGGATACCCAGGAGCTCTGACCCGAGCGCTAAACTTTCCGCGGCGTGGGCAGCCCGCCGTGATTCCTTTCCTCCCGTCCGCGGTCGCCCCCGCCGAACGGTTCAATAGATGCGGACACAGCAGCGGCATGAAGACAGCAGCAACCAGCGATACGTCATCGGCACCATCGGATCGCACCGGCCGCCGATGGCGGGTCTTTGTCACCAGTTTTGTGGTCATCCTGGCCCCGATGCTGCTGTGGGCCCTGGCGTCGCCGATGATGTCAGCACCCGATGAGGCGTCGCATGCGATCCGCGCCGCCGCCGTCGCCCGCGGACAGATCGAGAGTGTGCCCTGGGACCAGGACCGGTCGCTGGCTCGCGCTGAGGTCCCGCGGTCCGTTGCCCACGCCCACGAACTCAGCTGCTACAAATTCCGGCCGGATATCTCTGCCGGCTGCGTTCGCCCTGTCGAGGGCGATCCGACCGACATCGTGGTCACCGGAACGTCCGCCGGGCTGAACAGCCCCGCCTACTACGCCATCGTCGGGCTGCCGACGCTGGTGATGGACGGGACACCGGCGCTGTATGCGATGCGAGCGCTCAGCGCGGCACTGTCCGCCGCCGCCCTGGCCGTGATGTTCATGCAGTTGATGCAGTTGCCCCGGTCCCGATGGGTCATCGTCGCTGCCGCGGTCGCGGTGACGCCGATGGTGCTGTATCTCGGCGGGTCGATCAATCCCAACGGCGTCGAAGTCGCGTCAGCGGGGGCGCTGTTCGCCACCCTGGTGCTCACCCTGCAGACACCGGCCTCCAGACGTCTCCTGTGGGAACGCGCCGCACTGGTAGTCGTCACGGCCGCGGCGCTCCTGAGCACACGAAGCATCTCGCTGCTCTGGGTGCTGATCATCGTCGGGGCGGCACTCGTGTTCGCCAATCCGCGTGTCGTGGCGGGTCTGGTCCGCCAACCGGCTGCCTGGGTGGCCATCGGAGCATGCGGCCTCGTCAGCGGACTGACGGTCGCGTGGTACCTCGGCCTGGCCACCTTCGCGGAGCACCCCACCGCCAATACCGGGAGTAGCCCGACCATCGAGTTCTTCACGATGGTGCTGCGTACGCTCGACTTCAGCGACGGGCTGATCGGGTTCTTCGGTTGGACCGACACACCGTCGCCCAGCTTCAGCATCATCGTGTTCAGCTTCGGTATCGTGACCGTGCTGGTCGCCGCCGTGGCCTGGGGATCGCGGCGGGGAAAGTTCGCCGTTCTCGGCCTGGCCCTGGTCATGGTGCTGGTGCCGGCGATCACGCAGGCCATTCTGATCAGTTCGATCGGCAGCATCTGGCAGGGTCGCTACATGCTGGCCATGATGATGTGCCTGCTCGTCGCCTGCGGCCTGGCGATCGACGATTCCGATCAGCGGCCACAGCCTTCCGCGAGCCTCAAACGCTTCGTGATCACCCTGCTTGCTCTTTTGTCGATCGGGCAGGTGTTCTCCTTCGTCTCCACCCTCCGGCGGTACATGGTCACGGTCAATGGCGGCATCGAAGCCATGTTCATGGCACCGAGTTGGCAACCGCCGGTGGGATGGCTCATTCTCACGGCCGTTCTCGTCGCCGCCGTGACGGTGGGCGCGCAGCTCACGTACCGGGCGGCATTCCGCGAATCCCGCACGGCGGTGGGCCCGCTCGACGCCGCCAGGCCCGAACCGGCCTCTGCGGCTTAACCGCGCAGACGTTCCCGGGGAACCGTCCCGGGGACCGTTCTGGGGGCAACCCCCGAACGTCAGCTCGTCAGCAGCAGCGCCGGGGGCAGCAGGAGCAGGGCGACGGTCGTGCAGACCACCAGGGTGCGCGCCGTCGTGCTCAGCCCGGGGACCTCGCCCAGCAGACGGCTCACCCGCGGCCCGACCAGGTCGGCCGAGGAGACGTCATCGAGGCCGCCCGCGGCCGCGAGCGGCGTCTGGGTACCGGAGACCTCCGACAGGTGGGCGGTGCCCACGAGCGCGATCGCCCTGGCCAGGGTGCGGTCGTCGACAGCCTGCCTGGCCTGGTCGTCGGCCATCATCTCCACCAGCAAGGCCACCGCATTTTCGGCGCGGTTGGCGATGGGGAACCAGGGCAGGGCGCTGTGCCAGGACTTGAACGCCAGCAATACCACGTGGTGCTGCTGACGCAAGTGGGCGCGCTCGTGCGCCACGACGCCACGCAGCTGGTCGGCATCCAGCAGGTGCAGCAGACCTCTGGACAACACCGTGGCCGATCTGGTGCCCCCGGGCAAGCAGTACGCGATCGGCGCGGCATGGTCGATGACCCTGGTGCCCTCGGTATCGAAGGGCAACGGATCGCTGAGCAGTCCGATCAGGGTGTGGTGACGACGGCGCTGCCGCTCGGCGCGGATGAACGTGGCACTGAGGTTGAGCAGCAGGTGGGTGCCGAGGATCAACGCCAGGCAGAGCGCCATCACCCCCGCCAGCGTGGCCCCGGCGGGTAGAGTGCCGGCCGCGACGTGCACGGCGAGGGCGCCGAGGGCCGACACGGGGGTGGCTCCGAACGGGATCAGGCCGAAGACCAGCAACGAGCCGATCATCGAGATGCCACCGGCCAGAGCGATCGCCTGCCACAGGGCGAGGGCCAGGCCGGGCGCGCGAGGCGGCCAGTCTGCCCCGGCAAGGAGAATCGGAACGGGCCAGGCCAGGAGTACGGCCAGCGCCATCAGGGCCAGTGCGGTGTTGAGCACGGCGCGCTACCCGGCCAGGGCCGACAGGCTCGTGCCGGGGATGACGGCCATCGTCACTCCGGCGACGGGCCGATGCTCTCGAGCAGGGCGCGCAGGGTCTGCGCCTCCTGCGGGCTGACGTTGCCGATGAACCGGGCCAGCGTCGCCGTGCGGTCGCTCGTCGTGCCCAGAACCTCGTGCATGAGCTCGGCGGTGTGCTGTGCCCGGGAGCTCACTGCCGTGTACCCGTGCGGCCGGCTATCGCGGTCGCGAGTGACGAAGCCCTTGCTCTCCAAGCGCGACAGCACGGTGAGCACCGTCGTCGTTGCGAGGGGCTTCGCGCCGGTGGCGGCGGGATCGAGCAGAGCATCACGCAGTTCGTTGGCGGTCAGGGGAGCGTCGGCAGACCAGAGCAGGTCCATCAACATTCGCTCGAGCACGCCCAGACTTCCCATGAGGAAACTTTACCAAGCGAAACGGCGCTTTCTACCGAACGTAGAATAGTAGTCTTCTACGACACGTAGAAAAACCGTCTTGGAGGGCAAATGAACGAGTGGCTTGACCCGTTACTCCTGTCGCGCTGGCAGTTCGGCCTGACGACGATCTACCACTTCCTGTTCGTACCACTGACCATCGGCCTGGTCACGACGGTGGCGATCTTCCAGACCGCCTGGTACCGCACCAACAAGGCCATGTACCTCCAACTGACCCACTTCTTCGGCAAGATCTTCCTGATCAACTTCGCCATGGGCGTCGTGACCGGCATCGTGCAGGAGTTCCAGTTCGGCATGAACTGGTCGGACTACTCCCGGTTCGTCGGCGACGTCTTCGGAGCGCCCCTGGCCTTCGAGGGCATCACCGCCTTCTTCCTCGAGGCCACCTTCATCGGCCTGTGGATCTTCGGCTGGGACAAACTGCCCAAGGGCCTGCACCTGGCCACCATCTGGCTCACCACGGTGGGCAGCATCGCGTCGGCGTACTTCATCATCGCCGCGAACGCCTTCATGCAGAATCCTGTCGCGTACCAGATCAACGAGGAAAAGGGTCGGGCCGAGCTCACCAGCATCGGCGAGCTGCTCACCAACCCGATCGCCCTCGCGGCCTTCCCGCACACGATCTTCGCCTGCTTCATGGTCTCCGCCGGCCTGATCATCTCGGTCGCCGCCTGGCACCTGTCCCGCAATCAACACCTCGAGACCATGCGGCCCGCGCTCAAGTTCGGCCTCTGGATGATGGTCATCTCCGGAGCCCTCACCACCCTGATGGGCGACCAGCTGAGCCTGGCGATGGTGGCGGCGCAGCCGATGAAGATGGCCGCGGCCGAGGCCATGTACAACACGGCCACAGGCGCCGAGGCCTCCTTCTCGATCTTCACCCTCGGCACCCCCGACGGTGTCAGTGAACTTTTCTCCGTGCGCATCCCGTACCTGCTGTCGTTCCTGTCCACGCACACCTTCGACGGCACGGTGGAGGGCATCAACAACCTCCAGGAGCAGTACGTGCAGCTCTACGGTCCCGGCGACTACGCGCCGATCATCTGGGTCACCTACTGGTCGTTCCGGTGGATGATCGGACTCGGCATCGCCCACATCCTCGTCGCCGTCGCCGGCCTCTGGTTCACCCGCAAGGGACGGAGCCCGAAGACCTGGATGTGGAAGATCGCGATCTGGTCCTTCCCGATGTCGTTGCTGGCCATGAGTGTGGGCTGGGTCTTCACCGAGATGGGCCGGCAACCGTGGCTGGTCTTCGGCCTCCTCAAAACCGCAGACGGTGTCTCGCCGAACGTCAGCGGGCTCGAGATCCTCATTTCTCTGATCGCCTTCACCCTGCTCTACGGCGCCCTCGCCGTGGTGGAATTCCGCCTGATCCTCAAGGCGGTCCAGAAGGGGCCGGACGACGCTCCGGCGCCGGACCCGGTGTCCGGCGAAATCAAGCACACGACCACGGTCTACTAGGAGCTCACCATGGAACTCAATATCCTGTGGTTCTGGATCATCGCCGCGATGTTCATCGGCTATTTCGTCCTCGACGGGTTCGACTTCGGGGTGGGCATGTCCCTGCCGTTCCTCGGCAAGGACGACACCGACCGCCGCGTCCTGATCAACACCATCGGCCCGGTCTGGGACCTCAACGAGACCTGGGTCATCGTGGCCGGCGCCTCGCTGTTCGCCGCGTTCCCCGAGTGGTACGCCACGATGTTCAGCGGCTTCTACCTGGCGTTGCTGCTCATCCTGTTGGCCCTGATCGCCCGGGGCGTGTCGTTCGAGTACCGGCACCAGCGGCCCGAGCTGAAGTGGAAGAAGTCCTTCGACACCATGATCGTGGTCGGTTCGGCCGTGCCCGCCCTGCTCTGGGGTGTGGCCTTCGGCAACGTCGTCCGCGGCGTGCCGCTGGATGAGAACTTCAACTACATCGGCAGCTTCTTCGATCTGCTGAACCCCTACGCGTTGCTCGCGGGCCTCACCACGCTGCTGCTCTTCTTCACGCACGGCGTGATCTTCGTCTCCACCAAGACCGAGGACGACATCCGGGTGCGGGCCCGCGCCCTGGCGATCAAGTCGGGGCTGGTCACCATCGTCGTGGCAGCGACCTTCCTGGTCTGGACAACGCTCGCCTACGGCACCCTCGCCTCCGGCATCCTCGCCGCCGTCGCGGCCGTGGCCCTGATCACCGCGTACCTGGCCAACCTGCGCGGCAACGAGCGCACCGCGTTCGGCCTCATGGCCGTCACCATCGGTTTCGCCGTGCTGACCCTGTTCGCGTCGCTGTTCCCTGATGTGATGCCGGCCAGCAACGACGTGGCCAACAGCCTGACCATCGAGAACGCTTCGTCCACGCCGTACACGCTTCAGGTGATGAGCTGGACCGCGCTGATCGCGGCCCCCGTGATCCTGGGCTACCAGGGGTGGACCTACTGGGTGTTCCGCAAGCGGATCAGCCGGTCGCACATCGAAGCCGCCGTACACTAAAACGGATGCGTCCCCTCGATCCTCGGCTTCTCACCCATGCCTCCGCAGCCCGGTGGTTCCTCCTCGTCGGTGCGGTTCTGGGCCTGGCCCAGACCCTCACCATCGTCGCGTTCGCCTGGTTCCTGAGCCAGAGCATCACGCTCGCGGTCAGCGGCGAGTCGCTGGAGTCGCTCAGCAGCACCGTCGCCGCGCTGGCCGCCGTGGTCATCCTGCGCGCCACACTGGTGTGGCTTCTCGAGGTCGCCGCCAGCCGGGGGGCCGCAGCCGTGAAGAGTCAGCTGCGCACCGCGGTTCTTCGCCGGCTGGCTGAGCGAGGACCGGACTGGCTGGCCGGCCAGCAGTCCGCCCGGGTTGCGACAGTGGTCACCAGCGGATTGGACGCACTCGACAACTACTTCGCGAGGTACCTGCCCCAACTGCTGTTGACGGCCATCGCCACGCCGATCCTGGTGCTGGTGATGCTCTGGCAGGACCCGGCCAGCGGCATCACGGTGATCATCGTTCTTCCGCTCATCCCCGTGTTCATGATCCTGATCGGCCAGGCCACCCAGGTCGTGCAACGTCAGCAATGGGATGCCCTGCAACGGCTGTCGGCGGGTTTCCTCGACGTGGTCGGCGGTCTGGCCACCCTGAAGATCTTCGGTCGGGACCGCCGCCAAGCCGCCCGCCTGGGCAACCTCACCGACGAGTACCGGGGCCGCACCATGAAGGTGCTGCGGGTCTCGTTCCTCAGCGGATTCGCGCTGGAGCTCGCCGGCAGCCTCTCGGTGGCCCTGATCGCCGTGTCCATCGGACTGCGGCTCGTCGACGGGTCGTTGCTGCTGGGTGTGGGCCTGTTCGTGCTGCTGCTGGCGCCGGAAGCCTTCCTGCCGGTGCGACAGGTCGGCGCACAGTTCCACGCTGCGGCCGACGGCCTCGCCGCGGCCGAAGAGGTGTTCGCCATCCTGGAAAACGACGACCTCCCGGACCGTATGCCCCGGGTCGGTTCGGAAGGGACGGCCGGCGCGACTGTTCCCGCAACGCCCCACGACGTCGACAGTGTCGACACCCTCCGCTTCGACGCGGTGACCATCCGCCGCGGCGACGCCACGATTATCGACAGTCTCCGCGCTGAATTCGCCGCCGGGCAGCTCAGTGTGCTCAGCGGCCCGAGCGGCGTGGGCAAGTCCACCCTGATCGGTGCCCTTCAGGGCTTCATTCCGTACGACGGCAGGCTGTTCCTCGGCGCCAGGGCCGTGCTCCCCGACGACAGCCGGCATTGGCTCGCCTGGTCCGGGCAACGCGCCGGCCTATTTTCCGGCAGCATCTCGAGCAACGTCGCCCTCGGCGCAGACGTCACCGACGATGCCCTGGTCACCACCGCGCTGCGGTGGGCGGGCGCCGGCGATCTGGATCCCGCACTGCGCCTGGGTGTCAACGGGGCCGGACTGTCCGGCGGTCAATCCCAGCGGGTCGCTGCCGCGAGGGCCATCTACCGGTGCATCTCCCTGGACTGTCCGGTCCTCGTACTCGACGAGCCGAGTTCGGCTCTCGACACGACCGCCGAGCAGGCCCTCATCGAGGGACTGCGCCGGTTGGCCGGCCAGGGGCACATCGTCATCGTCGTGAGTCATCGCCCGGCCTTCGTGTCCGCCGCCGACCACGTCGTCCACCTGAACGAGGTCGCCCATGTCTGATCGACGTTCACCCTTCGCACTGGGTGTGTCCACGGCGACCCGGTCCGTGCTCAGGCTCGCCCAACCGCCGGCACGCCGCAGCCTGCCCGGCCTCGCGGCCGGGGTGGGCAGCGCCGCCAGTGCGGTGGCGCTCCTGGCCTGCTCGGCGTGGCTCATCACCCGCGCCGCCGAAATGCCACCGATCCTGTTCCTCGGCCTGGCCGTCGTCGGTGTACGCGCGTTCGCCCTGTCCCGCGCGGCGCTCCGCTATCTGGAGCGACTGCTCAGCCACGATGCGGCGTTCCGCCAGCTCGGAGAACTGCGGCTGGGCATCTTCGCCCGTCTGCTGCCCCTGGCCCCCGCCGGACTCGCCGGCACCAGGAGGGGCGACCTACTGACCCGGCTGGTGCGCGATGTCGACGACCTGCAGGACCTGCCGCTGCGGGTAGTGCAGCCCCTGGCGACCTCGGGCCTGGTGGCCGTTCTCAGCGTCGTCGGGGTCTGGTGGGTGCTGCCGTCGGCGGGGCTCACCCTGATGGTGTGCCTGATCGTGGCCGGCATCGTCGGTACCCTCGCGACAGCGGCGCTGTCGGCCCGCTCCGAGCGCGACCTGGCACCGCTTCGAGGTGCCCTGGCCGACGAGGTGCTCGAGGTCGTCGAGAACCTCGACGTGCTCACGGCCTTCGGCGCCCTCGAGACCCGACTGACCGAACTCGCAGCGGTGGAGAACAGGCTGCGGACGGCGTCGCTCCGCAGCTCAACGGGAGCCGGAGTGCAGGCCGCCGTGATCTCACTGTGCGCCGGCGCCGCGACCGTGCTCGCACTCATTGCGGCAATCCCGGCTCTGGGCTCCGGCGGCGTGTCCGGCCCCGCCCTCGCCGTGGTCGTGCTGATTCCCATGGCAGTGTTCGAGGTCTTCGCCATGATCCCCCCGGCCATCAGTGCCTGGCGCCAGGTCCGCTCCAGTGCTGAGCGGGTGGCGACGGCGGTGCCCGAGACGATTCCAGCCGAAATCCCGTCGGATGTCGCCCTGCGAGAGGCGTCAGAGCCGACCGCCGTCGTGCCTCAGACCGGCAACCCGCTCATCGAGCTCACGGCGCTGGGAGCCAGCTGGCCGGGAACAGATCATCCCGCGCTGGCCGGGGTGACGCTACGGCTGAACGCCGGCGACCGCGTCCACCTGGCGGGGGCCAGTGGAGCGGGCAAGACCACCCTCGCGCAGACCTTGGTGCGTTTCCTCGACTACACAGGGTCATACAGGGTCAACGGCGTCGAAGCCAGAGACCTGGCTCCGGCCGAGGTGCGGCGGATCGTGGGACTGTGCGAGCAACGACCGTGGCTGTTCGACGACACCGTACGGCAGAACCTGCTCTTCGCGCGGGACACCGCCACCGACGATGACCTTCTCGACGTGCTCGCCCGGGTCGGGCTCGCCGACTGGGTTCGCCGGCGCGGCGGCCTGGATGCCCGGGTGGGCGAGCGCGGGGCCCTCGTCTCCGGCGGCCAGGCCCAGCGGATAGCCCTGGCCAGGGCGCTGCTGGCCGACTTCCCGGTCCTCATCGTCGATGAGCCCACGGCCAACGTAGACACCGGCCTCGGCGACACTCTCGTGCGGGACATCCTGTCGGCGGCGGCCGGCGCCGGCCGGGCGGTGCTGCTTATCTCCCACACGCCGGTGCCCGCGGAGCTGATCACTCGCACTCTGACGCTCACGGCCGGGTCCGGACTCCAGCTGGAGGCTACTCCGGGGGAAGCTCTCGCTCCATGAACCGGGCTTCCCGGCGCTTCAGCCACCGTTTGATGACGACCACGACGACACCGAACGCCGCGATCGCCCCGACGAAGAGGTAGCCCGCGAAGTGCAACTGGTCTGAGATGCTGCGGTAGCCCTCGGCCGCGGCGGCGCCGACGCTCACGTAGGCCACGGTCCAGAGCACACAGGCGGGCACGGTCCAGGTCAGGAAGGTGCGGTACCGCATGGTGCTCATGCCCACGGTGAGCGGGATGACAGAGTGCAGCACCGGCAGGAACCTCGAGAGGAACACGGCGATACCGCCCCGCCGGGCGAGATAGCGCTCCGCGGCTGCCCAATTCTTCTCCCCGATCCGCCGGCCCAGCCAGCTGCGCCGGATCCAGGGTCCGAACCGGCGTCCCAGGTAAAAGCCGATGCTCTCGCCGACCAGCGCACCCAGGATGACCGCCAACACCAGGGCGATGTATTCGACGGGGCCCTCCACCGCGGTGCTGGCCACGATCACGATGGTGTCGCCGGGAACGACCAACCCGATCAGCACGGAGGTTTCCAGGAGCATCCCCACACCCGCGAGAAGGGTGCGCACGACGGGGTCGACGGCGCTCACGGCATCCAGGATCCAGTTGAGTACGTCGTTCACCCCGCCAGCCTAAAGCGTGTCTGCGAACTCGTGTTGTGTGCCGCGTCGGCGGTGCTGGCCCGTGTTCTGGGCCCTGGTGACGACCGGCCGCGAAGCGCGACACTGAACAGTGACCAAAATCGGGAATTCCGGCCGGTCCCGGTATGTGACCAACGGGTTGCAATCGCGCCAGGCACTGCACCTGCTGTGGGCCGTCCCCGTGGTCATCCTCATCAGCCTGCCGGCAGCCGCAGTGGCCGGAATTTCATGGTGCGGGATCAGCGGCTGCAGCGGTGGCGGTTACGGACTCGATACGAGTGATGCCGGACTCGCGGTCCGCGCGTGCATCTTCGCCGCCGTGGTCATGACCGTTCCCTTCGCGCTTATCGCCTGGCTCAAGCCGCGCACCGTGAGGATCGTTGTCGCCCTCGCCATCGGCACCCTGTGGGGACTCCTCGTGGCCGTTGTCACCCACGGCATCTTCCCCTGGCGACTCGGTTGACCCGCGCATCCCGGGGACCAGGGCCTGCCGCACCCTAGGCTGGACGGGTGCCGACCACCTCCAGCCGCCCCGACCGGGGCCTCCCGGTGCACTCAGAGGCGTTGCGCTCGGTTTCGCTGCCGCACTGGCTTGACCCTGCCGATGCCTTCGACCTGCTGTACGCGGAGTCGCCGTACGCCGTCTGGCTGGATGCCGGGGCCGGCGCGAGCACCGGGGTGAGCTACCTCGCCGCCGCGCACCACGGCTCGCGGTTCGTTACTGCATCGGCGCGCGCCGGCACCGTAACCTGCTCCCGGCCGATGGACCCCGCTACGGCACCCGTCACGTCGGTCAGCACCGTCTTCGACTTCCTTCGGTCGGAACCGGTTGGCGCCGAGGCAGCCTCAGCCGACGCCAGGGACGACGTCGGTTTCCGGCTCGGCTGGGTGGGCTGGTTCGGCTACGGACTGGTCAGGTCGGGGGAGGCGTCCGACAGCCTCGCGGTCGGCCCGGCGCCCGACGCGGCGCCTGACGCAGCGCTGCTTTGTGTGGACCGAGCCATCGCCTTCGACCACGCTGCGCGCACCGTCACGCTGCTGGCCCGCGCGGCGGCGGGGGAGCCGGGGAACGACGTCGAGGACTGGCTGCTCGACACCGCCCGCCGTTTCGACGCCCGGCTGGCTGGCGCACCCGTCGCGGCCCACCGGCCGCAGACACCCGCCGCGCCGCCCGAGGTGCGCTGGCGGCATGACAGGGCGCAGTACACCCGGCTGATCGGCGCCTGTCAGGAGCGCATCGCGGCGGGCGACGCCTACCAGCTCTGCCTCACCAACGAAGTCACCGTCAGCGGCCGCTTCGACCCCCTCGATGTCTACAGCGCGCTGCGCGTCGGGAGCCCGAGCCACCACGGCGGTCTGCTCAGATTCGGCGCGCATGCGCTGTTGAGCGCCTCGCCGGAGGAATTCCTCTCCGTGAGCCCGCGGGGGAGGGTGCGCACCCGCCCCATCAAGGGCACCAGGCCCCGGTCCCTCGACCCGGCAACCGACCGGATGCTGGCCTCGGAGCTGCTCGCCAGCGACAAGGAGCGGGCGGAGAACCTCATGATCGTCGACCTCATGCGCAACGACCTGGGCCGCGTCGCCGCGCTCGGCACTGTCGCCGTGACGTCGCTGCTGCAGGTGGAAAGCTACCCGCACGTGCATCAGCTGGTTAGCACGGTCGAGGCGCGCCTCGCGCCCGGCCTGACGCCGGTCGACGCCATCGAGGCCTGCTTCCCAGCCGGATCGATGACCGGGGCGCCCAAGACCAGCGCCATGAGTATCCTCCGGGGGCTCGAGGGCGGCGAGCGCGGCGTCTACGCCGGCGCGTTCGGCTACCTCGGTTGTGACGGCGCCGTCGATCTGGCCATGGTCATCCGCAGTATCGTGCTCGGCCCGGCCGGCGCCTCCATCGGGACCGGCGGTGGGATCACCGCTCTGTCGGTGGCCGACGAGGAAATCGAGGAGACCCGAATCAAAGCCGGGGCCCTGATCGGCGCGATCCTGGCCTCCGCCGCGGCGCCGGACCCGGCGGATGGCCAGGGTTTAGTAACCTAGGAGCTTGGGCGTCGCCAACGGGGTACATACCCGCTGTGCAGAACGCCACCTCACCACAATGAATGAGAGTCACGTGGCACACGAGCACGACACCATGTCCAACGGCCCCGAGGACGAAGACGGTTACGACTTCGCCGCCATCCAGGCGAAGTGGGCGCCGATCTGGGACGAGCTGGAGCCGTTCCGCACCAGCGACCCCGACGACACCCGGCCGCGCAAGTACGTGCTGGACATGTTCCCGTACCCGTCCGGCGACCTGCACATGGGCCACGCCGAGGTGTACGCGCTCGGCGACATCGTCGCTCGCTACTGGCGCCAGCAGGGCTTCAACGTGCTGCACCCGATCGGCTGGGACTCCTTCGGCCTGCCCGCCGAGAACGCCGCCATCAAGCGCGGCATCGACCCGCGCGGCTGGACCTACGACAACATCGCGCAGCAGAAGAAGAGCATGAAGCTCTACGCGGCATCCTTCGACTGGTCCCGCGAGCTGCACACCAGCGACCCCGAGTACTACAAGTGGAACCAGTGGCTGTTCCTGCAGCTGTACAAGAAGGCCCTGGCCTACCGCAAGGACAGCTGGGTCAACTGGGACCCGATCGACCAGACCGTGCTCGCCAACGAGCAGGTGCTCGCCGACGGCACCAGCGAACGCAGCGGCGCCGTCGTGGTGAAGAAGAAGCTCACCCAGTGGTACTTCAAGATCACCGACTACGCCGACCGCTTGCTCGATGACCTCAACCAGCTCGAGGGCACCTGGCCGGCCAAGGTCCTGAACATGCAGCGCAACTGGATCGGCCGCTCCATCGGCGCCGACGTCGACTTCACCATCGAAGGTCGCGCGGAGCCGGTCAGCGTCTTCACGACCCGCCCGGACACCCTCTTCGGTGCCACGTTCATGGTCGTCGCCCCCGACGCCGACCTGGCCGCCGACCTCGTCGCCGACGCCTCACCCGAGGTACGCGAGCGCTTCGCGGCGTACCTGGTGCAGGTGCAGAACAGCACAGAGATCGAACGCCAGGCCACCGACCGGGAGAAGACCGGCGTCTTCCTCGAACGGTACGCGATCAACCCCGCCAACGGTGAGCGCCTGCCGATCTGGGCCGCGGACTACGTGCTGGCCGACTACGGTCACGGCGCCGTGATGTCGGTTCCGGCCCACGACCAGCGCGACCTCGACTTCGCCCTGCGGTTCGACCTGCCGGTCCGCGTCGTCGTGGACACCACGGCGCCGGTCACCGGTGTCATCCCGGTGATCACCCCGGGGATGCTGGACGGCTCCGAAGAACTGCCGTCCCTCGACTCCGACGCCCTCGACCCCGCCCAGACCGGCGTCGCGCTCACCGGCGACGGCCGCCTGGTCAACTCCGGGGCCCTCAACGGCCTCACCAAGGCCAACGCCATCAAGCGGATGATCGACAAGCTCGTCGCCGACGGCACCGGGCGGGCGGCCAAGAACTACCGCCTGCGCGACTGGCTGATCTCCCGCCAGCGCTACTGGGGAACCCCGATCCCGATCATTCACGGCGAGGACGGCACCGAGATCCCGGTGCCTGAAGACCAGCTGCCGGTGCTGCTGCCGCCCACTGACGGCCTCGACCTCAAGCCCAAGGGCACCTCCCCGCTCGGTGGTGCCGCGGACTGGGTGAACGTCGTGAACCCGATCGACGGTACCCCGGCCAAGCGCGACGCCGACACCATGGACACCTTCGTGGACAGCTCCTGGTATTTCCTGCGCTTCCTCAACCCCACCGACGACACCAAGGCGTTCGACCCGAAGGAAGCCGACAAGTGGGCCCCCGTCGACCAGTACGTCGGAGGCGTCGAGCACGCCATCCTGCATCTGCTCTACGCCCGCTTCATCACCAAGGTGCTCTTCGACCTCGGCTACGTCACCTTCACCGAACCGTTCACGGCTCTGCTGAACCAGGGCATGGTCATCCTCGACGGTGCCAAGATGTCCAAGAGCAAGGGCAACCTGGTCTATTTCACGGAGGAGGTCGACAAGTACGGCGTCGACGCCGTCCGGTTGACCATGGCGTTCGCCGGCCCGCCCGAAGACGACATCGACTGGGCCGACGTGTCCCCGGTCGGTTCGGCGAAGTTCCTGGCCCGTGCCTGGCGCGTCGCGCGCGACGTCACCAGCGCCCCGGATGTGGAGTGGAAGACCGGGGACGTTGCCCTGCGCCGCGTCACCCACCGGTTCCTGGCCGACGCCCCTTCGCTGATCGAGTCGTTCAAGTTCAACGTCGTCGTGGCGCGAATGATGGAGCTCGTCAACGCGACCCGCAAGGTGATCGATACCGGTGCCGGACCGGCCGATGCCGCCGTGCGCGAAGCCGCCGAGGTCACCGCGATGGCGTTGAACCTGTTCTCCCCGTACACGGCCGAAGACATGTGGGAGCGGCTCGGCTACGAACCGTGCGTCGCGCTCGCCCTGTGGCGGAAGCCCGACCGCAGCCTCCTGGTCGCCGAGTCGGTGACCGCGGTGGTGCAGGTCGACGGCAAGGTGCGCGACCGCCTCGAGGTTTCCCCGAAGATCAGCAGCGACGATCTCGAGGCCCTCGCCCGTGCATCGGCCGCCGCGATCCGTTCGATCGGCGACCGCGAGATCATCAAGGTGATCGTGCGGGCGCCCCGGATGGTGAGCATCGTCACCAAGCCCGCCGCTTAGGCCGCACGCCCCGCCTCCACAGGCGGGCCCGGCTCCGCCCCGCGCACAGGTTCCCCTGAGGGCCGGTGCGCGGGGCGGAGCGCTGTAACCACCACAACGCGGACCGGCTCTAAAACCCCGGCGCCCCGCGGTGGGTTCCTCCACAGGCTGGCCGGTAGTCGCCCCGACACAGATTCCTCACGGAACCGGTGCGAGCGGCGGCGCTGTTTAGCCTGTCCGCATGGATTTTGACCCGTTCGCCAGTTTGACGCCGTCATCCCGCCCGCGCTCTGGGAGGCCAGGGGCCCTGTCGGCCGGCCCCGGCCGCACCCGGATACGCGTCGGGGTGGGCGCGGCCATCGTCCTGTTGCTCGCGGCGCTCGGCATCAGCGTGACCGTGACCGCCATCGGGCAGGTCGGCCACAGCGTTGCGGTACCGGCGAATCCGGGCGCGGACCCGCTGGTGGACGACGCGACTGCGAGCCAGACAGCGGGTCCGCCCACCGGCGCGACCCCGGAAGCGCAGGCCGACCCGCGCGGCACCGGTGCGCCGACCGGCGAAGCGGAAGCGCCCGGAGTGTTTGTGCACGTGCTGGGTGCCGTCGCGCATCCCGGTCTTTTCGAAGTGCACGAGGGTGCCAGGGTCATCGACGTGGTCGCCGCCGCTGGCGGTCTGCTGCCCACCGCAGACGAGGCCGGCCTCAATCTGGCCAGACTCGTCGCCGACGGCGAGCAGCTCTACGTTCCGGCGCACGGCGAGGTCGTGCCCGGTCCGCCTGCCGGGGCGCAGGCCGGAGGCGCCGGGACGCCCGGCGGCGCACCGGGAACCGGAAACGGGGGTGCAGCGGCGAAAGTCAACCTCAACACGGCCACGTTGGCGGACCTCGACACACTGCCTCGGATCGGACCGGTTATGGCCCAGCGCATCCTCGACTACCGCGTGGCGGAGGGCAGATTCGCGAGCATCGACGACCTGCGCAATGTGACCGGGATCGGCGAGAAGACCTTCGCCGCGCTCACGGACCTGATCACCGTATGAACCAGGACGGCATGACCCGAAGCCGGAACAGTGTGGACCTGCGGCTGGTGCTGCCGGCCATGGCATGTTGGTTGTCGGCCGGGCTGCTGGTGGCGACGACGACGGATGCCGCCCTCGTGGCCGGCCTGGCTGCGGCCGCCGCCATCCTGCTGACCGTTGGTGCACTCGTGACCGGGTCGCGAGCACGTGGCGCGGGCTTCCTGGTGGAGCGCGTCCGCCCGGTACTGGCCACCCTGGCCGTGTGCTGCGCTGCGGCCGCATTGGCCGGGCTGTCCGTCGCGGTGCAGGCGCCGGTGCGGTTGCCCGAATCCGTTCGCGCCGTCGCAGCCGAACACGGCGAGGCCTCAGTGGTTCTCACGGTCTGGTCGGCGCCGGCGCAGAGTCGCCGGTCGGCCATCGGGGGTGGGGTGCAGATGCGGTTCCGGGCCACGCTCACCTCCATCGGCGAGCCACCCGGTCAGGCGAGCACGGGGGAGGCTTCCCCAGCCGGGACCGGCCTGTCGGTGCCCGCCGTCGTATTCGCCCCGGCATCCGCTGAGACCCCCGCCATCGGCGCTGGGATCCGGATGACGGGTACTCTCGGCGCAACGGAGCCGGGTGACGCGGCCGCCGTCCTGATCTTCGGGCGAGCCCCACCGGAACCGGTTCACCCCGCGCCGCGGTGGCTGGCCTGGGCGAACGCCGTTCGCGAGGGGTTCGCGACAGCGTCCGCCGAGCTGCCCGGTGATGGAGCCGGCCTGCTGCCCGGGCTGGCGATCGGCGACACCACGGCGGTGGATGACAGCCTCGACCAGGACATGAAGACGAGCTCGCTCAGCCACCTCACCGCGGTGTCCGGAGCCAATTGCGCCATTGTGCTCGCCATCGTCCTGGTGGCAGCAGCCGCGCTGGGCCTCGGCCGGGTGTGGCGGCTGGTCTGCGGGCTGGTCGTGCTGGCCGGCTTCGTGGTGCTCGTCACTCCGGAACCGAGCGTGGTGAGGGCCGCGACCATGGCGACCATCGTTCTGCTGTCAGGTTCGCTCGGTCGGCCAGGGCGGGGACTCCCTGCCCTGGCCATGGCCTCGCTGTGTCTGCTGATCTTCGATCCCTGGCTGGCCCGCAATTACGGCTTCGCGCTGTCGGTGCTGGCCACCCTCGGGCTGCTGGTGCTGGCAGGGCCGCTCAGCCGACGGCTCAGACGCTGGCTTCCCACACCCGTCGCCGCGGTACTCTCGATCCCGATCGCCGCTCAGCTGGCCTGCCAGCCGGTGCTGGTCATGCTCAGTCCGACGCTCCCGATGTACGGGGTGCCGGCAAACCTGCTCGCAGCCCCCGCCGCGCCGGTGGCCACTGTCGCCGGCCTGGTCGCCTGTCTGCTCCTGCCCTGGGCACCCGTTCTCGCGACCCCGCTGGTGTGGCTGGCCTGGCTGCCGGCCACCTGGATCGCCGCTGTCGCGACCACGACCGCCGGTATGCCTGCCAACAGCCTGCCCTGGCCGGGTGGACCGTTCGGAGTGGTCCTCATCGTGGCCTGTACCGTCGCCGTGCTGACTCTGCTTGCCGCCGGCGGCTCCGGCCGGGTGGCAGTGCTGGTGCGGACCGTCAGCGGGACCTTGGTCTGCGTGGTCGCCGGGTGGGCGATCGGAGGCGCGGTCGGCTACGAGCTGGGCCGGGCCGCAGTCTTTCCCCCGGCCTGGCAGATCGCCGCCTGCGACATAGGCCAGGGCGATGCCGTGCTCGTGCGTGACGGTGCGTCGGTCGCGCTCGTCGACGTGGGCCCGGACCCGGCGCTGCTGGCCGACTGCCTGGACACCCTCGGCATCGACAGGGTCGATCTGCTGGTCCTCACCCACTACGACCTGGACCACATCGGCGGTCTGGCCGCGGTGATCGGCCGGGTGGACACCGCACTGGTGGGCCGGCCGGAGACCAGCCAGGATGCGGCGCTGCTCGACCGGCTCGCCGCCGGCGGGGCCGACGTACGCGAAACCGCCCGCGGCGACACCGGCGCCCTCGGCGCACTGACCTGGGAGATCCTGTGGCCGATCCGCGGCTCGACCCTCATGCAGACCGGGAACCCCGGTAGCGTCAGCATGGCGTTCGACGGCGGCGGCATCCGGTCGCTTTTCCTCGGCGACCTCGACGAAGAGGCGCAAAAGGGGCTGATGGCCGCCGGTCAGATCGCTGCCGTCGACGTGGTCAAGGTCGCCCATCACGGTTCTCGCGACCAGAGTGCCGCCCTCTACGCCGAGATCGAGGCGAGCATCGGAGTCGTATCGGTCGGTGCGGACAACGGCTACGGACACCCCACCAGGTCGGTGCTCGACATCCTCGGCGCGGCGGGAACCACCGTGCTGCGCACCGACCGGGACGGGATGGTGGTGGTCGCGCCCGGCACCGGTGCCCCGACGGCCCGCCGGGGACTCGTGGTCTGGACGGAGAAGGTCACAGGTGCCGGTTAGGCTGGGTTGGTAGCGAAGGGAGCCGCGTGGCCGCACGAACAACCGCACAGGCACGAACCGGCAAACCGGCCGCCAAGGCCGGCGCGGCGAAGATCCCGCAGCTCGCCTGGCATCAGGTGCGCCCGGCGCCCGTCGTGCTCGTCTCTGGCACCGAGACCTTCCTCGCCGAACGCGCCATCCGGTCGCTGCGGGACTTCCTCAAGCTGGAGGACCCCAGCCTCGAGGTCAGCGACATTCAGGCCGACAGCTACGCGCCCGGTGAGCTGCTCACCCTGGCCAGCCCCTCGCTGTTCGGCGAGCCGCGGCTGATCCGCGTGAGCAACGTCGAGAAGTGCAGCGACACCTTCCTCACCGAGGCCATCGATTACCTGCAGAACCCCGCAGACGACACCTACGTCGTGCTGCGCCACGGCGGCGGCGTGCGCGGCAAGAAGCTCCTGGACACCATCCGCAGCGGCGTGGGCGGCGCCGTGGAAGTGGTCTGCGCCGAGCTCAAGAAGGATTCGGACAAGCACGACTTCGCCACCGCCGAATTCCGCTCGGCGGGCAAAAGAGTCACCCCGAGCGCATTGCGGTCGCTGGTGGCCGCGTTCTCCGACGACCTGGCCGAGCTCTCCGCCGCCTGCCAGCAGCTCATCGCCGACACCGGAGCCGAGGTCACCGAGACCACGGTGGACCGCTATTACGGCGGCCGAGTCGAGACCAACGCGTTCAAGGTCGCCGATTCCGCCATCGCCGGGCGTCTCGGCGAGGCACTCGTCACCCTGCGGCACGCGCTGTCGTCAGGAGCCGACCCGGTCCCGATCGTCGCCGCGTTCGCCAGCAAGATCCGCACCATGGCGAAGCTGTTCGGCGTGCGCGGCGGGTCCGCCCAGCTGGCGGCCACCTACAGCCTGGCCCCCTGGCAGGTGGAGCGCGCCCAACGCGATCTGCGCGGCTGGAGCGATGACGGTCTGGCCCGGTGCATCGTGATGCTCGCCGAGACCGACGCGGCCGTGAAGGGCGCCGGCAGAGACCCGATCTTCGCGCTCGAGCGGCTCGTCACGGTCATCGCCAAACGCGGTGAATGAGGGCGGCCGGTCACGGACCGGGCGGCCGAGGCCGACTCAGGGCTGGCCGGACACCGTGACCGACGAGCGGTTCAGGTAGATCCACACCCCGTCGGTGAACTCGGGGTCGCCGCAGATATCCCCGCTCACCTTCACCGGCAAAATGGTTGAGGAGCCGGCCAGATCGGCCCGCGATGCCGTCGCGGCGAACGACGCCGGCAGGGACGGGCAGTATTCCAGCTGGACCCTGCCATACAGGTCGGTGAACTGCACCATGATCCGCTGGGTGGGCATCGGCAACAGTACCGTGAGCACCACCGCGAGAGCGGCCAGCGCGAGGCCGACGACGCCGAACACCGACCCGAGGATGGTCAGCCCCCGCCGAGGGGCTGCCGTGTGTGCTGCCGGGTGCGCTGCAGGCTGAGCTGCCGGCTGCGCGGCAGCTTCGGTGGCCGGCGGCGTTGCGGCGGGCGCGGTGATGGAGAGTGCGGCGGTGGACGGTGCCGTGTTGGGGGGCGCGGTGGGCAGCGAGGCCGTGAACAGGACGCAGGCCCCGGTCAACACGAGGATGAAACCGAGCAGCCCCGCGAACACCCAGGGGTTCAGGCCCTCGTATGCGGTGACTGCGGGGGCCGACCAGAGGCCGACGGCGATGACGGCGGCTGCCACGGCGAACGCGCCGCCGAGGAACCGGGCCTGATGGCGCCAGGCGGACGGTTTTACCGGGCCGGTCTGCTCGCTTGTCACGACGCCACCATAGCGTCGGCCGGGCACCTCGGAAAGGGCCGGCCGGATCCGGCGGCAACACAGAAAACCCCCGCCCAGGAGGGCGGGGGTGTGTCTGTACTTCTGAACTGCTGAAGAGCGGTGCTGCTTAGAGCGCGTTGACAGCCTTGGCGATAGCGGACTTCTTGTTCGCTGCCTGGTTCTGGTGGATGACGCCCTTGCTGACGGCCTTGTCGAGCTTCTTGGAAGCAACGGCGAGGCTGGCGACAGCCTTGTCCTTGTCACCAGCGGTGACGGCGAGGCGCGTGGCCCGGATGGCGGTCTTGAACTCGCTCTTGACCGCCTTGTTGCGCTCCTGCGACTTCTTGTTCGTGAGGATCCGCTTGATCTGCGACTTGATGTTTGCCACGTTTTATACGCTTTCGTTAGGTTCTTGTTCGGATGGGCCGCCCGGCGATAGAGGGCACCGTGCGGCGAAAATCGTGTGGGGTGGGACCCAACACGCAAGCCAACAGGCAACGATACCAGTTATCTGCCCGGCTGGCTGACCGAATCGGGCGAGTTCTGATCGTGATCGGCCTCGATCTCAGTGATGATGCGCCTGAGCACAGTATCAAACCGGTGCGGCCGATGCAGGCTGACCAGGTGGCCGGCCCCGGGAACCGTCACGAGGGTGCCTCGCTGCGCCGCCACGAGGAACCGTCGTTGGTGCAGGCGGAAGTGATCGTACGCGCCGTTGACCAGCCAGACCGGTCCGGGAAACGCCCTGAGATCGGCTAGCGGCGACAATCGCCCCGTCGCCGCGAGGCCCGCGTCCATGACGTCCAGGCCTACGCCGCCGGCGAGCACATCCCGCACCCCGGCCGGCGGGAGCATCCGCCGGACCAGGAAGGTGTGCAGCCAGAGACCGCGGTCCGGGAACCTGTGGATGATCCGGGCGAGCCAGCGATAGGCGGCCAGTCCCGGCCCGCCCGGTTCGAACGACGACCCGGCGGCCACCAGGCCGAGCACCCGGTCCGGGTTCCTGGCCGCGTAGGCGATGGCGTAGTAGCCGCCGAGCGACAGCCCGACGAGCAGCACCGGCCCCTCGACGGCGTCCACCGCCCCATCGATGGCACCGAGCGCACCGTCGAGGGTGAACGGCTCGCCCAGGCGCGAGCCGTGGCCGGGCAGGTCAACGGCGACAACCGGATGTCCCGCCGCCTCCAGCCACTCCAGCTGGTGCCGCCACATGCTGGCCGAGGTGCGGATCCCGTGCACGAGCACGACGGGGACCCGGTAACCGGCGGTGGGCATCAGGCGCCCCGCAGGGTGCCCGACGCGCGGGCGCTGGCGACGGCGGAGGTCCGCGAGCCGACGCCGAGCTTGCCGAAGATGTGCACAAGGTGCGACTTCACCGTCGCCTCGCTGAGGAACAGGTCCTGGCCGATCTGCCGGTTGGAGCGGCCGGCCGCAACGAGGGCAAGCACCTCGACCTCGCGGGGGGAGAGCCGGCCCTCCGGAACGAGCGACCGGTCGGCCAGCCGGGTCACGATGGCCGGAGCGAGTGCGCTCTGTCCCGCCGCCGCGGCCCGCACGGCGGCGACGAGTTCGGCGGGCGGCGCGTCCTTGAGCAGGTACCCGCTGGCGCCGGCCTCGATGGCACCGAGGATGTCGGCATCCGTGTCGTAATTGGTGAGGATCAGCACGTGCGGGGCGCCGGGTCGGGACCGGACCAACCGGGTGGCCTCCGCGCCCTGCATGGGGGTGCCCGGTGGGTCGGTATTGGGCAGCGCACCACCGAACTGCAGGTCCATCAGCACCACGTCGACCCGGCCGGAGGCGGCCAGGGCCACGGCTTCCTCCGCCGTGCCGGCCTCCAGCTCGACCTCCAGGTCCGGCTCGGCGCCGAGCATGGCGCGCAGTCCCGCCCGCACCACGGGGTGGTCGTCCGCGAGCAGCACCCGGATCATGCCAGCGCCTGACGAATCGGGAATCGCACCGCGACCGCGGTGCCCAGGCCCGGTGCGGACTCCAGGACGAAGGAGCCGCCGAGCGCTTCGACACGTTGCCGGATGGCGACCAGGCCGAACGAGTCAGGACTCTGAGCCGTGGCGTCCGTGAGGGTGAAACCGCGCCCGTCGTCGACGACGTCGAGGGCCACCTCATCGGTCATGTAGCTCAGGGTGACCTCTGCGCGGTTGGCGCCGGCGTGTTGGGCGACGTTGGCGAGCGAGCCCTGCGCGATCCGCAGCAGGGTCGTCTCCAGCGACATCGGCAGCGCGATCGGGTCACCCGTCACATGCAGGCTGACCCTGGTGGCATGGTCGCCGACCGGTGCGGTGCGCTCTGCCGACGAGGCGAGCCTGGCGAGTGCGCCCGGCAGGGTCTGGCTGTCCAGGGCCGGCGGGGTGAGCTCCCGGATGAACCGGCGGGTCTCCTGCAGATTGGCTGCCGCGGTATCCCTGGCCAGGCGCAGGTGCTCCAGGGCCGCCGGATCGGACACCCGGCCCTCGACGGCGTGCAACAGCATCTGGATGCTCGACAGCCCCTGCGCCACGGTGTCGTGGATCTCCCTGGCCAGGCGTTCCCTCTCGGCGAGGGTGCCTGCGTCACGTGCGGTGGCCGCCAGCTCGGTGCGGGTGGTGAGCAGATCTTCGATCAGGTTCTGCCGTTCGGCGGCCTCGCGCAGCAGTGCCCGGTAGCCCAGGCCCACCGCCACCGCCACGCCCGCGCCCACCAGCGGGCCGAGGGTGGCGCCCAGGCTCAGGCCCACGTGGAAGCTCATCGCCCAGATCGTCAACAGCACGCTGAGCAGCACCAGGGGGATGCCGGCCCTGAGGGGCAGCACGTGCAGCTGCAGGAAGAACAGCGGGAAAACGATGAAGGCGGCATCCGGCGCCAGCAGGGTCAGTGCGAGCCACTCCACCAGCAGCACGGCCATCCAGACCGGCACGACCCATCGCCACGGCCGCCGGCGGGCCAGCTCGCTGCCGCCGACGTAGCTGGCCAGGAAGAGCAGCGACAGGCTCACCACGGCGACGGGGTTCGGCACCGCCCCCAACAGGGTCCGCACGATGACCAGCCCGGTCAGCCCGATGATCAGAACGTGCAGGCCGATCCGCAGGCCGGAGAACACCGGGGTGAGCGCTGAGTGCGGAAGACCCTCGCCGATGCTGGCGGGCGGCATGGGATCCCGGCGGAGCGGGGAGGTGCGGAGTGCGAGGCTGGACATGGTGCGCCCAGCCTAATCAGGACCGCTGGTTCCGTCATCCGTCGAATGGATGACCGACTGCCACCCGGGCAGGTCACACCGATGCTGCGGGGCATGGGAGAATTGGGCCATCATGTCACCGAGAGCTCTCAAGGCGCTGGAACCGGCCGCCACCGCCCCCGCGTTCATCCGTAACTTCTGCATCATCGCGCACATCGACCACGGCAAGTCCACGCTGGCCGACCGGATGCTTCAGATCACCGGCGTCGTCGACGACCGTTCCATGCGTGCCCAGTACCTGGACCGGATGGACATCGAACGCGAACGCGGCATCACCATCAAGAGCCAGGCGGTGCGGATGCCGTGGGAGATGGACGGTCAGACCTACGCGCTGAACATGATCGACACCCCCGGCCACGTCGACTTCACCTACGAGGTCTCCCGCAGCCTGGCGGCCTGCGAGGGCGCCATCCTGCTCGTCGACGCCGCCCAGGGCATCGAAGCCCAGACCCTGGCCAACCTCTACCTGGCGCTCGAGAACGACCTCACCATCATCCCGGTGCTCAACAAGATCGACCTGCCGGCCGCCGACCCCGACAAGTACGCCAAGGAGCTCGCCAGCCTCATCGGCGGCAGCCCCGACGACGTGCTTCGGGTCTCCGGCAAGACCGGCGTCGGCGTGTCCGAACTGCTCGACCGGGCCACCTCGCTGATCCCCGCCCCCGTCGGCGACGCGAACGCGCCGGCCCGCGCCATGATCTTCGACTCCGTCTACGACAGCTATCGCGGCGTCGTCACCTACGTGCGCATGATCGACGGGCACCTCAGCCCGCGCGAGAAGATCCAGATGATGTCGACCCGCGCCACCCACGACATCCTCGAGATCGGCGTCACCAGCCCGGAACCCACCCCCAGCAAGGGCCTGGGCGTCGGAGAGGTCGGCTACCTGATCACCGGCGTGAAGGACGTGCGCCAGTCCAAGGTCGGCGACACCGTCACCACCGCGATGAAGCCCGCCACCGAGGCGCTGCCCGGCTACACCGAACCCAAGCCGATGGTGTTCTCCGGCCTGTACCCGATCGACGGCAGCGACTACCCGGCGCTGCGCGAAGCGCTCGACAAGCTCAAGCTCTCGGATGCGTCGCTGGTCTACGAGCCCGAAACCTCCGTCGCCCTCGGCTTCGGCTTCCGGTGCGGCTTCCTCGGCCTGCTGCACCTGGAGATCATCACCGAGCGCATCGACCGGGAGTTCAACCTCGACCTGATCACCACCGCGCCCAGCGTGATCTACGAGGTCACCACCGACGACAAGAAGACCGTCACGGTCACCAACCCGAGCGAGTTCCCCAACGGCAAGATCGCTGTCGTCGAGGAACCCATCGTCAAGGCCGCGATCCTCGCGCCCAAGGACTACGTCGGCGTGATCATGGAACTCTGCCAGGGTCGCCGCGGCACCCTGCTCGGCATGGAGTACCTCGGTGAGGACCGGGTCGAGATCCGGTACACGATGCCGTTGGGCGAGATCGTGTTCGACTTCTTCGACCAACTCAAGAGCAAGACCGCCGGCTACGCGTCCCTCGACTACGAGCCCATCGGCTCGCAGGAGGCCGACCTGGTCAAGGTCGACATCCTGCTGCAGGGCGAACAGGTCGACGCGTTCAGCGCCATCGTGCACCGCGACAAGGCCTACGACTACGGCGTACTGATGACCGGACGGCTCCGGAAGCTCATCCCGCGCCAGCAGTTCGACGTGCCCATCCAGGCCGCCATCGGAGCCCGCATCATCGCCCGCGAATCGATCAGCGCCATCCGCAAGGACGTCCTCGCCAAGTGTTACGGCGGCGACATCTCCCGCAAGCGCAAGCTGCTGGAGAAGCAGAAGGAAGGCAAGAAGCGCATGAAGATGGTCGGCAGGGTCGAGGTTCCGCAGGAGGCTTTCATCGCCGCGCTCTCCGGCGACGAGCCGGCCAAGAAGGAAAAGAAGTAACGATCATGCGCCGCTCGACCTTCACCGACGCCGCCGTGACCTACGCCGCCATCGGCGGCACCCTGGCCCCCGACCTGATGCGCTACCCGCCCAAGGGCCACCGCCCGCTGGAGCGTACGGTGCGCCTGGGCAGCGGCGAGGAACGGTTCCGGGTGGCCACGACGGCGTTGATGACCTGGGGCATCCAGCGCGGCAGCGGCATCGACGTCACCGACCTCGACGCCGGCACCGGCGTGCAGTACACCGGCATCGTCTTCACCGAGAACGGCACCCCGGCGCCCAACCAGGAGCACCCGGTGAACGAGGCCACCTTCGCCGAGGACGGCACCGCGTTCATCAGCAACGGGATGACCGCCAAGCTGGCCATCCCCACCGGCCCGTTCACCGTCGCCGCACCGGTGCGGGTCGTCTACGTCATCGACGAGGCCGACAAGATCGGCTTCGCCTACGGAACCATGCGCGGCCACCCGCAGACCGGCGAGGAGTGCTTCATCGTCGACCGTCGCGCTGACGACTCCGTCTGGCTCACCATCCGCTCCTTCTCGCGTCCCAGCACCTGGTACTACACGCTGGCCTGGCCCATCCTGCGCGTCCAGCAGGAGCGCTACACCCGCAAGTACCTGCTCGCCCTGCACCCCGTCGGACGAGGCTGACCGGATGGCTGGACCGCACCCGGTCGGCGACCCCGCACCACTGGATGGCCTCATCCCGGCTTCGGCCGCGCTCGGCGCCTCGACCCGCGACTTCGGGGTCTACCTGCACGTACCGTTCTGCAAGGTGCGCTGCGGCTACTGCGACTTCAACACCTACACCGCCACGGAACTGCGCGGGGTGAAGCAGAGCGACTACGCCAGCCAGGCGGTCCTCGAGGTGGAGTCCGCCGCCCGCATCCTGGCCGAATCCGGTGTGCCGGCCCGGCCCGCCGCGACGGTCTTCTTCGGCGGCGGCACCCCCACGCTGCTGCCCGCAGACCATCTGGTGCGGATGCTGCATGCCGTGCGCGACACCTTCGGTATCGTGCCGGGCGCCGAGATCACCACCGAGGCCAACCCTGACTCCGTCGACCTGGCCTATCTCCGCCAGCTCAAGCAGGCCGGTTTCACCCGGGTGTCCTTCGGCATGCAGTCCGCGGTACCGCGGGTCCTGGCCACCCTCGAGAGAACGCATGATCCCGAACGGGTCCCGCTCGTGGTGGCCTGGGCGCGCGAGGAGGGCCTGGACGTGAGTCTCGACCTGATCTACGGCACACCGGGGGAGACCATCGAGGATTGGCGGGCCAGCCTGGACGCGGCCATCGGCCAGCAGCCCGACCACATCAGCGCCTATTCGCTCATCGTCGAGGACGGTACCAAGCTGGCCAGGCAGATCCGCCGGGGCGAGCTCGTCCAGCCCGACGAAGACCTGCAGGCCGACTTCTACGAACTCGCGGATGCGCGTCTGGCCGAGGCCGGTTACGGATGGTACGAGGTCAGCAACTGGTCCCGGGGAACCGAACACCGGTCCCGGCACAACCTGTCCTACTGGCGCAGCGCCGACTGGTGGGGCATCGGCCCCGGCGCGCACAGCCACGTGGGTGGGGTGCGTTGGTGGAACGTCAAGCATCCGGCGGCGTACGCCGACCGCATTCTGGCCGGCCACTCACCGGCCGCCGGACGGGAAACCCTGGACGAGGCCACCCGCGAAACCGAACGGGTGCTGCTGCTCACGCGCATCCGCGAGGGAATCCCGGTGGCGACGTTGTCGGCGCTCGGCCGCCGAGAGGTCGCCGGCCTGATCGCCGACGAGCTCATCGACGCTCGCGCGGCCATCGGCGGCAACATCGAACTGACCCTCACCGGTCGGCTGCTCGCCGACGCCGTGGTGCGCCGACTGCTTACCGACTAGTGAGGCCCGGTTCTTACGATCAGCTGACGAACTTGATCGTCAGCGGGTAGGTGTACCACTCGCCCTTGTTCGCGGCGATCGCGGCCATGATGCTGAAGACGATGCTGAGGATCCAGGCGGCGGCCAGGATCAGGAAGCCGACGAGGATGACGGTGAGAATCGATCCGACCAGGTAGGCGATGGCCAGGGTGATCTGGAAGTTCAGGGCCGTCGCGGCGTGTGCGCGGATGAACGGACCGCGGTCCTTGAGCACGATGTAACCGATCAGGGCGGGCAGGAAGCCGAAGAGGATTCCGCCGATGTGGATCAGGGTCGCCCACAGCTTCTCGTCGGCCGGGCTCAGCTGGCTGGGTGCCTGGTACGGGTTGGCGGGGGGAGGCGTTGCCTCAGACATTAAATCTCCTTCGTGGGCGCTCGGGGGAGCGAGGATGGTGCTGGTCGAGCTGTCACCAGAATAGCGCCGGTCTCGGGCGCCCGCAGTGAGAAAACTAGCTGATCGGGCGCTAGTTGATCAGGCGCAGAGCGAACGGGTAGCGATACGGGCGGCCGTCGCGGGCGCTGACAAAAC
The DNA here is from genome assembly GCF_004402745.1 of Cryobacterium sp. TMN-39-2. NCBI lineage: Bacteria > Bacillati > Actinomycetota > Actinomycetes > Micrococcales > Microbacteriaceae > Cryobacterium > Cryobacterium sp. TMN-39-2. Next base: position 471,414 of record NZ_SOFX01000011.1, read on the forward strand.
CGAGTACCGAGAGGATCGCGCCGATCAGCCAGAGCACCCAGGTGAGCGAGCCGAGCCCGGCCAGCAGGCCGAAGGTGAGAAGTGCCAGGACGGTGCTGAGCACGCTGATGGCGAGATAGCCGATCAACAGCGTGATCTGGAAGTTGAGCGCCTCCTTGGCCTCGCCGGCGGTGAATCGCCCGCGCTCCTTGAAGACCAGCCAGATGATCAGGGCCGGCAGGAAGGAGAGGATGCCGCCCAGGTGCGCCAGGGACGCCCACAGCTTGTCCTGCTCCGGAGTCAGCGCAGCAGCGGTGCCCGACCCTGTCGGTTGTCCAGGCCCATTGGGATAGCTCATGACGATGCCCTTCGACGTGCAAGTGGATTCAGCGATGAAAAACAGCGGTGGTACCGCCACGGAGATACGTGTGCCACCACGGTACTGCGCGAATTCGTCCGTGAGCAACGGGTATCCCAGACGCCCGCGTTATGATTGGCAGTCATACGAAGAGAGTGCCAGCCGTCGGCGGCACAAACGGGAGAGGGAGGCGAGCGTCCAGTGGTATCAGACCGCAGCCTCGAAGTCCTTCGGGTCATCGTGCAGGACTACGTGGCCTCCCGCGAACCGGTCGGGTCCAAGTCGATCGTCGACCGGCACGCTTTCGGCGTCTCGGCCGCCACGATCCGCAATGACATGGCCCTGCTCGAAGAGGAAGAACTCATCGTCGCGCCGCACACGTCGTCGGGGCGCATCCCCACCGACAAGGGCTACCGACTGTTCGTGGATCACCTGGCCGACCTGCGTCCACTCACGGGCGTCCAACGGCAGGCCATCGAGGTCTTCCTCGGCCAGTCCGCCGATCTCGACGAAGTCCTCGCCCGCAGTGTCCGCCTGCTCTCCCAGCTCACCCACCAGGTGGCCCTGGTGCAATACCCCTCGTTGTCGCGGGCCACGGTGCGCCACATCGAGCTCGTGCCGCTCAGCGACACCCGGGTGCTCTCGGTGCTGATCACCGACTCCGGCAGGGTGGAGCAACGGGTCGTTGAACTGCCGCGCCCGATCGAGGAAGCCGCCCTGGCTGAGCTGCGCTCCAGGCTGAACGCCGTCGTCGGCGGCCTCGGCATGGCGGCGGCCGCCACGGCCCTGAGCGGCCCGACCGGTCTGGGATCGCCGGAGCAGACCGAGCTCGTCGATCTCATCACCGGCACCCTGCGCGATCAGGTCGGAGCGAACCGGCAGGACCGCCTGGTCATGGCCGGAGCCGCGAACCTCGTGCGCACCGAGGAAGACTTCACCGGGAGCATCTATCCGGTTCTCGAGGCCATCGAGGAGCAGGTGGTGCTGTTGCGCCTGTTCGGCGAAATGGCCACAGACCAGCACGGCGTGTCGGTGAGCATCGGCCGGGAGAACGCACCGTTCGGGCTCGGCGAGACCTCCGTGCTCACCAGCGGCTATACCTCCCGCGGCGACGCCGCCCGCCTGGGTGTGCTCGGCCCGACCCGGATGGACTACTCCAACAACATGGCGGCCGTGCGCGCCGTCGCCCGGTACCTCTCCCGACTGCTCGGCGAGAACTAGCCGCCCCACACCTATCTCGACCGCCTTCCCCACCCCAGAACCCCAAGGAGAGCCAGCTTTGGCTGACCACTACGAAGCACTAGGCGTCGCCCGCGACGCCAGCACCGACGAAATCAAGAAGGCGTACCGCAAGCTCGCCCGCCAGCTGCACCCCGACGTGAACCCCGGCGCCGAGGCGTCCGAACGGTTCAAGACCGTCACGCACGCGTACGACGTGCTCAGCGACCCCAAGCAGCGCCAGAACTACGACCGCGGCGGCTCCGGCAACGGCCAGGGCGGCGGCTTCGACGCCGGCAACTTCGGCGACATCTTCGAGACCTTCTTCGGCGGGGGCGGCGGCGGCAGCCGTGGCCCCCGATCCCGGCGTGAACGCGGCCAGGATGCGCTCATCCGCGTCGAACTCGACCTGGACGAGGTCATCTTCGGCACCCACCGCGACATCGAGGTGGACACGGCGATCGTCTGTGCCACCTGTTCGGGCACCTGCTGCCAGCCGGGTACCTCCCCGGTCACCTGCGACATCTGCCACGGCACCGGCAGCATCCAGCGCGCCGTGCGTTCGCTGCTCGGCAATGTGATGACCTCCAGCCCCTGCGGCTCCTGCCGCGGCTACGGAACCATCATCGCCACCCCGTGCGTCACCTGCCAGGGCCAGGGCCGCGTGCGTGCCCGCCGCACCGTGCCGGTCGACATCCCCGCCGGCGTGGACACGGGCCTGCGCCTGCAGATGCCCGGCAGCGGCGAGGCCGGGCCGGCCGGTGGCCCGAACGGTGACCTGTACCTGGAGATGAAGGTGCGCCACCACGACGTCTTCAGCCGCGACGGTGACGACCTGCTCTGCACCCTCGAGGTGCCGATGACCGACGCGATCCTCGGAGCGACGGCCACGGTGAAGGCCCTCGACGGTGACATCGAAGTGGAACTGCGCCCCGGCGTCCAGGCCGGCGAGATCCTCACGGTCAAGGACCGCGGCGTCACGAGGCTCCGCGGCAACGGCCGCGGCGACCTGCGGGTCGGCGTGCAGGTGCTCACCCCCACCAAGCTCGACCACAAGGAGCGGGAACTGATCGAGGCCTTCGCCGCCAGGCACAAGGTTCCGGCGCCCGCCCTCAGCCAGTTCCAGCAGGGCCTGTTCGCGAAGCTCCGCGACAGGTTCCTCGGCTAGGACAACGTTCGATGGCGCACTTCTTCCTGTCAGAGACCCTCGGCGCCTCCGCCGACGGCTCGTCCACCGCGGACCCCGCGGTCGGGGCCACGGTGAGCATCACCGGGGCCGAGGCCAAGCACGCCGTCACCGTCAGCCGGGTGCGCCCGGGCGAGACCCTGCTGCTCGGTAACGGCGCCGGCCTGGTGCTCGGCGTCACGGTCCTGTCGGCCGCACCGGCCGAGCTCACGGCGAGGGTGGACACCGTGACCCGGACGCCGCCGGCCGTGCCGCGCATCCTGCTGGTACAGGCCCTGGCCAAGGGTGACCGCGACGAACTCGCCGTGCAGGCCGCCACCGAACTCGGCGTCGACGGGGTCATCCCCTGGGCCGCTGCCCGGTCGGTGGCCCGCTGGGAGGGTGTCAAGATCGCCAAGGGGCAGGCGCGCTGGTCCGCCATCGTGCGGGAGGCCAGCAAGCAGTCCATCCGGCCGTGGCTGCCGGACGTGCTGCCGCTGACCAGTACCAAGCAGCTTGCCCAGCTCGCTGGGACCAGCCGGATGCTGTTGCTCGAGCCGACCGCCGAGCTCAGGTTGACCGCGATCGCCGTGCCCACCGACGACCGGGATATCGTGCTCGTCGTCGGGCCGGAGGGCGGCATCGCCCCGAGTGAACTGGACATCCTCGAGCAGGCCGGTGCCAGCCGGGTGCGCCTGGGCGATACCGTGCTGCGCACCTCGACGGCCGGTCCCGCCGCGGTCGCCATCCTGAACGCAACCCTCGGGCGCTGGTAGGAGCGCTTAAGATAGAACCATGGCTTCCTCCGGTGCAGAACCCACGATCTTCAGCCGCATTACCGCGCGCGAAATTCCCGCGACCATCGTCGCGGAAACCGATGACATCATCGCGTTCAACGACATCGCCCCGCAGGCGCCCGTGCACGTCGTGGTGACCACGAAGTCGCAGCAGTACCGCAACGTCGGTGAACTCGCCGCGGGGGACCCTGCGCTGTTGGCCGAGCTGATCGCCGTGGCCGGCCGGGTGGCCGACGAACACTGCGCCGGTGAGTACCGCCTGGTCTTCAACACCGGAGCCTCGGCCGGTCAAACCGTCTTCCACGTGCACGCGCACGTCCTCGGCGGCGCTCTTGAGGAGGGCACGCTTGCTGCCCTCTGACGCCGAAACTCCTGACGGCGGTGCGCTCGACGTGGTGCGCAAGCTCCTGGTGGACGGCGTCGCCATGGTGCGCCTGCTCGGCCCGCAGGACCGGTTCCTCAGCACCATCGAGAAGGAATACCCCAATGTCGTCGTGCACGTGCGCGGCAACGAGGTCACCCTCACCGGCGCGGCGGTCTCCGTCGAGGCCGTGGTGCGGTTGATCGAGGAGCTCCAGCTGCTGCTCCGCACCGGCGCCGACCTCGGCGAGTCCGAGGTGAGCACCTCCGCCAGGATGCTCGGGGCCGACGCGACCTCCAGCCCCTCGACGGTGCTCGGGCAGGCCATCCTCACCTCGCGTGGCCTCACCGTGCGGCCTAAGACCCTCGGGCAGAGCGACTACGTCAACGCGATCGACGAGAACGCCATCGTCTTCGGCATCGGCCCTGCCGGCACCGGCAAGACCTACCTCGCCATGGCCAAGGCCGTGCAGGCCCTGCAGCGCAAGGAGGTCGACCGGATCATCCTCACCCGGCCGGCCGTCGAAGCCGGCGAACGGCTCGGCTTCCTGCCCGGCACCTTGACCGACAAGATCGACCCGTACCTGCGGCCTCTCTACGACGCCCTGTTCGAGATGATGGACCCCGAGCTGGTGCCCAAGCTCCTCGCGGCCGGCACCATCGAGGTGGCCCCGCTGGCCTACATGCGCGGCCGCACCCTCAACTCGGCGTTCATCGTGCTCGACGAAGCACAGAACACCACCCCGGAGCAGATGAAGATGTTCCTCACCCGCCTCGGCTTCGGCTCCCAGATGGTGGTCACCGGCGACATCACCCAGGTAGACCTGCCCGCCGGCGCCAGCGGCCTCCGCCTGGTCACCAAGGTTCTCGACGGCATCGACGACATCGCCTTCGTGCGCCTGACCAGCGCCGACGTCGTGCGCCACAGCCTCGTCGGCCGCATCGTCGACGCCTACACCGAATACGACTCGCAGAAGCAGGCCCAACGCTACGAAAGCGAACAGGCCCGCGACTTCGCCTCCCGCGCTCCGCACCAGGGGAACCCGCGCGATCGCACCCCGAAACGGAGATCCAGTTGAGCATCGAAATCAACAACGAGTCGGCCATCCCGGTCGACGAAGCCACCATCCAGCGCCTCGCCGCCTTCGCGCTGGACACCATGCATGTGCATGCCGACGCCGAACTGGCCATCGTCCTCGTGGACGAGGGCGCTATGGAAGCGCTGCACGTGCAGTGGATGGACGAGCCGGGTCCCACCGACGTCCTGAGTTTTCCGATGGACGAGCTGCGCCCGGGCACCGAAGACGCCCAGACCCCGCCGGGTCTGCTCGGCGACATCGTGCTGTGCCCGCAGGTGGCCCAGGGTCAGGCCGAAACCGCCGGCCACAGCACCCTCGACGAACTGCTGCTGCTCACCGCGCACGGCGTGCTGCACCTGCTCGGTTTCGACCACGCCGAGCCCGACGAAGAGAAGGAAATGTTCGGCATCCAGCGCGACATCCTGATCGGCTTCGCCATGCAGGAACGACGCCGGCCCCGATGATCGTCGGGTGGTTCCTGGCCGCCGCCATCCTGCTCGTCGCCTTCGGCGGGCTGATGGCCGCCGTCGATGCGGCGATCATGTCCCAGTCCAGGGCGGATATCGCCGAGCTCGCCGTGACGGCGCGATCCAAGCGGTCCCTGAGCGCGATCGCCGCCGACACCGGCGCGCACCTGAACGCCATCAACTTCGTGCGCATCATCGCGGAGACGACCGCAGCGGTGCTGGTGACCCTGGTCTTCGCCACGACCATCGACGCGATCTGGCTTGCCCTGCTGTTGTCGGCCCTGCTGATGACGGCGGTGTCCTTCGTCCTCGTCGGTGCGAGCCCCCGCAGCGTCGGTCGGGCGCATCCGCAGACCCTGCTCACGCTCACTGCCGTCCTCGTGCACTTCCTCAGGGTGCTTCTCGGCCCGGTCGCCAACGCCCTCGTCGCCCTCGGCAACCGGGTGACCCCCGGCCGCAGCCGGCTTGCCACGTTCACCTCAGAGGACCAGCTGCTGAGCATGGTCGACGAGGCCACCGAACTCGACGTGATCGAGGAAGACGACCGCGAGCTGATCCACTCGATTTTCGAGTTCAGTGAGACCGTCGTGCGCGAGCTCATGATCCCGCGCACCGACATGGTCACCATCGACGCCGATTCCAGCGTCGGTGCGGCGATGGGTCTGTTCCTCAGCAAGGGCTTTTCCCGGGTCCCCGTGGTCGACGGCGAAGTCGACGACGTGACAGGCATCCTGTATCTGCGGGACGTGTCCAGGCTGGTCTACGAACGGCCCCGCAACCTCGAGACGTTGCGGGTGGGCGAACTCGCCAAACCCGCCCAGTTCGTGCCGGAGTCCAAGAAGGCCGACGCGCTGCTGCGCCAAATGCAACTGGAGTCGAACCACCTGGCCATGGTCGTCGACGAATACGGCGGCATCGCCGGCCTGGTCACCCTCGAGGACCTGATCGAGGAACTCGTCGGGGACATCTCTGACGAGTACGACCGGGACGTCGTCGAGATCGAGGATCTCGGCCACGGCCGTTTCCGGGTCAGCGCCCGCCTGCCCGTCGACGAACTCGGCGAACTCTTCGACCTCGACCTCGACGACGACGAGGTCGACTCCGTCGGCGGACTGTTGGCCAAGGCGCTCGGCAGGTTGCCGGTCGCCGGCTCCGAAGCCAGAACCAGCGGGTTGATCCTCACCGCGGAGCGAACCGAGGGTCGACGCAAACGAATCAGCACAGTGCTGGTTGAACCAGACAAGGCGTTGAGAAACGCACAGTCCGCATTCCTGGGAATGCCGGACACCGAAGGAGCACACGGCAATGACACAAGAACCTGATTTCCGGGCGGGATTTGTATCCTTCGTCGGGCGCCCCAACGTGGGCAAGTCCACCCTGACGAACGCCCTGGTGGGGGAGAAGGTGGCGATCACCTCGTCGAAGCCGCAGACCACCCGCCGCGCCATCCGGGGCATCGTGCACCAGAAGAACGGCCAGCTGATCCTGGTCGATACCCCCGGCATCCACCGGCCCCGCACGCTTCTCGGTGAGCGGTTGAACAGTCTCGTGCAGTCGACGCTCAGCGGCGTCGACGTCGTCGGCCTGTGCATCCCGGCCAACGAGCCGATCGGCCCCGGCGACAAGTTCATCAACGAACAGCTGGACAACTTCCCGCGCGCCAAGAAGGTGGCCATCGTCACGAAGATCGACATGTCCTCCAAGACCAGCGTCGCCAACCAGCTTCTCGCGGTCTCGCAGCTGCGCGACTGGGAGGCGATCGTGCCGATCTCGGCGACCAGCCGCATCCAGCTCGATGTGCTCAGCAGCGAGCTGCTGCGCCTGCTGCCGCTCAGCGACGCGCCGCTGTACCCGGCGGATGCCGTCACCGACGAAAGCCTGGAATCGCGCATCTCCGAGTACATCCGCGAGGCGGCGCTCGAGGGCGTCACCGACGAACTGCCGCACTCGATCGCCGTGACCATCGACGACATCATCGAACGTGACGACCAGGATCTCGTCGAAATCTACGCCAACCTCTTCGTGGAGCGGGACAGCCAGAAGGGCATCATCATCGGCAAGTCGGGCAGCCGGCTCAAAGACGTCGGCATGCGCGCCCGCAAGCAGATCGAACCTCTCGTCGGCAAGCGGGTATTCCTCTCGTTGCGGGTCAAGGTCGCCAAGGAATGGCAGCGCGACCCGAAGCAGCTCGGTCGGCTGGGCTTCTAACCGAGCGCCCGGTCGGGTCCGGTCGCAGCAGGCCCTGGAACCTGTCCTCGAGGGCGACCGACCCCACCCATCGGTCGACCCTGTCGAGACCCTCGCTGCCCGCCCTTTCAGCTCAGAACTGTGTTCGATATGTGCTCGAGAATTTGCTGACATTTCCTCGCATATAGGTGCGATTCGTGAGAGAATGGGGGTATGGACGACGAGCTGGATAGTGGCTCCACCGCACCGACGGGAACGACTCCCACCGGTCCCAACCTGCACGACTGGAACACCGGCCTGTCCGGTCCAGATCCCCTCACGGCACTAGATGCCCACAGTCTGCGCGGCACCTCCGGCACGAAGGCCGCCGCTGCAGCCGACACTGCGGCTGGGCCTGCCACGGGCTCGTCCCGTCCCGGCCAGACCGGTCGGGGCCCGTCTAAGCCGCGGCCCGAGTGGCGGGATCCGGCCGAGCTGCCCGGGGTGCAGCGCGCGCATACCGGTGCGTTCGGTCAGAAGCTCCAGGCGTTGGATGACGCGGCGCGGACGGTGATGGCGGTGATGGACTCCATCGACGTGAACGCGTTGAGTGACCCGGAGGTGGTCGCGTTGACGCAGATGGTCGAGCGCACCGGTCGGCCGGTGGATGCGGCCCGGGTTAGCACGGCGACCGTGGTGGGTTACCGGTCCCGCACGGGGCTGGGCACGGAGTCGTTGGCCTGGCGGTTGGGGGCGTCGCACCAGAATGATCTGCTGATCGGGCTGACCGGCACGTCGGTGCCGGAGATGAAACGACGCGTGGCCCTGGGCGAGAAGGTCTCCCCGCGGATGCTGGGCGGCACGGTCCTCGAGCCGGAGTTCCCGTTCGTGGCCGCAGCCTTGGCGGCCGGGGAGATCGGTCTTGATGCGGCGGAGAACATCGTCAAGGGCCTGGCCGACTACAAAGTGCACGGCCGCTTCGACGCGGACCAGTCGCTGGTGGACGGTGGTGAGGCCGAGCTGGTGGAATCGGCAACCGGGTCGGTATTCGGCCGCACCCCCGGCCCCGGCGACATCGCCACCGCCACCGATGCCGATGACGCCGACGCCGACGCCGGCGCCGGCGCCGGAATAGTCTGCACGGGGCCGGTCCGGCGTCTGGGTGCGTCGGCGGGGTTCACCTTCCCGGCGGACCGGATTCGGGAGATGGCGGCGACGTGGCAGGCGGTGTTGAACCCGGACGGGGCCGCGCCCACCGCGGAGATCCTCGAGGCCAAATCCACGTTCTCGTTCGGCAAACTCAGCCAAGGCCTGCACCCGCTGCGCGGCGGGGTGCCCCCGGAGCTCAAGGGCATCATGCAAAACCTGTTCAACACGTTCCAGTCCGCGCGCAGCGCACCCGCGTTCCCGTCCGCGGACGAACAGCAGCGCATCGAGGCCGGCGAACTCGTGCCCGGCGAGATCCTCGATGAACGCGACGGCGGTCAGAAACGTGCCGATATTCTCCGCGGCATCCTCGTC